>NZ_DATAVI010000034.1:0-1575 GCF_036267815.1 Nocardioides sp. | reverse complement strand
TGGCCGCCACCCGCGGCGTCGAGCCGGTGCGACTGGGCCGCGCCGAGCTGGGCGACGCCTCGACGCTGGCCGGTCTGCTCGCCGAGGTCGACGTCGTCGTCCACGTGGCCGGCGTCAACCGCGCCGACTCCGACGAGGCGGTCGAGGAGGGGAACGTCGACCTCGCGCAGACGGTGGCCGCGGCGCTGGGCGCCCGCCCGGTGCACGTCGTCTACGCCGACAGCGTCCAGGCCGAGCTCGACAACCCCTACGGTCGCGGCAAGCGCCGCGCTGCCGAGCTCCTGGCGCAGCTGCCCGGCACCTTCGCCGACGTGGTCCTGCCGAACCTCTTCGGCGAGCACGGCCGGCCGTCGTACAACTCCTTCGTCGCGACGTTCTGCCACGAGGTCGCGGCCGGGCGCGAGCCGACCGTCCACGAGGACAGGCAGGTGCCGCTCCTGCACGTGCAGGCCGCCGCCGAGTGCCTGATCGTGGCCGCGGAGAGCGGGGAGAGCCACGTCGCGCGACCGGCGGGGGAGCCGCGCGGCGTCGTCGAGGTGCTGGAGGTGCTGCGTGGCTTCCACGGCTTGTACGCCGAGCGCGGCGACGTGCCGGACCTCTCGACGGCGTTCGCGCGAGATCTCTTCAACACCTATCGCAGCTACCTCTTCCCCGGCGCCTACCCGATCCATCCGCAGCCGCACCGCGATGCTCGTGGGGAGCTGGTCGAGGCCGTGCGGGCACATGGTGGCACCGGGCAGGCGTTCGTCTCCTCCACGGTGCCGGGCGCGACGCGTGGTGACCACTACCACCTGCACAAGGTCGAGCGGTTCGTGGTGGTGAAGGGCCGGGCGGAGATCGCCCTGCGTCGGCTCTACCATGACGAGGTCGTCAGGTTCCCGGTCACCGGCGAGCGGCCGGGCTTCGTCGACATGCCGACCATGTGGACGCACAACATCCGCAACGTCGGCGACGAGGAGGTGGTCACGGTCTTCTGGGCCGACCAGCTGCTCGACCCCGCGCAGCCCGACCAGTACCCCCTGAAGGTGGAGGAGCGGCCATGAAGGTGATGACCGTGGTCGGTACCCGACCGGAGATCATCCGGCTGTCGCGGGTCGTCGCCCGCCTCGACGCGACCGACGGCATCGAGCACGTGCTGGTGCACACGGGGCAGAACTACGACCGCGCCCTCAACCAGGTGTTCTTCGACGACCTGGGGATCCGGCCGCCCGACCACGCGCTCGGGGTGGACACCTCGTCGCTGGGCGCCGTGCTCGGCGGCGTGCTGGTCGAGACCGAGAAGGTGCTGGCGACCGAGCGGCCAGACGCGATGCTGGTCCTGGGCGACACGAACTCGTGCCTCGCCGCGGTGATGGCCAAGCGGATGCGCGTCCCGACGTACCACATGGAGGCGGGCAACCGCTGCTTCGACGAGAACGTCCCCGAGGAGACCAACCGTCGTCTCGTCGACCACGTCGCCGACTTCAACCTCGCCTACACCGAGCACGCCCGCCGCAACCTCCTGGCGGAGGGGCTCCACCCGCGCCGGGTCATCGTGACCGGCTCCCCGATGCGCGAGGTGCTCGACCACTACCG
>NZ_DATAVI010000033.1:0-38212 GCF_036267815.1 Nocardioides sp. | reverse complement strand
TAGGTCCTTGACAAGACTGCGCTTCCAAACGATGCCGATGTCGCTGTCACGGTGTATCCGTCCGCCATACACGCCAACAAGCCCCCACGCAGGACCCTGCGAGAGCTGTCCGTCACGTCCAACGAATGACATGGTGGCGTCGGCGTAGAACACAGTGGGTGAGCCCGACTGACCTGAAGTTGTCCCGGCTCTCGTGGAACTTGAGGTGGCGGTCCCCCGCCTGACGCCTGCCTTGCGGTAGGTGTTGGGCGTCCGCCAAAGACGACCCAAGGAGACAGGGGACCACCGTGACCAAGAACTACCAGACGAAGACGACCCAGACGAGTGCGCTCGCCGTGCCCGAGCAGGTGAGCGTGGCGATGGAGGAGATCGCCGAGGACATGCGCGAGGGGCTGCTGGCCCTCGCGGTCGGCGCTGGGCTGCAGGTCATGCAGCAGCTGATGGAGGCAGACGTGACCGCTGCGTGCGGCGCGAAGGGCAAGCACAACCCGGACCGGGCCGCGAGCCGGCACGGCACCGAGGCGGGCTCGGTCACCCTGGGCGGCCGCCGGGTGCCGGTCACTCGACCCAGGGTCCGTGCTACCGACGGCACAGGTGAGGTGGCGGTGCCGGCCTACGAGCTGTTCAACTCCACCGAGCTGCTCGGCAAGATGGCGATGGAGCGGATGCTCGGCGGGCTCTCGACTCGGCGCTACCCGGTCGGGTTGGAGCCGGTCGGTGGGGCCGTGGAGGAGGCGTCGAGGTCGACGAGCAAGTCGGCGGTCTCGCGCAAGTTCGTGGCGATGACCGAGCACGCGTTGGGCGACCTGCTCGTCGCGGATCTCTCGGAGCTGGACCTGGTCGCGTTGATGATCGACGGCGTCCACTTCGCCGACCACCTGTGTGTGGTCGCCCTGGGCATCGATGTCGACGGCACCAAGCACCCGCTCGCGCTGGTCGAGGGATCGACGGAGAACACCACCTTGGTGCGTGGGCTGCTGGTCGGCTTGCGCGAGCGAGGCCTGGACGTCACCCAGCCGATCCTGGCCGTCCTGGACGGCGCCAAGGCACTCACCGCGGCGGTCAAGGAGGTCTTCGACCACCCGGTGCTCGCTCGGTGTCAGATCCACAAGTTGCGAAATGTGCGTGACCACCTGCCCGAGAAGATGCGCGGCCCGGTGACCAAGCGGATGCGGGCGGCGTACCACGCCGACTCCGCGCTTGAGGCCCAGGCGCTGCTCGAGGAGTTGGCCCGGGAGCTGGACAAGACCCACCCCGGCGCCGCAGGCAGCCTGCGCGAGGGCCTCGCCGAGACGCTGACCGTACTGCGCCTGGACCTGCCACCCACGCTGGCCCGGACACTGCGCTCGACCAACGCGATCGAGTCGATGATCGGGATCTGCCGCGAGCACGCCAAGAACGTCAAGCGCTGGCGAGACGGGCAGATGGCGCTGCGCTGGTGCGCGGCCGGGATGGTCCAGGCGCGCACCCAGTTCCGGCGGGTGAACGGCCACCTCCACCTCCCAGCCCTGCGAGCAGCACTGGAACGACATGTCGCAGGCCAGACTGTCGATGCCGACTGCAACACTCAAGACGTGAGCGCAGCATGATGCTCACCGGACCGCCACCGAAGTTCCACGGAACTCGGGACATCCTCACTGACCTTGGCGGGTTCGAGAGTCGATCCGAAAGCATGGCCTGCCGTGCCAATCCAGGCGGGGCGGCCAGGCAATTGAGCCTCGCGTCCAAATGGGGACGGCTCCATCTCGCAGCGGATGCGCACCTACTGGAAACCCAATCACGAAGACGTCGTTGGCGATGCTTAGTTGCGCCGGAGCGCCGTCTATGGGGTAGCAAACGAGGTCCAGTTCGTAGCCCTCTGGCAGCGACTCATAGGCAAGTTGATGCAGTGGAACCGCAACGACGTCGACATGGCTTCCGTGTTTGTAGTGTTCGAGCCACTCGGGCGACCAATCGTCGTAGCCGAGCGCAACCGACGCGCTCGTCCAGAAGCCGCCCGCACCCGACGGCACGGACAACGGCACACTGAACCGGAGGGCCGATGGAGCCGTGCCTTCGATCTGTCCAGTCTCCCAATTCTGCGCGGTGACAACGTGTCGATTCGTGATCAGGAAGTATTCCCCCCGACTGTTCCTGGCGAAGAACCCTGAAGCACACCCCGTGCGGGCGCCAGTCGCTGTCAACGATTCCACGTACTGTGACGCAAACATCGGGACTTCCATGACGAATGAACCCCGTGCGAAGCCATCGTCGTGGGTTTCCATTCGCCAAGGATGGCAGAGGTCGCTCTGCTTCCGGAGCCACCCAACGAGCACGCATCCCCGAACTTGCGCGGTTTGGAAGGGCTGACGAGCCAGTTGCAGAGTTGCGTCACTTCGCCGCGAATGACTGTCCAGCGCGAGCCGCGCGGGTTCGAGGCTTTCGTCCATCCTTCCCCGGAAGGCTCTGGCTCGGACTAACGGTGCGTGGCTCACTGCTGGGCTGGTGGGACCAGTTGAGAGACCTCTTCCTTACCAACCACGCTGCTCATCGGACGATCGCATCGGCGGAGCTAGAGTCCTGATCGTGGACCTTCCGGTGATGCCGCCCATCCGCCCGATGCTGGCGAAGACCACGACCCTGGAGAAGGCCCTCGCGCAGCTTCCTTACGTACAAATAGAGCCGAAGTGGGATGGCTTCCGGTGCCTGGTGTTCAAGGACGGCGACGAGGTGGAGCTGGCCAGCCGCAACACCAAGCCCCTGACGCGGTACTTCCCCGAGGTCGTGGCGGCGATGCGCGAGCAGCTCCCGGCACGGGCGGTGCTGGACGGCGAGGTCTTCGTGGCTCAGCGTGACGAGCAGGGCGTCGACCGGCTGGAGTTCGAGGTGCTCCAGGAGCGCATCCACCCGGCGCAGAGCCGGATCGAGATGCTGGCCGACAAGACACCGGCCGGGTTCGTGGCCTTCGACCTGCTGGCGCTCGGCGACACGGCGTACGTCGACTGGCCGTTCGCGCGGCGCCGTGCCGCCCTGGAGAAGGCCCTGGAGCCAGCGGCGGGGCCGTGCTTCCTGACGGCGACCACCACCGACCCGAGCCGCGCCGAGCAGTGGTTCCACCAGTTCGAGGGAGCGGGGCTGGACGGCGTCGTCGCCAAGCCGTTGGGAGCGCCGTACGTCGAGAACGCCCGCACGATGCTGAAGATCAAGCACGAGCGGACGGCGGACGTCGTCGTCGCCGGCTACCGCGAGCACAAGTCCAGCACCCCCGAGCGGCCGCTGCTGGGCAGCCTTCTGATCGGGTTGTACGACGACGGGCAGCTCCAGCACATTGGCGTCAGCGCGAGCTTCACCGAGGTACGTCGCGCCGAGCTGATCGAGCAGCTCCAGCCGCTGGTGGTGCCGATCGAGGAGCATCCGTGGGGCCGCTGGGCGGAGTTCCTGACCGCCAACCCGGATCGCGTGCCCGGCACGCAGAGCCGCTGGAGCCAGGGCAAGGACCTGAGCTTCACGCCGTTGCGGCCCGATCTCGTGGTCGAGGTGGCCTACGACCACATGGAGGGACGGCGCTTCCGGCACACCGCGCAGTTCCGCCGCTGGCGCACCGACCGCGACCCCGAGAGCTGTGGCTACGACCAGCTGGACGAGCCGGTCGGCTACGACCTCGCCGACGTCCTCGGTGCCCGCCCGGCGCCCTAGCGCCGGTGGCCTAGGCTTCCGGCCATGAGCGAGACCTACGACGTCGTGCTGCTGGTCGAGGAGGCGCTGAGCGCCGCCGACGCGGCCCAGGTTCGGTCGCTGCACGAGGAGCTGGTGGCCGAGCACCAAGACGTCCGGTACCACGTCCTCCTGCCGCTGGAGGATGCCGCGGCGCGCATCGAGGCCGCGATGGGCTCCATCAGTGCCGACACGCTGGCCTCGCCGCGGATCCCGGTGGATCCCGAGACGGTCGAGGTGGTCAGGGAGGAGACCGAGCGCAACTCCGCGCACGACCTCCAGGCGACCCTCGACGCGCTCACCTCCGCCGGGGCGACCGCTGACGGCAAGGTCGTCGACGACGACCCGATCGACGCCCTGGCGGGCGAGGTGGCGGCGGTCGACGGGCGCGAGGCGATCATCGTGACCCGGTCGCACGTCGTGTCGGAGTTCTTCCACCTCGACTGGACCTCGCGCGCCCGCCGCAGGATCGGGGTCCCGGTCCTCCACCTGCTCGAGCACGAGAACTTCGACGAGCAGGCCGGCTCCGGCGAGGGCGTCACCGGCGCGTGACCGCCGCCGGCATCTTCCTCACCCACCGGGAGTCGCCGCGGATCCGACGGCACTTCGACCGGCTGGTCGCCCAGAGCGGTGACCTGGTGAGCTGGCGGTTCGTGTTCAGCCACGACGCGCTCCCCCGCCCCGAGGCGTCGTTCGGCTACGACGACCCGGCCGAGGTCATGCCCGCGCGCTACCGGGCGATGCAGCAGCACGGCGGCGTGCAGGGCGGCTACCTCGACACCCTGCTCGTCCCGGTGCTGCGCGGCCTCGCGGCCGACCAAGGCGCCGACCAGCTCTGGGTGTTCGAGTACGACGTCGACCTGGCCGGCCACTGGAGCGACCTGTTCGGCCGCTTCGCCGACAACGACGCCGACCTCCTGAGCACGACGTTGATGTACCGCCACGAGCAGCCGAGGTGGCCCTGGTGGCGCAGTGCCGGCGCGCCGTCCGGCGTACCCGAGGAGCGATGGGTCCGGTCCCTCAACCCCATGATGCGGCTGAGCCGCGCGCTGCTCGATGCCTACGCCGCGGCGGGCGCCGACCCGGCGTGGCGCGGGCACTACGAGTTCGTCGTGCCGACCGTCGCCCGGGAGGCCGGGCTGCGCGTGGAGGACTTCGGCGGCGAGGGCTCGTTCGTCCCCGCGGGTCGAGAGCGGAGCGTCTACGTCGGCAAGTCACCGGCCGGACGCCCGAAGGACCTCACCTTCGGCTTCCGCCCGGTCCGCGACCACTACTTCCACGAGGACCCCAGCGCCTTCCAGCAGCCCGGGAAGCTCTACCACCCGGTGAAGCCGGACGTGCCCGCGTGGACCCGGGAGACGATGAACGTCCGCTCCTGAGCACCCAGGAGCGATCAGTCGCCGCCGTCGTCGCGGTGCCGTCTACGGTTGACCCGCAGGAGCCGGCGCAGCCGCTGCGCGGCCACCGGGTCGACGCCGCCGCCGCGCTCGTCGAGGACGTCGAGGAAGGCCCGCGTCCGGGCCCCCACGCGTGGTCCCTTGAGCACCAGGTCGACCAGCAGCCGGACTGGCCCGGAGCCGTCGCCAGGCGCAGTGAACGCCCGTGACGAGTCGTCCGGGATCCAGCCCGAGGCGTTCGCGCCGTGCAGCCGGTGGTCGATCAGGGGCTCGGACAGGTTGCGGCGCTGACCGAAGGCCGTCGACAGCAGGGCGACCCAGAAGTCGTGGGACAGCGGCGCCTCGGGCGCGGGCCAGCCCCACAGGTCGACGAACCCCCGAGTCACCGCCATGCTGCACCCCTTGATCGACACCGCGGGCGGCAGCCCACGCTGCGCCAGCAGCTCGTAGTACGACGCCTCGACCGCGCCGTCCTCCTCGGCGAGCGCGAAGTCGTGGAAGTACGCGCGAGGCACCCCCGGTCGCCGTACCTGCTGGGAGACGGTCGCGAGCTTGGGCGGGCGCCAGGAGTCGTCCTGGTCGGCGAAGAAGATCACGCGGCCGCTGCACGCGCGGCTGGCCGCCACGAAGTTCTGCGCGTACCCCAGTCGCGGCCCGCCCGCGATCACCTCGACCCGGAAGGGGACGCGTCGCGCGAAGGCGTTGAGGATCCCCACCGTGCCGTCCTCGGAGGCGTCGTCGCGGATCACCAGCTCGTCAGGGAGCCGGGTCTGCGCCGCGAGGCTCTCGAGCATCTCGGGCAGGTACTGCTCACCGTTGTAGGTCGCCATCGCCACCGACACGGAGGGACGCCCGGTGAGCGCCGTTCGCCACCTTGGCATGAGGGAAGATTAGGCGGCGCGTCTGCACGCTGCCTGACCGGTGCCGTGACCGGTGCCGCCCGCACGACACTAGAATGCCCGGCATGGTCTCGGTGCGGACGGCGACGGCCGGCGACGTCGCGGCGTTGAGCGCCGCGATGGCCGAAGGATTCGTCGGCGAGGCCGTCACCGGGTGGATGCTGCCCCAGCGCCTAGGCCGGCAAGCCCGGCTCCGGCGGATGTTCGCCATCGAGTTGGAGGTCTTGGCGCTGCCGCGCGGCGGCTTGGTCCTCACCGCCGACGACGCGGCGTCCCCGGGCCGCCTGGTCGGTGGCTGCATCGTGCTGCCGCCCGACCAGTGGCAGATGCCCAAGCAGACCGATGGACGCACCGCGCTCCGGTGGCTGCGGGTCTACGGCCGGTGGTTGACACGAGCCATCCGCGTGCAGCGCGTGATGGAGGAGCACCACCCGACCCAGCCGCACTACTACGTCAGGTGGGTCGCGGTCAGGCCGGGCCTGCGGGACGCCGGCCTGGGCCGCGCGCTGATGCAACCGGCGCTGGACCGCTGCGACAGCGAGCACCTGCCCGCCTACATCGAGGCGAGCAGTGAGCGCAGTGCCGCGTTGTACGAGCGGCTCGGCTTCGTGCACCAAGGCATGTACGACCTGCCGGAGGGTGGCCCTCCGATCTGGCCGATGGTCCGACCCGCTGCCGCCTGACGCGAAGATGCCCCGCTCCGACGGGGTACGAGGTGGGCGTGAGCTACAGGATCGTCGACCCGGAGCCCGTCACCGAGGACGAGGGCCGTGACGTCGAACCGCGCCCGTTCGACCGACGGCTGAGTGCGGATCTGCGGGTCACGGCCTTCGAGCTGTGCGAGATCCGGCTCCCCGCGGGCGAGTCCACGGTGCGACACGACCACGTCGGCGACCGCGTCGAGGACGTGTACGTCGTGCTCGGCGGCGCCGGCTGGCTGGTGCTGGACGACGTCAAGGTGCCGCTCGCGGCGGGGCAGTGCGTCGCGGTCGACACCGGTCACCAGAGGTTCATGCTCGCCGGCCCGCGGGGACTGGAGTTCCTGGCCATCAACGCACCCGGTCGCGCGGCGCCGTCCGATCCTCGGCGACCACGTGCCGGAGTCCTCGCCCGGCTCCGCAAGGTGAGCCGCATGTGACGGCGGCACCAGGGAACGGGACAGACGGCCTCACCGTCTTGGACATCAGTGGTCGAACCACCTACCGATTCTGCGACGGTGAGGCCGCGATAGCAGGGTAGTGCGCTCGGCCCGGTGCAGACATACGCCCCCAGGGGTGTACCAAGACCTCCTCCCGTGGTCCATGATCGAATGCACCCTCGACGCGATCTACCGGAGGTATACCGAGCCGAGGGAAGCCGCCACGGGGCGAGCCGCGAGGCTCGTGACGGCCCCTGCGCCCCGCAGCTCATGCAGAGGCGGGGCGCATCGGCGCACAAGCGCCTCCACGGGTGAGGACGCTCGAGCCTGGTGCGCGCAGTCTGGGCCCCACTGGGGGTGGAGCGCGAACCCGCCGGCCGGGTCTCCGGAAGGGGGACGACCGCCTCGACCGGGACTCCGAGACGCGGTCCGACTGAGGCTCCATGAGCTGGTCCGACCACGTCGCGCTGGCCGTCGCGGTCCCGGTGGTGCCGGTGCTGGTCACCCTGTGGTTGTGGCTGCGGGTGCTGCCCGGCTCGTCGTCCCGTTGCTCGTCGTCGCATGCTCGCCGCACGTCCCGAGCGCCGAATGTTCAGCTGGAGGCTGGTGCTGCGCTGGGGGCCACCCGCCGAGCGCGAGTAGCGAGCTGCCGGTCGGACCGATGCATCGAGGAGGCCCGCGGCTGCCTCGACCCCCCTCAGTCAGGGATCCGGTTGCCGTGCTCGTCCCAGTGCGACTCGACCTTCTTGCTGGGCTGCACGCGGGGAGGCTCGCCCGGCATCTTCGGGTAGTCGGGCGGGTAGTTGAGCTCGACGGAGCCCTGCTCCTCGAACAGGCCCAGCAGCGGCTCCAGCGAGTACTGCTCGGCGTCGATCGCGGCCCAGGGGTCGCCGTCGGCCAGACGGTCGGGGACCGTGAAGAGGTTGTACTCCTTGGGGTCGCCGACACCGGCCAGCTCGTCCCAGGTCATGGGTGTGGACACGGGCGCGCCGACGACCGGGCGGAGGGAGTACGCCGAGGCGATGGTGCGGTCGCGGTTGTTCTGGTTGAAGTCGACGAAGATCCGCTCGCCGCGCTCCTCCTTCCACCACGCGGTCGTCACGCCGTCGTCCCGCTTCTCCAGCTCGCGACCGAAGCCGATGGCGGCGTGGCGGAGGTCGACGAACTCCCAGCGCGGCTCGATCCGGACGTAGACGTGGACGCCGCGGTTGCCGCTGGTCTTGGGGAACCCCTGCAGGCCGAGCTCCTCCAGCAGCTCCTTGGCGACGCCAGCGACACGCACGCAGTCGGCGAACGTCGTCCCCGGCTGCGGGTCGAGGTCGATGCGCAGCTCGTCGGGCCGGTCGACACTGGTCGGATCGTCGGGGACGCGGCGTACCGGCCAGGGGTGGAAGGTCAGGGTCCCCATCTGGGCACACCAGACCGGCACCGCGATCTCGGTCGGGCAGATCTCGTCGGCGGTGCGGCCGGAGGGAAAGGTCACCCGGACCGACTCGAGGTAGTCGGGCGCGCCCTTCGGGACCCGCTTCTGGTAGAACGCGTCGGCGTCCTTGTCCAGGGGGCCGGTGGCGAGCCTCATTCCCGGTCGGACCCCGGACGTCCAGCGCTCCAGCGCGGTCGGCCGGTCGCGCAGCGCGCGCATCAGCCCGTCGCCCACGCTGGCGAAGTACTCCGCGACCATCAGCTTGGTGACCTCGGGGGTCCGCTCGGTCCGCTCGTAGATGACCCGGTCGGGGCTGCTCACCCGCACCGACCGATCGCCGGCCCGGACCTCCGCCGCGGGCGTCTTCGCCATGGTCCTCAGGCTAGCCTGGTGCCATGGGTTACCTGGTCCAGAAGTCCGACGAGCAGTGGCGCGAGGAGCTCTCGCCCGAGGAGTACGCCGTCTTGCGCGAGGCCGGCACGGAGCGCCCCTTCGTCGGCGAGTACACCGACACGGAGACCAAGGGCGTCTACTCCTGCAAGGCCTGCGGGGCGAAGCTCTTCGAGTCCGACACGAAGTTCCACTCCGGGTGTGGCTGGCCGAGCTTCTACCAGCCGCTCACCGACACGGTGGAGTACATCGAGGACAGCTCGCACGGCATGAAGCGGGTCGAGGTCCGCTGCGCCAACTGCGGCTCGCACCTGGGCCACGTGTTCCCCGACGGCTACGGCACGCCGACCGGCGACCGCTACTGCATCAACTCGGTCTCCCTCAGGCTCGAGCCCGTGTCCGAGCCCTCGTCCGCGGACGTCGAGAGCTGACGGAGAGCCCCGCGCGTCCGTCGGGACGCGTCAGGGGAGGCGGGCGAGAAGGTCGGCAACGGAGGTGCGGGCTCCGGTGTAGAACGGCACCTCCTCGCGGACGTGGCGGCGGGTCTCGGAGCCGCGGAGGTGTCGCATCAGGTCGACGATGCGAGACAGGTCGTCGGCCTCGAACGCGAGCAGCCACTCGTAGTCGCCGAGGGCGAAGCTCGACACGGTGTTCGCTCGGACGTCGGGGTAGTCACGCGCCATCCGGCCGTGCTCGGCGAGCAGCCGCCGGCGCTCGGCGTCCTCCAGGAGGTACCACTCGTAGGACCGCACGAACGGGTAGACGCACACGTGCGCCCTGCCCTCCTCCTCGGCGAGGAACGCCGGGAGATGGCTCTTGTTGAACTCCGCCGGCCGGTGCAGCGCCATCTGCGACCAGACCGGCACGAGCCGACGCCCGAACGCCGTACTCCGCAGCAGGTTGTACGCCGCCTGGAGCTGCTCGCTCGTGGGCGCGTGCCACCAGACCATCAGGTCGGCGTCGGCCCGGAGCCCGGACACGTCGTAGGTGCCGCGGACGACCACATCGTCGGCGGCGAGCTTCTCGAACAGCTCGGTGACCTCCGCCGCCTCGGCGGCGCGGTCGGCGCCGCCCTCGACTGGCCCGAGCGGCTCGGCCAGCCGGAAGACGGACCACATCGTGTAGCGGATCGTGTCGTTCAGCTCCCGGGTGCGAGCGGCCTTCGTCTGCTCGGCGTCGTGCTGCTGGGAGTCGGTGGGGGCCATGCCCTCATTGTGCCGCGAGCACCGCAGCGGCCGCCCGGCGGGCGGACCCGACGACTCCGGGGATCCCGACCCCGTCGTAGGCCGCGCCGCACAGGGCCAGGCCAGGGACGGCTCGCTCCGCTGCCCGGATCCGGGCCACGCGGTCGAGGTGGCCCACGGCGTACTGCGGCAGGGCACCGCCCCAGCGCTGCACGTGGACGTCGACCGGCGCCACCGGCTGGCCGGTCGCCCGCGCCAGCTCGGCCAGCGCCCGGGCGACGAGCACGTCATCGGTCACCTGGAGCGAGGCCTCCTCGCCGTGCCGGCCGACGGATGCGCGCAGGATGCGCAGGTCACTGGCCGCGTCGACCCAGCCCCACTTCGAGAACGAGTACGTCGCCGCCTTGATGTCTCTGCCGTCGACGGCCGGGACGAGGAAGCCGGACGAGCCACCCACGTCCAGCTCCGACACGGCGATGGTGACGATCGCCAGCGACGCGTACTCGATCGCGGCGAGCTCCCGCGCGGCCACCGGCGAGACCTCGGCGAGGAGCCGCGCCGTCGGTGCCGCCGGGGTCGCCAGGACCACCCGATCTGCTTCCAGGGTCTCGGGGCTGCGGGCGGAGCCGAGGGTCAGCCGGAAGCCCGTCGCCGTCCGCGCGACGGCACGCACCGCCGAGTCGGTGCGGACCGCGAGCCCGGACGAGAGCAGCGGGGGCAGGGTTCCGAGCCCACCCTCCAGGCCGGCGAACACCGGTCTGTCCGACGCGGGAGGGACGGCGGCCGCCGCCGCGAGCAGCGACCCGTGCTCGCGCAGCAACGAGACCACCTGCGGGATCGCGGCCCGAGCCGAGAGGTTCGCCGCACGACCGGCGTACACACCACCGAGCAGCGGCTCTGCCAGCCGCTCGACGACCTCGTGACCGAGGCGAGACCCGAGCAGCTCGGCGACCGACACGTCTTCCTCGTCGACGGGCAGCCGCGTCTCGTGGCGTGCGCGGGCGAGCCCGTCGTCGGAGAGGACACCGGAGACCGCGAGCGCCTCGAGGTCGAGCGGTACTCCCAGCAGCGTGCGCGGCAGAGGCCGCAGCTCGTCGCGCGTCCACAGGTGCGACGAGCTCGAGGCCGGGTGGACCGGCTCGACGCCGAGCTCGGCGAGGAGGCCGACCCCCTCCGGGCGGCGTGCCAGCATCGACTCGGCGCCGACGTCGACGGCCACCCCCGCGACGGATCCCAGGCGCAGCTTGCCCCCTGGCTCGGCAGACCCTTCGAGCACGAGAACGGACAGGCCGGCGGCCATCAGGTCACGTGCCGCGACGAGCCCGGCGATGCCTGCGCCGACCACGACGGCGTCCGGTCGCTGGTCTGGCACGCCGCCCACTCTTGCACTCGGATCCCGCCTATCCTGAGCCGGTGTCCAGCGCTGTCTTCGTGGTGCCACCGCTGCTGCTCGTCGTGGTCCTGCTGGTCAGCGCCGTGGCCAAGCTCCGCGACCCGCGCGACACCGCCTCGGTCTTCCGGCAGCTCGGCGTACCGCGGGTGCTGATCCGGCTGCAAGCACCGCGCCTCCTCCCCTACGGCGAGCTGGTCGTGGCCGCGGCGTTGGTCGTGACTCGCGGCGCGTCGTACGTCGTCGCGGCGTTCGCCGCCCTGGTGCTGTTCTCCCTGTACGTCGTGGTCATCCGGGACGCCCTCCGGCTGCCCTACCCGGTCACGTGCCCGTGCTTCGGGCGGCTCGGCCTGGGCGAGGTGACCCGTCGTACCCTCGTCCGCAACGTCGTGCTGCTCGCGCTGGCGATCCTCACCTGGGCCGACTCCTGGCGCGGCGACGGCGTGGCCGAGCGCCTCAGCCGTCTCGACGGCCGTGCCTGGGGAGTCACCGCGACCTTGCTGGTCGCCGCCGGCGTGGCGGTGGCCGCGAGCCTGGCCGTGCGGTTCGCCGTACGGCGCGATCCCTGGGCGTACGAACAGCGGCCCATCCCCGAGGGCCTGCTGCACGACGGCTCCGGCCCGGTCGGCGTGTGGCGGCTCAGCGACGCCGCGGCGCGACTGCTGGTGTTCTGCGACCCGGCTCGCGACTCCGAGGTGGTGGAGCAGTGCACGGCGTGGGCCAGGCGCGTGGAGCCGGCGGTGGTCACCCACGTGGTGACCGAGGGCGAAGCGGGCGCCCCGGGTCATCACCACCTGCGCGACCCCGGCGGCGTCTTCCGCGAGGCTGTGGGCGCTCGGGCGCCCGGCGCGGTCCTGCTCGGGACCAACCGGATGATCGCCGGCGGACCTGTCGCCGGGCTCGAGGCGATCTCGGACCTCGTCGACGCGATGGCCGTCGAGCTGGGTCTCACTGAGCCTCACTGAGCCGCCGGGCGTCGCTGGGCAGCACAGTCGCGCGCTCGGCATCGAGTCGGCATGTGCCGACTCGGCGCTCTGGGACTACACACTTCCGCCGAGTCGGCGCTCTGGGACTGCACACTTCCGCCGAGTCGGCGCTCTGGGACTGCGCACTTGTGCCGAGTCGGCGTTGGAGTCAGTAGGTGTGGACGAAGTCGGTGAGGCGCTCGAGGCGGGCGGGGTCGGTGGCGGGGAGGACGCCGTGGCCGAGGTTGAACACATGGCCCTTGGCGGCCCGTCCGGCGTCGATGATCTCCGCCGCGCGGGCGGTCATCACCTCCGGCGGGGCGAAGACCAGGGTCGGGTCGAGGTTGCCCTGGACCGCCCGGTCGCCCACCTGGGCGATCGCGGTCGACAGGGGCGTCCGCCAGTCGACCCCGACGACGTCGGCCCCGGCCTCGGCGAGCAGGCCGAGCAGGCTCGCCGTCCCGACGCCGAAGTGGATACGCGGCACCCCCAGGTCACCGACCGCGGCGAGCACGGCCGCGGAGTGGGGCATCACCGACCGCTCGTAGTCGCCCGGTGTGAGCGCTCCGGCCCAGGAGTCGAAGAGCTGGATCGCCGAGGCGCCGGCCTCGACCTGCACCCGGAGGTACGCCGCGGAGATGCCGGCGATCTTGCGCAGCAGCGCGTCCCAGACCTCCGGCGCGCCGTACATCATCGCCTTGGTGAGCGCGTGGTCCTTCGAGGGCCCGCCCTCGACGAGGTACGACGCCACGGTGAACGGCGCGCCCGCGAAGCCGATCAGCGGGGTCGGCCCGAGCTCGGCGACCAGCATCGTGATCGCCTCGGTCGTGAACGGGACGTGTCCGGGAGTCAGGTCCGCGATGGCCGCGACGTCGGCCAGGGTGCGCACCGGGCTGGCCACCACCGGGCCCACCCCGGGCACGATGTCGAGGTCGACACCGACGGCCTTGAGCGGCAACACGATGTCGGAGAAGAAGATCGCCGCGTCGACGGCGTACCGCCGCACCGGCTGGAGCGTGATCTCGGTGGCCAGGTCGGGGGTCATGCACGACTCGAGCATCCCGACGCCCTCGCGGACGCGGAGGTACTCCGGCAGCGACCGGCCGGCCTGACGCATGTACCAGACCGGCGTGTGGTCGACCGGCTCCCCGCGCACCGCCCGCAGGAAGGCGCTGTCATGGGTCAGCTCGCGGGTCGCGTCCGGGGCGGTGGCCATGGGCAGATGGTCGCAAAACATCCGGCGTGTGCGCACATCGGCCGTAGCACCCCGGCTTACTGTGACCCCATGGTGGTGGGGAGCGAGGCACGCCCGGGCTCGGGTGCGCCGCCGGAGCCTGCGGAGTTCGCGGCCGCGGTGCGCGCCATGGCCGAGACCCGGATGCGCCCGGAGGTGCTCTGCGAGCCGATGCCCGCACCCCAGCGGATCGCCCCGTACGCAACGGCCCTCAGCGCGGACGTCACGGTCGACGGCAACGACGTCAGCACCGGCCGGATCATCCTGCTGCACGACCCCGACGGCAACGACTCGTGGGACGGCACGTTCCGCTGCGTCGCCTACGCCCGCGCCGAGATCGAGCTGGAGATGATCACCGACCCCGCCCTCGCCGACGTCGGCTGGAGCTGGCTGACCGAGGCGCTGACGGCGCACGGCGCGTCGTACACCGCGGCCTCGGGCACCATCACCCGGGTCGCCACCGACAGCTTCGGCACGATGTCGGAGGACGACGGGAGCGCCCAGATCGAGATCCGGGCGTCGTGGACCCCCGAGCTGGCCGACGGCCGGCTCGAGATCAGCGCGCACGTCGAGGCATGGGCCGAACTACTCTGTACGGCGGCGGGTCTGCCGCCGGTCCCCGAGGGCGTGACCGCCATGCCCAGTCGTCGTGGCCGGCGCGGAGCCGGTCACTGACGACCACACCATGACTCCCGACTCCGACGACCTCTCGCAGACCAGCACCTCCCCCAGCGCCGATGCCGTCGACCGGCCGAGCGACCCGGCGAGCGACGACGAGGGCACTCCGGAGGTCGCCGAGCAGGAGGAGACTCCGCCCGCGCCGCTCCTGGAGCTGCGCGACGGCCTGCCGCCGCTGACCGAGACCCCGCCGGCGCTCGTCGACGCCTGCGCCGCGCTGGCCGCGGCCGCTGGTCCGGTCGCCATCGACGCCGAGCGGGCGTCCGGCTACCGCTACTCCTCGCGCGCCTACCTGATCCAGCTGCGCCGCGAGGGCGCGGGGACCTTCCTGGTCGACCCGATCGGGTTCGACTCGCTTGCGCCGCTCCAGGACGCGCTGGCCGGCTCGGAGTGGATCCTCCACGCCGCGACGCAGGACCTGCCCTGCCTCACCGAGGTCGGGCTCGTGCCGTCGGAGCTGTTCGACACCGAGCTCGCCGGCCGCCTGCTGGGCTATCCCAGGGTCGGGCTGGCGACCCTCGTCGAGACGCTGCTCGGCTTCCGGATGAAGAAGGAGCACTCCGCGGCCGACTGGTCGACGCGCCCGCTCCCGACGCCGTGGCTGGACTACGCCGCGCTCGACGTCGAGGTGCTGATCGAGCTGCGTGACGTCCTGGCCGAGCAGCTTCGCGAGGCGGGCAAGGACGAGTGGGCACGTCAGGAGTTCGACGCGCTGCGCGGCTTCACGCCCGCCCAGCGCATCGAGCCATGGCGGCGTACCTCCGGCCTGCACCGGGTGCGTGGCCGCCGGCTCCTGGCAGCCGTGCGCGAGCTGTGGGAGGCCCGCGACGAGCTGGCCCGCTCGCGTGACGTCTCTCCCGGCCGCATCCTCGGCGACAACGCGATCGTCGCCGCGGCCCTGGCCGACCCGGCCACGCGGGCCGACCTGCTGGCCGCCAAGGGCTTCCACGGGCGAGGTGCGCAGCGCTACGCCGAGCGCTGGCTCGACGCGCTCAGCCGGGCCCGTGGCCTGCCGGAGGAGGCCCTGCCCGTGCGTGCCCCGCGCACCGACGGACCGCCCTCGCCGCGCGCCTGGGCAGAGCGCGACCCGGTCGCCGCCGAACGCCTGGTCGTCGCCCGGGAGGGGATGGCCCGGCTGTCGGAGGAGCACGACGTGCCGGCCGAGAACCTCCTGGCCCCCGACACCGTGCGCCGGGTCATGTGGGAGCCCGCCGGGTCCGACGAGACCGCCGTGGCCACGCAGCTGCGCGAGCTGGGCGCGCGCGAGTGGCAGGTCGCCCTCACCGCTTCGATGCTCGCCGAAGCCGTCGTCTCGGCTCAGCCGGACTGACGTGGTGCTCCGGGCCTGAGCCTCTCCAGACCGTCTAGGGGCTCGGGCTCGGGCTCGCGCTGGGGCCGTACCTCGGCCCGATGACGCGGTACGACGCGCGGTCGATCTGGCGGGCCAGCCGCGGCACCTGCGAGGGCCGGGCGTCCAGGAGGTTGGCGATCAGCGGGTCGACGGCCTCCTCCAGGTCGTCCCACTGACCCAGGTCGGGGGGATAGACCATGCTCTTGACGCTGAAGGTGAACACCGAGGAGTGCTTCGGCTGCTGTCCGGGCTGCTGGAACGCGTCGGAGAGGGCCACGGTCTGGTTGGCGGGCTCGAGATAGCCGCCGTAGGAGACCAGCGCGAGCGCTCCGGGGGTGCTGGCGTAGGCCAGGAAGTCCGCGGCCGTGGCGACGTCGCCGGGGTGGGAGGAGAGGCACAGGCCGGTCAGCGAGCCCGCGGTGGCCGAGGTGCCGAGGCTGGGCATCGGCATCACGTCGAAGTGCAGACCCGGGGTGGTCCGCAGGTCGGGGACCAGGCGGCGGGTGCCCTGGAGCATCGCCAGCTTGCCCCGCTGGAACCACTCCTCGGCCGAGGCCCGGGAGAGCTGGGCCTTGGTCAGGGTCGTGCCGGGGGCACGCAGCGCGCGCACGGTCTGGGTCAGGCTCTGCACGCTGGCGCTGGTTGAGAGCGTCATGGTGGTCGGCTGGGTGTTGCTGTCGAAGAGCTGCCCGCCGCCGGAGTAGACGAAGGGCGCGACTCCCACCAGGGACGGGTCCAGCGCAGCACCCGCCACGCCAGGGTGGTGGTTGGCCGCCCAGCGCGCCGCGGCCGCGAACTGCGCCAGCGACCAGCCCTGGCCGGGCGTCGGGGGGTCGCTCTTGAGCTGACCGAGCTTGACGAGCCTCTTGTTGTAGTAGATGACCGACGGCTGCACGCCGTACGGCAGGCAGACCAGGCGGTTGTCGCTGCCGAACGCGGTCAGGCTGGTGTGGGGGAACTCGTCGCCGAAGTCGAAGCCTCGGTCGTCGAGCAGCTCGTCGACCGGCTGCACGAGATGGTGGCCGAGGAGGTACGTCAGGTGTCGCTGGTTGGCCAGGAAGACGTCGGGGACCTTCTCGCCGTCGCGGAACGCGCCCAGCATCGCGGCGTCGTTGGGCCAGCCCTCGACCTTCACGGTGACCTTGCGCGTGAAGGGCGCGAAGGTCTCCGCCATCGTCTCGTACTGCGCGATCTCGCCGGAGGACCCGATCACGCCGAACGTGAGGGTCTCCGGGGGCAGCTGGCTCGGTAGCGTGCTGGAGGGTGAGCCGGACCGGGTGCCGGACTGAGAGTCGCTCGGGCCCGAGGAGG
This sequence comes from Nocardioides sp., assembly GCF_036267815.1. Taxonomy (GTDB): domain Bacteria; phylum Actinomycetota; class Actinomycetes; order Propionibacteriales; family Nocardioidaceae; genus Nocardioides. Next base: position 21,159 of record NZ_DATAVI010000033.1, on the reverse strand, counting down.
AGGTCGACGCGGACGAGCCCGAGGAGCCGCACGAGGTCAGCAGACCGGCGGTCGCGACCGTGCTCAGGAGCAGGGCTCTGGTCCGTTTCCGGCCCCGCCCCGATCTCGCACGCACGGCCGAAACCCTAACGGCTGGGCCAAGAGCCCTGCGAACGGGAAAGCGTGCGCCGGACCGGGAGCGCCTCACGGCGCGTGGCCGCTCGAAGCGGCTGATAGTGGGACCCGGGGCTGCCGCGGTCCGGCGCACGCGTCCATTGTAACGAGCCCGGCCCTCCGAGGATTCCCGAACCCCACAGTCGTCCGCATCGCGCGCGTCAGGTCAGCCGGCCGGCGAGCTCCAGGCGCGCGGCGCGGTCGAGCTGGTCGGCCACGGACTGGATCCGCGCGGCCGCCTCGGCGTCGGTGTCGGCCAGCTCGGCACGACCGGTGGCCACCACCCGGGCGAACGCCGCGGCGCGAAGCAGCACGTCGGCGAAGTCGCTGCCGGCGATGCCGCGCAGCACCTGGTCCACCATCGTCTTGAGCTCTTCGGGCCCGGGCGGGTCGGCGACACCGCTGACGACCCGGGCGACCGACGCCCGGGCCCGCCCGGCCTCGAACTCCCGCGCGACGCCCACCGGGTCGGCGTACACCCAGGAGCGCAGGAGGTAGAGGCGCCACAGGCACCCGGCGATCGTGTCCCCCGGACGCGAGGACCACAGCTCGGCAATCGTCTCGATCCCCTCGGTGTCGGCCAGGTGCAGGACCCGGTCGGCAACGGCATCGTCACCGGAGTCGTGGGCCCCGCGGACCAGCAGCCGCGCGGCGCGGTCGGCAGCCTCGGCCAGGAGCCGCGGGTCGGACGCGCCCGAGGAGATGCCCTCGAAGAACCTGTCGCCCGGCGCGAGCGGTCGGTGGTGGGGGCGCTGGCTCACCGGTCCACGGTAGCGACCCCCTCCCGGCCACCCCGTCGTGTGGTCGGAGCTCGGCACTCAAGGGGTCAGGAGCTTGCGGATGCGTTGCTCGCTGATCGGACCGTCGGTGCCGAGCTGCTGGGCGAACAGCGAGATGCGGTACTCCTCGAGCATCCAGCGGACGCGGCGCAGGCTCTCGCCGGGCGGGCGACCCGGCTGCAGCGCCGCCAGCTGGTGGAGGTAGGCCTCGTCGAGAGGTCGCACCTGGTCCATCAGCTGCCGGTCGCGGGCGACCTGCTCGTCCAGGCGTCCGCGCCGCCTGCGGATCGCCAGGAGGTACGACGGGAAGCGGCGCAGCCGGTCGGCCCCGGCCTCGGCGAGGAACCCCCGCGGGACCAGCCGCGCGAGCTGCTCGCGCATGTCCTGGAGCGCCGGGAGCGTGACCAGCTCGGCACGACCGCGCAGGATCCGGTCGGTCTCACGCCAGTCCGCGAGGACCCGCAGGACGTCGAGCACGAGCTGGTCGGTCCGCTCGGCCAGGGCCCGGCCGCCCGCCACCAGGAGCACGTCGTACTCCTCGGGCGTGCGGACCGGCGGATGGGCATCGACGACGTCGGTCAGCACCGCCGCGCGTACGTCGTCCAGGAGCTCGGCGACCGTGGGGTACGGCGAGCCCACGAGGCCGAGCCGCTGCGTCGTGTCGAGCCGCTGGGTCGGGTCCCGCTCCGCAGGGAGGGCGAGCAGCAGAAGCCGGCGTACGCCGAGCCGGTGGCGCGCCGCGGCCTCCTCGGCGGACCCGAAGACGCCGAGCCCCACCGTCGAGCCCTCGTCGACCAGCGCGGGGTGGGCGAGGACCTCGTGCCCGGCCCGCCGCTGGAGGATCTCCGGCGGCAGCTCGCCGAAGGTCCATCCGGTCTGGCCGGTCGCGCCGAGGCCGCTGGCTCCCGCCACGGCGGCCAGCGCCGCGTCGAACTGCTCCGCGAGCGGCTCCCTGAGCGCGTCGAGATCCTTGCCGCGGGCCTGCTCCGCGCCCCCGTCGTCCAGCACCCGGTAGGTCGGCTGGAGATGGTCGGGCACCTTGCCCCAGTCCCACGCATCGCGCGAGACGACGACGCCGGTGGTCGACCGGGCCCACCGCTCCAGCGCGTCCAGCAGCGGCTCCTCACCGGCCGGGGTCGCCGCGAGGAACTCTCTGGCCTTGTCGGGCGCCGGGACGAACGAGACGCGGAGGCTCTTCGGCAGGCTCCTGATCAGGCTGGTCACCAGCTCGTGGCGGACGCCGGGCACGTTCCAGGAGAAGTCGTCGGCCGCGACCCGGTTGAGGGTGGCCACCGGCACGTCGATGGTCAGCCCGTCGTCGGCGGCCCCCGGCTCGAAGTGGTAGCTGATCGGGAACGTGAGCCCCTCACCCTGCTGCCAGGTCTCGGGATAGTCGGTCGCCTGCACCTCGTCGGCCGTCTCGTGGGTGAGCATCGCCGGGTCGAAGGTGAGCAGGTCGGGACGACGCTGACGCACGCCCTTCCACCAGGAGTCGAAGTGGGCGCCGCTGACGACCTCGGCGCCGACCCGCGCGTCGTAGAACTCGAAGAGCGTCTCCTCGTCGACCACGATGTCTCGGCGGCGGGCGCGGTGCTCGAGCTCCTCGGCCTCGTCGAGGAGACGCTGGTTCTCGACGAGGAAGCGATGCCGGCTCGACCACTCGCCGTAGACCAGGGCGTGGCGGATGAACAGGTCGCGGCTCAGCTCGCGGTCGACCCGGCCGTACTGCACGAGCCGCTCGGTGACCAGCGGAACGCCGTACAGCGTGACCCGCTCGTAGGCCATCACGGCGGCGCGCTTCGCCGACCAGTGCGGCTCGCTGTAGGTGCGCTTGACCAGGTGCTCACCGAGGCGCTCGGCCCACTCCGGGCTGATCGCGGCGTTCTGCCGCGCCCAGAGGCGACCGGTCTCGACCAGCTCGCCGGCCATGACGTACGCCGGGTTCTTCCCGCGCAGGCCGCTGCCCGGGAAGATCGCGAAACGGGTGCCGCGCGCTCCGAGGTACTCCCGCGGCCCGCGGGGGCCGCGCTGGCCGCGTCGATCTCCAGATGCCTTGCCGGGGGGGCCCGGAGCCCGCTCCTCGAGCACGCCGACGTGCGAGAGCAGTCCGGACAGCAGCGCCTGGTGGATGCCGTCGGCGTCCGGCACCGTCGCGATCCCGCCCTTGCCCAGGTCGACCTTGAGCTCGCGGCACACCTGGCGCAGCTGGGACTCGAAGTCCTGCCACTCCCGGACCCGGAGGTAGTTGAGGTACTCGCGGCGGCACATGCGGCGGAAGGCGCTGCTCGAGAGCTCCCGCTGCTGGGCGCGCAGGTGTCGCCACAGGCTCAGCCAGGACAGGAAGTCCGAGGTCGGGTCCTTGAACCGGGCATGCAGCTGGTCGGCCTGCGGCCGCTCCTCCAACGGCCGCTCGCGGGGGTCCTGCAGCGAGAGTGCCGCGGCGATCACCAGGATCTCGCGGACGCAGCCGAGGCGCTCGGCCTCCAGGATCATCCGACCCAGCCGGGGGTCGATCGGGAGCCGGGCCAGACGGCGTCCCAGACGGGTCAGCCGGCTCCCGCCGGCGACGTCGTCCGGGGTCGGTGTGCTGCCCTTGGCGACCAGGGCCCCCAGCTCCTCGAGCAGCTGGACGCCGGAGGTCACCTGGCGCCGGTCAGGCGGCTCGACGAACGGGAACCGGGCGACGTCGCCCAGACCCAGCGACGACATCTGGAGGATCACCGAGGCGAGGTTGGTGCGCAGGATCTCGGGGTCGGTGAACGGCGGCCGGCCCTCGAAGTCCTCCTCGGAGTAGAGGCGTACGGCGATGCCGGCCTCGACCCGCCCGCACCGCCCGGAGCGCTGGTTGGCCGAGGCCTGGCTGACCGCCTCGATCGGCAGGCGCTGGACCTTGGTCTTCATGGAGTACCGCGAGATGCGCGCCACCCCCGAGTCCACGACGTACCGGATGCCCGGGACGGTGAGCGAGGTCTCGGCGACGTTGGTGGCGAGCACGACGCGTCGCGTGGTCTGCGGGTGCGAGGAGAAGACGCGGTGCTGCTCGGCGGCCGAGAGCCGAGAGAAGAGCGGCACGACCTCGAGGGTGCGGCCCGGATCAGGCCTGACGTCGGCGAGCGCGTCAGCGGTGTCGCGGATCTCGCGCTCGCCGGGCAGGAAGACCAGCACGTCACCGGGCCCCTCCCCCGACAGCTCGCGCACGGCGTCGACGATCGCCTCCGTCTGGTCGCGGACGACGACCTCGCCCTCGTCGTCGACGTCGCCCTCCTCGCCGCGGACCCCGGTCGAGACCAGGGGCCGGTAGCGGATCTCTACCGGGTAGGTGCGCCCCGAGACCTCGATCACCGGCGCGGGGCGGCCGTCGCGCTCGGCGAAGTGACGAGCGAACCGGTCGGGGTCGATCGTCGCCGAGGTGATCACGAGCCGCAGGTCGGGGCGCCGTGGCAGCAGCTGCTTGAGGTAGCCGAGCAGGAAGTCGATGTTGAGGCTCCGCTCGTGCGCCTCGTCGAGGATGATCGTGTCGTAGCGCCGCAGCTGCCGGTCGCGCTGGAGCTCGGCGAGCAGGATGCCGTCGGTCATCACCTTGACCCGGGTCTCCGGCGAGGTGCGGTCGGTGAAGCGGACCTGGTACCCGACCTCGCCCCCGAGCTCGGTCCCCAGCTCCGAGGCGAGCCGCTCCGCCACCGAGCGCGCCGCGATCCGTCGCGGCTGGGTGTGGCCGATCAGGCCGCCGCGTCCTCGGGGGCCCCCACCCTGGCCCCGACCCTGGCCCCGACCCTGGCCCCGGCCGAGCTCGAGGCAGATCTTCGGCAGCTGGGTCGTCTTGCCCGAGCCGGTCTCGCCCGCGACGACGACGACCTGGTGGTCGCGGATCGCGGCGGCGATGTCGTCGCGACGGCCGCTGATCGGCAGCTCGGCCGGGAAGGAGATGTCCACAACGCCGCAGATTCTTCCTCACCGAGGCGACGTTCTCCCACCGAGTTGCGCATCGGCAGGTTGTCGTCAGGCAACCGACACCGGCGACTCACGGCGTTCACAGCATCCACACAGGCGCCGTGGCGAGGGTCGAGGCATGACTCCCATGCAGCGCAGCAGACGGCTCCAGGCCGCTCTCGCCGTCCTCGGCATCGTGGGTGCCCTCGGGACCTCGGCGGCGATCGGCAGAGCCACCCACACCGGGGGCACGGCCTCGGGCACGACCTCGGGGACGTCCTCGGGCACGACCTCCGGCAAGACCTCGGGGACCACCTCCAGGAGAACGTCGGGACACTCCGCGTCGGGCCACTCGTCGCGGCACTCCTCGAGCGGCTCGCGAGCCACCGTGACGGCCCCCAGCGGCACGGCCTCGCAAGCCACGACCCAGGGCTCCTGACGTGGGTACGGCGTGCGACTTCGCGATCTGGAGCACGACCGGGCGGGTCGCGGTCACCGCACCGGCCGCGCTGGGCGCGGTCGTCGAGATCGTCCGCTCCGGCCTGGACGAGGTGGAGCGCGCGTGCTCGCGCTTCCGTCCCGACTCCGAGCTCTCCATGCTGACCCCGGGTCGGTCGCGGCTCTCCCCGATGCTCGCCGACCTGATGGGCACCGCCCTCGACGCGGCCGAGGCGAGCGGGGGGCTGGTGGACCCGACCGTCGGCTCGGCCCTCCGCGAGCTGGGCTACGACCGCAGCATCGAGCTGCTCCCTGCCGACGGTCCGCCGGTGCAGATCTCGAGGTCCGTGCCCGGCTGGCGGCGCGTGCACCTCTACGGCGACCACCTCGAGCTGCCGCGCGACGTCGTCCTCGACCTCGGCGCGACGGCCAAGGCACGGGCCGCCGACCTGCTCGCGCACCGGGCGGCCGACGTCGTGGGCGTCGGGGTGCTGGTCGAGATCGGCGGTGACATCGCCACCGCCGGCGCCACCCCCGACGGCGGCTGGCAGGTGCTCGTCCGCGACACCCCCGACGACCCGGCCTGCCAGGTGACCCTGACCGAGGGGGCGGCGGTCGCGACCTCGTCGACGGTGCGCCGCACCTGGCGGCGGGGTGGCGTGCGGATCCACCATGTCGTCGACCCGCGGACCGCGGCTCCGGCCGCACCGGTGTGGCGCAGCGCCACCGTCGCCGCGCCGACCTGCGTGGAGGCCAACACCGCGTCCACCGCGGCGATCGTGCTCGGCCGCAAGGCGACCGGCTGGCTGGCCGACCGCGGGCTCACCGCCCGGCTCGTCGACCAGCAGCGTCGCGTCGTGCGCGTCGGCGCCTGGCCGAGGGAGGCCGCGGCATGACCGGCGCCGGCTTCGACTCCGCGCTGTGGGCGCTGGGTCGCGGGACCGGCGTGGTCGCGCTGGTGCTGCTGACGACCGCGATCGTCCTGGGCATCCTCGCGCGCTCGGGCCGGAGGGTGCCGCTGCTGGGGAGGTTCGGCACTAGCGACCTCCATCGGACGGCCGCGCTCACCGGTACCGGCCTCGTGCTCACCCACGTGGTCACCCTGCTGCTCGACCCCTACGCCCAGCTGCACCTCGTCGACGTCGTGCTCCCGTTCCTGGGGAGCTACCGGCCGCTGTGGCTCGGTCTCGGGACCCTCTCCGTCGACCTTCTCGGCGTCGTCACGGTGGTGTCGCTACTGCGGCACCGGGTCGGGCCGACGACCTTCAAGGCGGTCCACTGGGTGACGTACGCCCTGTGGCCCTCTGCCCTGCTGCACGCGCTCGGCAGCGGCACCGACGCGGCGACGCCGTGGTTCCGTGCCCTCGCCGTCGCGTGCGTGGCGTCGGTCATGGCCGCGCTCGGCTGGCGCCTCTCCCCGTCGTACTCCGGTCGCGGCTGGGTGCGGCACCCCAGGAGGACGGCATGACCACCTCGCTCACGACGACCCGGCGCCTCCTCGACCCCGCTGAGGCACGAGCCGACCTGACGCGCCCGGCGCTGGACACCCTGCTGACGGAGATCGAGCGCAGTGGCCTGACCGGCCGCGGGGGCGCCGGCTTCCCCACGTCGGCCAAGGTCCGGGCCGTCGCCTCGGGTGCGCGGAGGCCGGTCGTCGTGGGCAACGGCATGGAGGGCGAGCCCCTGAGCTCCAAGGACGCGGTCCTCCTGGCGCACAGCCCCGACCTCGTCCTGGACGGGCTGGAGGTGCTCGCGCGGGCGATGCGGGCCCGGCGTGGTGTGCTCGCGGTCGGCCCGGAGGCAGATCCCGCACCCGCGACAGCCGCTGCTCGAGCCCGCCGGGTCGAGGTGGTGCAGCTCGACGGCGGCTTCGTCTCCGGCCAGGAGACGGCCCTCGTCGGACGGCTGAACGGGCGCCCAGGCCTTCCGCGCGACCCGTTCACCCGGGTCAGCGAGTCCGGCGTGGCCGGGCGGCCGACCCTGGTGCTCAACGTCGAGACGCTCGCGCAGGTCGCGCTCGTCGCCCGGCACGGCGCGGACTGGTTCCGGTCGGCGGGCACCCGCGACGACCCCGGCACCTCCCTGTTCACGATCTCGGGCGCGGTCCAGCGACCCGGCGTCGTCGAGGCCGACCGCGGCACCCGGCTCTGCGACGTCATCGCCCCGGCGTGGCCCGTGCGCCCGGTCGCCGTGCTCGTCGGCGGGTACCACGGCGCCTGGGTGCCGGCCGCGGATCTCGGCGTCGGGCTCACCCGCCGCGACCTCGCGGCGTACGGCGCCGCCGTCGGGGCAGGCGTGCTGCACGTCCTCGGCGAGGGCGGGTGCCCGCTCGCCTTCGCGGCCGACGTCGCCGACTACCTCGCCGGAGAGTCGGCCCGGCAGTGCGGACCCTGCGTCAACGGGCTCCCCCACGTGGCGCGGAACCTTCGCCGGCTCGCCGCCGGGGTGCGCGACCGGTCGCTGCCTGCCGAGATCGCCCGGATGGCCCAGCTGGTCACCGGTCGCGGCGCGTGCGCCCACCCCGACGGCACCCTGCGCTTCGTCGGCTCCACGCTCGAGGTGTTCGCCGGCCACGTGGCAGCCCATCTGGAGGGCTGGTGCCCCACGTCACGGCAGGCGGTGGCGTCGTGACCACCCGCCTGCACGTCGACTGGACGCGGTGCGACGGCCACGGCAGCTGCGCGGAGCTGCTTCCCGAGCTGCTCGACGTCGACGACTTCGGGTTCCCCGTCGCTCGGTCGCGCGAGCGCGACCCCGCCGTGCCGCGCAGGCACGAGGCCGCCGCTTCGCACGCCGTCCGCACCTGCCCGCTGATGGCGTTGCGGACCTACGACGCCCACCCGTGACGGGCGCCGCCGTCGCGCTACCTCAGGTAGGACGGCAGGACGATGCGCCGGTCGGCCGCCGCGGCCAGCAGCTGCCGGGTGGTCAGGTCGAGGGACGACGCGCTGGTGCCGTTGTTGCCGAAGGAGCTGCTCGCGACGAGCGTGACGATAGTGCCGTCGGGGTGCCGAACCGAGACGATCAGGTCGCCCTGGTAGGTGGTCGTCCGCGCGGCGTCGCCGTGGAACGTCGTCGGCGTCACTCGCACGTCGGGGCCGTAGAAGCCCTCGAAGCGGTCCCATGCAGTGCCCGCCACGATCATCAGCTCGCCGCCGTGGTTCCAGTCGAGCTTGGTCCCGAAGCTCCCCGTTCCCCCGAGCTGACCGTTGACCGGTCCGAGCCTCGTGCCGCCCGGGTCGAGGTGCTGGGCCAGGACGTCGCGGTAGGTCTGGAGCACGGTCCGCGTCTCGGGGTCGTTCAGCTGCCGGTTCAGCTGCCGGAGCCGCTGCTTGACCGTGAGCAGCCGGTGCCGGTCGTGATGGCGGGCCCGGGTCTGGTGGTGCTGCTGCGAGTGGACGCCCGCGTCCGGGCCACCGAGGAACGACGGGGCCTGGGAGGAGTCGCGCGCCGGCGAGGAGCCGCCCAGGGCGACGGCCGTGGCCGCCACGGCCGCGACCGAGAGGCCGGCGGCCGAGGCCTGCCACCCGTGGCGACGACGCAGCGCACGCTCGCCGCGGGCGACGTCGGCGGCGACGTCGAGTGGCGGGGTGTCGATGCGGTCGAGCAGGTCGTCGAGGTCGTTCATGGTCTGGGTCCCTCCAGTTGCTGTGGCGCCAGCAGTCCCCGGAGCCGGGAGACGGCGTCGGCGGTCTGGCTCTTGACGGTGCCCGGCGCGATGCCGAGCTCGACAGCGGTCTCCTCCACGGACAGTCCCCACAGGTGTCGCAGGACGACGACGCGTCGCTGTCCCGGGGCGAGCCCGGCCAAGGCCTCGCGCAGGTCGAGCACGGCGTCCTGGTCGACCTGCCGCGACGGCTGGTCGAAGCCCTCGAGGCCGACTCGGTCGCGGCGCCGGCGCACCCGGTCGAGGTTCGCGTTGACCAGCATCGTGCGGACGTAGCCGTCGACCGACTCCATCCGCTGGATGCGCGGCCACGCGACGTACACGCGGGTGAGCACCTGCTGCACGAGATCCTCGGCCTGGTGGGGGTCACCGCACAGCACGAAGGCCGTGCGGAACATCAGCGGACGCCGTGCAGCGACGTACTCACCGAAGCCCGACCGATCCGACATCGCGAGCCCCCCTGAGAAAACCCTTGTCGACAGGTGGAACGACGGCAAGGGCCTCGCGGTTGGGTGCGGGTGCGCAGAGATCGCTCAGCGGCCGCCCTTGCCCGCCCGATGGCTCGGCTTGGCCGGAGCCAGGCTCGGCGGCTGGTCGGGAGCCTGGGTCTGCGTCCCGCCCTGCGGTGGAGTGCCCTGGAGGCGGCGCTGGGGCGTCCCGTCGAAGCGCGGCGAGAGGCCTCCGGAGCCGTAGCCGGAGCCGTTGCGGGTGCCTCGGGGCGTGCTGGGGAGGGCGCCCCGCTGCTGGAACATCCCGGGTCCGCGCAGCATCCGGTTGTCGCCGTTCCCGGTGGCGCGGCCCAGGGCGAAGCCACCGAGTCCGCCCACGATCAGGCAGGCCAACGCCGTCGCGACGACGGCGCGCATGCCCATCACCTGGTCGGCGAACCGCGGGCGCTGCTGCGGCATCATCGCGGGCACCGGCTGCCCGGCGGCGTACGCCGGGTAGCCCGGCGGGTAGGGAAGGGCGTAGGCAGGCTGGCCCGGGCCGGGCGCGGCCGGCGGTACGGGCGGCTCCGGAGTCTCGGCTCCGGGCTCGACGGGACCTGTCTCGTCACTCATGTGGTCCAGTGTGGGCGGCTTTACTGTGCCGCACCTGTGGAACGCGTCAGAGCGGGTCGTGTGCGCCCGACAGGGCTCTCACAGGAAACGCACAGACTCCACGCCCAGACTCGCGGCATGGAGCTCACCCGGACCGACGGCACGCCCCTGCGCGTGCTCGTAGTCGACGACGAGGTCAACATCGCCGAGCTGATCAGCATGGCCCTGCGCTACGAGGGCTTCGACGTCTCGACCGCGCACACCGGCGCGAAGGCCGTGGCGTCGGCGAAGTCGTTCGCACCCGACGCGGTCGTGCTGGACATGATGCTGCCCGACTTCGACGGGCTGGAGGTGCTGCGCCGGATGCGAGCCGGCGATCCCGACGTCCCGGTCGTGTTCCTGACCGCACGCGATGCCGTGGAGGACCGGGTCGCCGGGCTCACCGCGGGTGGCGACGACTACGTCACCAAGCCCTTCTCCCTCGAGGAGCTGGTGGCCCGGCTGCGCGGCCTCATGCGGCGTACCGGGGCGCGCCGGGCGGAGTCGGCGTCCGTCCTCACCGTCGGCGACCTCGAGCTCGACGAGGACAGCCACGAGGTACGCCGCGCCGGGCACGAGATCTTGCTGACCGCGACCGAGTTCGAGCTGCTGCGCTTCCTGATGCGCAACCCGAAGCGCGTGCTGTCCAAGGCGCAGATCCTGGACCGTGTGTGGAACTACGACTTCGGCGGCCAGGCCAACGTCGTCGAGCTCTACATCTCCTACCTGCGCAAGAAGGTCGACGCGGGCCGCGAGCCGATGATCCACACGATGCGCGGCGCCGGCTACGTGCTCAAACCGGTGTCATGAGGCGTGCCTTCGCCTCACTGACGTCGCGCCTGGTCGTGACGACGGTGATGCTGGTGCTCGTCGTCACCCTGCTGATCGGCACGGTCACCACCTTCGCGATGCGCAGCTATCTCACCGGGCAGCTCGACCAGCGGGTCGAGGCCTCCCTGGGCAGCGCCCAGTTCATCGGCGAGCACTGGGACGACCCCCCGGGGGCCACGCCGCCGTACGGGGTCGGCCTGGGTCGCGGCGAGGTCGGCACCCTCCTGGCGTGGCGGCGTGGCGGCGCGGACGGGAACTCCTGGGTGGCCTCCCTCCAGGTCCAGCGCACCAGTGGCAACCAGACCGGTCGCAACCTGCCCTCCATGGGCGACGAGCTGAGCTCGGTCCCGGCCGACGACCAGGCACACACCGTGCACCTGGACTCGCTCGGCTCCTACCGGGTGGTCGTCTCCCCCGACGACCGGTCCGCGGCCGGGCTCCCGACCAAGAGCGTGGACGACGTGGTCTCCACCCTGATCTGGTGGGAGGTGCTGCTGGCGCTCCTCGCGATCGCGAGCGCGGGCGGCGCCGCCACGTACGTCGTACGCCGTCAGCTGCGCCCGCTGCGCGAGGTCGCCTCGACCGCGCACACCGTCGCCGGCCTCCCGCTCGCGGAGGGCGAGATCGCGATCGCACCACGGGTGCCCGAGCACCTCACCGACGCGCGCACCGAGGTCGGCCAGGTCGGCTCCGCGCTGAACACGCTGCTGGTGCACGTCGAGAGCTCGCTGGCGCAGCGTCACCGCAGCGAGCAGCAGGTGCGGCAGTTCGTCGCAGACGCCTCCCACGAGCTCCGCACGCCGTTGACGACCATCGCCGGCTACACCGAGCTGGCCCGCCGTCGTCCCGACGACGCGGGGGCGGTGACGACCGCGCTCGGCAAGGTCGAGGAGGAGTCGGCGCGGATGACCGCGATGGTCGAGGACCTGCTGCTCCTCGCGCGGCTCGACGCCGGCCGGCCGCTGGCGCGCGAGACGGTCGACCTCTCGCGGCTGCTGGTGGAGGCGGTGTCGGACGCCCGCGTCGTGGCGCCGGACCATCGGTGGCGGCTCCAGCTGCCCGCGGAGTCGGTCGAGGTCACCGGCGACGCCGACCGGCTGCACCAGGTCGTGAGCAACCTGCTGGCCAACGCGCGCAAGCACACGCCGGCCGGGACGACCGTGACGGTGACCGGCACGGCGTCCGGCTTCTCGGTGCACGACGACGGTCCGGGCTTCCCGCCCGACCTCGCGGCCACGGCGTTCGAGCGCTTCGTGCGCGGCGACACCTCGCGGACCCGGGCGGCGGTGGCGGACGGCGTCGCTCTGGGCGCGGTCCAGGGCGGCGCCGGCCTCGGCCTCTCCCTCGTCCACGCCATCGTCACCGCCCACGGCGGCTCGGTCACCCTGGTCTCCCACCCCTCCTCCACCACCCTCACCGTCCACCTCCCCAGATAGTCAGTCGCTGGAAAATCTCGGTAGTCCCTGACAGAAACGTCGTCAGCCCGGCGATTTCGCAGCATTTCTGTCAGGGACTATCCGGAAGGCGGTCTCACAGAGGGGGCACAGGGGGGCGAGGGGGGCCTGCCAGTCGGGGTGGTCACCGTGAGGACATGAATTCCGAGACCTCCTCCGCCAGCCCGGGCCTCACCCGGGACGCCCAGCCGCCGGCGTACCGCTCGGACCGCCGGCGAGGTGCCCTGCGTACGACGTTCGGCGGGCGGGCGCCGTCCGTCGAGCACGGTCCGCGAGCGGCCGAGGGCCGCGTCCGGCGGCTCCCCGTGCCTGCCGACCGCGCGGCCCTCGGTCTCCTCCTGGTCGCGACGGCGCTGCTGTACCTCTGGGGCCTCGGCGCCTCCGGCTGGGCCAACTCCTTCTACGCCGCCGCCGCCCAGGCCGGCTCGGAGTCGTGGAAGGCGTTCTTCTTCGGCTCCTCCGACGCCGCCAACAGCATCACCGTCGACAAGACGCCCCTGGCCCTGTGGCCGATGGGCCTGTCGGTCCGCGTGTTCGGGCTGTCGTCGTGGAGCCTCCTGGTCCCGCAGGCGCTCGAGGGCGTCGGCGCCGTGTGGCTGCTGCACGCGACGGTCCGGCGTACGACGGGATCCGCGGTCGCCGCGCTCCTCGCCGGCGCGACGATGGCCCTGACCCCCGTGGCGGTGCTGATGTTCCGCTTCGACAACCCCGACGCGATGCTCGTCCTGTTGCTGGTCGGATCGGCCTACGCCACCCTGCGTGCCGTCGAGGCGTCGACGAGCACGGGCGACCCGCGCGGCCGCCGGGCGGCCCGCTGGCTGGTGCTGGCCGGAGTGCTGGTCGGACTCGCGTTCCTGGCCAAGATGCTCCAGGCGTTCCTGGTCCTGCCCGCCCTGGTCCTGGTGTACGCCGTGTTCGCGGGCGTCGCGTGGCGGCGCCGGCTGATGCACCTCCTGGCGGCGCTCGCCGGCCTGGTCGTCGCGGCAGGCTGGTGGATCGCGATCGTGATGGCCTGGCCCGCGGCGTCGCGCCCCTACATCGGGGGGTCCCAGCACAACTCGATCCTCGAGCTCACCCTCGGCTACAACGGCTTCGGGCGCCTCGACGGCTCCGAGACCGGGTCGGTCGGAGGCGGAGGCGGTGGCTTCGGGGGCGGCGGCAGTCAGTGGGGCGCCACCGGCCTGCTCCGGATGTTCAGCAGCGAGGTCGGCACCCAGGTCGCCTGGCTGCTGCCCGCCGCGCTCGTCCTGGGAGCAGCCGGGCTGTGGTTCGCGCGCGGCCGACGCCTGACACAGGCGGCGCTCGCGCTCTGGCTCGGCTGGCTCGTCGTCACGGGCCTGACCTTCAGCCTGATGGCCGGGATCTTCCACCCCTACTACACCGTGGCGCTGGCACCGGCCATCGGCGCCCTGGTCGGGATCGGCTCGTGGACCCTGTGGCGCCACCGCCGCTCGCTGGTCGCCTCCGGGATCCTCGGGCTCACGGTCGCGATGACCACGGCGCTGGCCACCGAGCTGCTGGCCCGCGACGCGTCGTGGCACCCGTGGCTGCGGTACGCCGTGGCGACCGTCGGGTTCGCGGCGGCCCTGATGATCGTCGCCGTCCGCCACCTGCCGCGCGCCGTGGCCTCCGCCGTGGCCGTGGCCGCGGTCCTCGCCGGCCTGGCCGCCCCCGCGGCGTACTCCCTGGACACGGCCGGCACTGCGCACAGCGGCTCGATCCCCAGCGCCGGGCCGGCCAGCACGGGCGGGTTCGGAGGCTTCGGCGGCGGGCCGGGCGCCGGGCCGGGCCGCGGGCAGGGCGGTGGCTTCGGCGGTACGCCGCCGACGGGCGCGGGCAGCACCGGCACGGGGAGCCGGGCCAGCACCGGCGGCCTGCTCGACGGCAGTACGTCGAGCACGGCCCTGACCGACCTGCTCGAGGCCGACGCGTCGTCGTACACCTGGGTGGCCGCGACCGTGGGGTCCAACAGCGCGGCCGGATACCAGCTGGCGACCCAGAGGCCGGTGATGGCGATCGGCGGGTTCAACGGCAGCGACCCGAGCCCGACCCTGGCGCAGTTCAAGGCCTGGGTGGCGGCCGGGCGGATCCACTACTTCATCGGCGGCGGCGGCACCCTCGGCGGCGGCGCGAGCGGCGCTGGCGGCGCGGGCGGCGCGGGCGGCGCGGGCGGCGCTGGCGGCGCGGGCGGCGCTGGCGGCACTGGCGGTCCCGGCAGCAGCAGCGGCGGCAGCGGTACGGCGTCCCAGATCACCAGCTGGGTGGAGTCGACGTTCACCGCCAAGACCGTCGACGGGGTCACCGTCTACGACCTGTCCACCGGCTCGTGACCGGCTAGGTCGCGGTAGCGTCGGGGCCCATGAGCCTCCCGGAGCGGGTCGACCACCTCATCGTGGGCTCCGGGTTCGCGGGTCTGTGCGCGGCGATCAGGCTGGCCCAGGACGGCGAGGGCGACCTCGCGGTGATCGAGCGAGCCGGTGAGGTCGGCGGCACCTGGCGCGACAACACCTACCCGGGCGCGTGCTGCGACGTCCCCAGCCAGCTCTACTCGTTCTCGTTCGCCCGCAACCCCGAGTGGACGTCGTCGTACTCGCCGCAACCCGAGATCCAGGCCTACCTCCGGCGACTCGCCCGCGAGTACGGCGTGCTCGACAGGACCGTCTTCGACACCGAGCTCGAGCGCGCGGTCTGGGACGACGCCGAGCGTCGCTGGCGGTGTCGGACGACGTCGGGCGAGGTCCTGGCGAAGACGCTGGTCACCGGCACCGGCGGCCTCTCCGAGCCACGCCTGCCCGCGATCGAGGGCATCGAGTCGTTCGCCGGCGCGCTGTTCCACTCCGCGCGCTGGGACCACGACGTCGACCTCGCCGGCAAGCGCGTGGCGGTGATCGGCACCGGTGCCTCCGCGATCCAGATCGTGCCCGAGCTGGCCGAGGTCGCCGGCCACCTCGACGTCTACCAGCGCAGCGCCCCC
Source organism: Nocardioides sp. (assembly GCF_036267815.1). GTDB lineage: Bacteria > Actinomycetota > Actinomycetes > Propionibacteriales > Nocardioidaceae > Nocardioides. Next base: position 5,854 of record NZ_DATAVI010000033.1, on the reverse strand, counting down.
TGGGTGATCCCGCGCAACGACCGCCGCTACCCCCGGCTCGAGCGGGTCGCCCTGCGCCGTCTGCCGGGACTGGCCCGGGTCTACCGCACCGGCATCTACTGGGCGCACGAGGGCTACGTGCCGGCGTTCACCATGCAGCCACGCCTCGCCGCCCCCGCCCAGAGGGCCGCCCTGGCGAACCTCCGCAAGGCCGTCGCGGACCCCGCGCTGCGTGAGCGGCTCACGCCGCACTTCCGGCTCGGCTGCAAGCGCGTCCTGCGCTCCAACACCTACTACCCCGCCCTCGCCTCGGCGAACGTCGACCTCGTCACCGACCCGATCGCGCGGATCACGCCGGGCTCGGTCGTGACCGCGGACGGCGTCGAGCGCCCCGTCGACGTGGTCGTCGTGGCCACCGGCTTCCTGACCACCGAGCTCCCGATCGCGGAGCGCATCGTCGGTCGCGAGGGCCGCACCCTCGCCCAGGAGTGGGCCGACGGCGGCATGTCGGCGTACAAGGGCACGACGGTGCACGGCTTCCCCAACCTGTTCACCATCGTCGGCCCCAACACCGGCCAGGGGCACACCAGCATGGTGTTCATCATCGAGTCGCAGGTGGCCTACATCCGCGACGCGATCCGCACGATGCGCCGTCGCGGGTACGACGCGGTGGAGCCGCGAGCCGACGTCCAACGACGGTGGAACGCCGCCCTCCAGCGTCGGATGAGGCACACCGTGTGGAACACCGGCGGCTGCTCGTCGTGGTATCTCGACGCGCACGGCCGCAACACCACGCTCTGGCCGAGGTCGACGGTGACGTTCCGGCGAGCGCTGGCGAGGTTCGACCCCGACGCCTACGACGTCGGCTGAGCGAGACGGAGGCGGTTCGGGCGTGGCTTTCGAGGTGGGGCATCCGGTGTGGGTCGCGATGTCGAAGTGGGGGGACCAGCCGCACTGGGAGTACGGCGCGCTGTGGCTCGGCAGTGACGACCAGGGCGACTGGCTCGGGCTCCCGGCGGGGACCCCGATGAGCAGGCCCGGCTACGCCTTGGTCTCCCAGAACGACCAGGTCGCGCTGGTGCCCGCCGCGGACGGGCCCGACGGCGAGCGCGGGTGGTTCGCCGGCTTCCACGGCGAGCCTCGCGACTGGGTCGACGTCTACGTCGACATCACCACCCCGCCGGTGTGGGAGGGCAGCACGGTGCGCGCGGTGGACCTCGACCTCGACGTGATCCGTCGCGTGGACGACTCGGTGTTCGTCGACGACGAGGACGAGTTCGCCGAGCACCGGGTCGCCTTCGGCTATCCCGACGACGTGGTCCGCGCTGCCGCGCAGTCGTGCGACCGCGTGCACGAGGCCGTGACCCGCCGCCTGGCGCCGTACGACGGGAGCCACGGGGCCTGGCTCGCCGCGCTCCGCGACCTGCTGGTCTCGAGACGGTCCTAGTGGCGTGCGCGGGACGGGTCAGCGGACGAAGGTGAACAGGCGGTCCGGAAGCGGGGCCGGCGACGGTGTGGCGAGCCTCGCGACCCCGAGCCGCCAGTGCCCCTGCGCAGGGACGACGTAGGCGGTGGTCTCGAAGCCCTGCGCCTCGAACCGGTCGCGCACCCAGGCGGCCGGGTCGGCGTAGTCGTGACCCGGCTCCGAGCGGAAGCGGTCGCTCCTGCTCCACAGGACGGCGCCGCCCGGGACCAGCATCGAGGCCGCTGCCCGGATCGTCGTCCCGCCGTCCGCGTCGGAGACGTTCCCGAGGACCCCGACCAGCATCAGCACGTCGACCGGGAGCCGGTCGGCGTACGTCGCCGGGTCGGCCGCGTCCGCCGTCCGGACGTCGAGGGTGACCCCGGCCGCCTCGGCCGACCGCCGCGCCGCGCCGGCCAGCTCGGCGTCCAGCTCGACCGCGCAGGCATCGACCCGGCGTCCCGCGCCGGCCAGCGCAGCCAGGACCGGGACCGTGTCACGCGCGTCTCCCGCGCACAGGTTGAGCAGCCGGGGCCGCCCGCGCACCGCCCCGAGCAGGGTCGCGAGCCGGGTCCGGACCTCCGCCAGCCGCTGCGACACCGGCGACTCTGGGTCGTCGTAGTCTCGGTGCCACGCCTGCCAGTCCATGCCCGCCCCTTCTCGACAGCTCGGCTCCCCCCACTGACTCACGACGCAGGTCAGCGCGCGTAGCCCCCCTCAGGCTCGACCATCTCCAGGCGGACGCCGAGCAGGCGCACCGGCCGGTCGTGCTCGACCCGGTCGAGGAGGGAGACCGCGGCGTCCGCGAGGACGGAGAGGTCGTGGGACGGCGCGGGCAGGGTCAGCGACCGGCTGACCGTGACGAAGGGCCGGTAGCGCACCTTGATCCCCACCCGCGCGGCCGGCCGGCCCTCGCGGTCGATGTCCTCGACGACCCGCGCGGTCAGTGCCCGCAGCTCGCCCGGGACGACGTCCCAGGTGAGGTCGGCCTGATAGGTCTCCTCGCGGCCGTGAGCGCGCGGGGTCCACGGCGTGGCGTCGACCGCGCTGGTGTCGGCGCCCCGCCCGAGCCGGTGGTACCACGGGCCCATCGTGGGGCCGATCGCGTCGGCGAGCACCCGCGCATCGCTCTCGGCGAGCTCGCGCACCGTGTGGATGTCGAGCGCTGCCAGCCGCTTGCCGATCTTGGCCCCGATGCCCCACAGGGCGGTGGTGGGCCGGTCGCCCATCACGTCGTACCACTCGACCGCGGTGAGGTAGCCGATCCCCGAGCCGTCGCCCTCGCCGCGCTTGCCGAACGCCGTGGCGATCTTGGCGCGCACCTTGTTGTCGCCGATCCCGACGCCGCAGGTCAGCTCGGTCGCGGCGAGCACGGCCGCGCGGACGTGCTGGGCGAAGCCCCGCGGGTCGCCGAGGTCGCCGTGTCCCGCCCCGGGCCCGAGGAACGCCTCGTCCCAGCCGAGCACCTCCACGACGACCGGTCGGCCACCCCACTCCAGGGAGCGCAAGGTGTCCATCACGCGCGCGGACGCGGCGTCGTACGCCGGTCTGTCGACCGGCAGGAACACCGCGTCGGGAAGCTTGCGCGCGGCGATGCGCAGGGGCATCCCGGAGCCCACGCCGTGCTCGCGGGCGGCGTACGACGCGGTGGCCACCACGCCGCGCTCGGTCGGGTCTCCGCGGCCGCCGACGACCACAGGCTTGCCGGCCAGCTCGGGGCGACGGAGCATCTCGACCGCGGCGATGAACTGGTCGAGGTCGACGTGGAGCACCCAGCTCATCGGGCCGCCCGCCTCAGCGCCGGACGGGTGGGATCGCATCGGTGGCCTCGAGGCTGTCCATTCCCGTCAGCAGCAGCAGGTCGGCGACGATGGCCCGGAGCTGGCTGAGGACGACCTCGGTGGACAGGTCGTCGGTGCGCTCCAGGTCGCTGGTGGCGATGCCAACGGCGACCAGGGCGGGCTGGGCGACCGACGCCATCCGGTTGGCGTCGAGCTCGGTCGCGACGACCTCGACCGCCGCGGACAGCTCCTCGGCCACCAGGGCGTACGACGACGGGATCGGCTGACGCCGGTAGGCAGCCACCGCGCACTGCCGGACGAGCACGCGGGTGCTGCGCAGGGCACGGTCGAGGGGCTCGACCAGCTCGGCCATCTTCCGCAGGCCCGGCGCGTGGCGGATGCGGAACGGCGAGGAGGCCACCACGTCGAGACCCTCGTCCGCGGCGTCCTGGAGCTCGCGGATGAGGTGGTCGGTGGCGCGGGCCTCGGCGAGGAGGTCGATGGCCGGGTCGAGCTCGCCGGCCGTCATCACCTCGGCCGCGGCGTGGAGCAGGTCGCGGATCTTGCGCACCACCTTCGCCGCCTGCTCGCGCGGACGCCGTAGCGGCGCGGCCGGCACGACGGTCGCGGCGGCCAGCGCGACGACACCACCCACGAGCGCGTCGGTCCAGCGGGTGAAGGCGGCCCCGGTGCCCGCGAGCAGGGTGGTGACCACGACCGCCTGGACCGCCGACTGGGTGACGAAGACCTGGCCGCCGTAGAGCAGCACCGCGGCCATCATCTGGAGCCCGACCACCAGCGTGATCTGCCAGGGACCGCTCCCGATCACCTGCACCAGCAGGTCGCCGCCGAACACGCCGAGGGCGACCCCGACCGCGACCTCGGCGACCCGGCGCAGGCGCTGGCCGTACGACGTACCGAGCGAGACGACGGCCGCGACCGGCGCGAAGAACGGGGTCGCGTGACCGAGGACGTGCTGGGCCAGCCACCACGCGGCGCCCGCCGCCACCGCGCACTGGGCAATCGCCCAGCGACGGGTGCGCCAGCGGTCGAGGCGGGTCGCCAGCGAGGTGCGCCCGCGCTCGATCGCGCCCTCCCACGGCTGGGCCTGCATGCCGCGATCCTCGCACGCCCCGCCGACTCACCGGCCGTGCAAGGATCGGCGACATGGTGCAGCCCCTCGACCCGACGGCCGCGGCGTTCCTGCTGGCGGAGAACCGCCGGATGCCGATGCACGTCGGGGGCCTCCAGCTCTTCGAGAAGCCCGAGGGCGCCGGCCGGAACTTCGTGCACGACCTCTACACCCAGTTCCGGGAGTCCGACGACATCGCGCCGTTGTTCCTCAAGCACCCGGTGCGCTCGGTGCGCACCGGCGGGCAGTACGTCTGGCGTGAGGATGACGAGTTCGACATCGAGTACCACGTGCGGCACAGCGCCCTGCCGAAGCCGGGCCGCGTGCGCGAGCTGCTGGAGCTGTGCTCCCGGCTGCACTCCACGCGCCTGGCCATCGAGCGCCCGCTGTGGGAGTGGCACCTCATCGAGGGCCTGCGCGACGGCCGGGTCGCGATGTACGCCAAGCTCCACCACGCGCTGGTCGACGGCGTCTCGGCGATGCGCCTGCTCCAGAGCATCCTGACCAGCGACCCCGACCGCGCCGGCATGCCGGCGCCCTGGGAGAGCAAGCCGACGACGGCCAAGGCACGCGAGGTGCGCGAGGAGGCCGAGCGCTCGCTGTCCGACGTACCCCTCCAGGCGATGCGCGCGGCGCTCGGCATCAGCGCCGAGGCCGCCGGTCTCCCCGGGGCCCTGATCAAGACGCTCTCGAAGTCGCTGCGCAACGAGACGTCGGCGCTCGCGCTCTACGCGCCCCGCACCATCTTGAACCAGCCGATCACCGCCGCGCGTCGCTTCGCCGCGCAGGACTGGCCGCTGGAGCGGCTGCGCGCGGTCGGCAGGGCCACCGGGACGACGCTGAACGACGTGGTGCTGGCGATGTGCAGCGGGGCCATGCGCACCTACCTGCTGGAGCTGGACGCGCTGCCCGACACCACGCTCGTCTCGATGGTCCCGATCGGGCTGCGGGCCAAGGAGTCGCACATCGCCTCCGCCCACGGCGGCAACGCGCTCGGGTCGGTGATGGTCAAGCTCGGCACCGACCTCGTCGACCCCGCCGAGCGGCTGCGCGCCGTCCACGAGTCCATGGTCGACGGCAAGCGAGCCCTGGCGGAGATGACGCCGGTGCAGATCCTGGCGATGAGCGCCCTGGGTCAGGCGCCGGCGATCCTCGGCCCGATGCTGCGGATGGGTGGCGTCGTGAGGCCTCCCTACAACCTGATCATCAGCAACGTGCCCGGCCCGCGCACCACCCAGTACTTCAACGGCATGCGCCTGCTCGGCACCTACCCCCTGTCGATCCCCATCGACGGGATGGCTCTCAACATCACCTGCAACTCCTACGCCGACCAGATGGCCTTCGGTCTGACCGGCTGCCGGCGCACCCTGCCCCACCTCCAGCGGCTGCTGACCCACCTCGACACCGAGCTGACCGCCCTGGAGCACGCCACCGGCGTCTGACCCCCCGCGAGGTGGGAGGAATGGCCCCGCGAGGTGGGAGGAATGGCGCCCCCAAGTG
>NZ_DATAVI010000032.1:0-23776 GCF_036267815.1 Nocardioides sp. | reverse complement strand
AGATCCTCGTCGACCGGATGAAGCGCGAGTTCAACGTCGAGGCGACCGTCGGCAAGCCGCAGGTCGCCTACCGCGAGACGCTCCGCAAGGAGATCGTCAACCACGGCTACACCCACAAGAAGCAGACGGGTGGCTCGGGCCAGTTCGCCAAGGTCGTCATCTCGCTCGGCCCCAACGTCGACCCCGAGACCGGTCAGGGTGCCGGCTACGAGTTCGTGAACAACGTCTCCGGTGGTCGCATCCCGCGCGAGTACATCCCGTCGGTCGACCAGGGCGGCCAGGACGCCATGGAGTTCGGCGGACTCGCCGGCTACCCGATGGTCGACGTGAGGTTCACGCTCGAGGACGGCGCCTACCACGACGTCGACTCCTCCGAGCTGGCCTTCAAGATCGCCGGCAACCAGGCGTTCAAGGAGGCCGCGCGGATGGCCAAGCCCGTTCTCCTGGAGCCGATGTTCGCCGTCGAGGTGATCACCCCCGACACCTTCCTGGGCACGGTCATCGGCGACATCAACAGCCGTCGCGGTCAGATCCAGTCGCAGGAGGAGCGTCACGGTGACATGGTCATCAACGCACTCGTGCCACTGTCGGAGATGTTCGGGTACGTCGGAGACCTGAGGTCCAAGACCTCCGGCCAGGCGTCGTACTCGATGGAGTTCGACTCGTACGCCGAGGTCCCATCGGGCATCGCAGACGAGATCGTCAAGAAGGTTCGCGGCGAGTAGTCGCCAACGGGTGCCCCCGCCCATGCGGGGGCATTTGGCCGGACGTCGGCATTGCAGCAGAATCAACGAGTCAAGTGACAACAACAGGAGGAGCCCACAGTGGCTAAGGCGAAGTTCGAGCGGACCAAGCCGCACGTCAACATCGGCACGATCGGTCACATCGACCACGGCAAGACGACCTTGACCGCGGCGATCACGAAGGTCCTGCACGACCAGCACCCCGACCTCAACCCCTTCTACGCCTTCGACGAGATCGACAAGGCGCCTGAGGAGCGGCAGCGCGGCATCACCATCTCGATCGCGCACGTCGAGTACCAGACCGAGGCGCGGCACTACGCACACGTCGACTGCCCCGGTCACGCCGACTACATCAAGAACATGATCACCGGCGCGGCGCAGATGGACGGCGCGATCCTCGTGGTCGCCGCCACCGACGGCCCGATGCCGCAGACGCGTGAGCACGTGCTGCTCGCCCGTCAGGTCGGCGTGCCCGCGATCGTGGTCGCGCTGAACAAGTGCGACATGGTCGACGACGAGGAGCTCATCGAGCTCGTCGAGATGGAGGTCCGTGAGCTCCTCTCCGAGTACGAGTTCCCGGGCGACGACATCCCCGTGGTCAAGGTCGCGGCCTTCCCGGCGCTCAACGGCGATGAGAAGTGGGGTGCCACCGTCAGCGAGCTCATGGACGCCGTGGACTCCTACATCCCGACCCCCGAGCGGGACACCGAGAAGCCGTTCCTGATGCCCGTCGAGGACGTCTTCACCATCACCGGCCGCGGCACGGTCATCACCGGCCGCATCGAGCGCGGGATCGTGAAGATCAACGAGGAGGTCGAGATCATCGGCATCCGCGACACCTCGCAGAAGTCGACGGTCACCGGCGTCGAGATGTTCCGCAAGCTGCTCGACGAGGGCCAGGCCGGTGAGAACGTCGGTCTGCTGCTGCGCGGCACCAAGCGTGAGGACGTCGAGCGCGGGATGGTCGTGATCAAGCCCGGCACGACCACGCCCCACACCAACTTCGACGCCAGCGTCTACATCCTGTCGAAGGAGGAGGGCGGCCGGCACACGCCGTTCTTCAACAACTACCGCCCGCAGTTCTACTTCCGGACCACGGACGTGACCGGCGTGGTGACCCTCCCCGAGGGCACCGAGATGGTCATGCCGGGCGACAACACCGAGATGGCGGTGGAGCTCATCCAGCCGATCGCCATGGAGGAGGGCCTGCGCTTCGCCATCCGCGAGGGCGGCCGCACCGTCGGCGCCGGCCGGGTCACCAAGATCAGCAAGTGACCCTCGCCTGACCCGGTTGCGTCAGCAGCCACCAGCACGGCACCTCAGCACGGCCCCGGACCGCAAGGTCCGGGGCCGTTTCTGTTGTGGGCTTGGCTCGGGTGGGTCGCTGCGCTGCTTGCCAAATCCCCCGCTGAAGCGGGGGATTTGGCACTTCCTGGCCGTTGCAACCCCCAAGAAGTGCCAACAGAGGCCAGGAAGTCCGACCGATGTCATCAGGGTGGGCTCGGTGGGGTGGGCACGAAGGGAGTCGGGCCGGGTGCCGGAGCCAGACGGGCGCCGCGAGGTCACCGGGGGAGCGGCGTTGGTGGCCAGGCGTAGCCGCCGTACATCCACCGCAGCACCATCAGCAGCGGCGCCGACCGGCCCGTCACCGCCCGACTCGCCCAGGCCGACGGTCTCGGTCGGCTCGGTGATGGTGAAGGCGAAGAGCAGGTCGAGGAACAGCTCCAGCGAGGTGACCAGCGCGGCCACCGGCAGGGAGCCGCTGTGGCGACGTGGCGGCATGCCGGGCTCCTACGGAAACCCGTGGAACGACGCGCCGGTACGCCGTACCGTGGGGCCGAGCCGGAGGTCCCGGTCACGCACCCCCCGAGGAGGCACCGAGATGCGAGCAGCGCACGCTCCCGCCCGTTTCCGCCTCCGCGAAGGGACCCTGCGTGCGCACGCAACCTCGCTCTCTCAACCTGGGCATCCTCGCCCACGTCGACGCCGGTAAGACCACTCTCACCGAGCGGCTCCTGCACCTCGCGGGGGTCATCGACGAGCCGGGGTCGGTCGACTCCGGCACCACCCAGACCGACACCTTGGCGCTCGAGCGCCGACGGGGCATCACGATCAAGTCCGCGGTCGTCGGGCTCATCCTCGGCGAGACCGCGGTGAACCTCGTCGACACTCCCGGCCACCCGGACTTCATCGCCGAGGTCGAGCGCGTCCTGGGCGTGCTCGACGGTGCCGTGCTGGTGCTGTCCGCGGTCGAGGGCGTCCAGCCGCAGACGCGGATCCTGATGCGAGCGCTACGGCGCCTCGGCGTCCCCACGCTCCTCTTCGTCAACAAGATCGACCGTGTGGGGGCAGACCTCGACGCCGTCCTGCGGTCGATCCGGACGCGGCTCACCGCCGACGTGCTGCCGATGGGCACCGCCGCCGGGCTCGGGTCGCGGGCGGCGACGTTCACGTCGTACCGGCCTGACGACGAGGCGTTCCGCGAGCGTGAGACGGTGGCACTCGCCGAGCACGACGACTCCCTGCTCGCGGCCTACGTCGACGGCCGCACGCGTACGCCGGAGCAGCTGCTCGCCGAAGCCTCGGCACAGACGCGGGCCGGCGTCCTGCATCCGGTCTTCGCCGGGTCGGCGGCCACCGGGGCCGGGGTGCCCGAGCTGATGCTCGGCATCTCGGCGCTCCTGCCCACCTCGGTCACGAGCGTCTCGGGCGAGCCGTCTGGACGCGTGTTCAAGGTCGAGCGGGGCGTCGCCGGCGAGAAGATCGCCTACGTCCGGATGTTCACCGGCTCGGTCGGCGCCCGGCAGCGGCTCCTGCTGCCGGGTGGGCGGGTCGGCAAGGTGGCCGGCGTCGAGCTCTTCGAGGCCGGCCGATGGGTCCGTACGAGCCAGGCCGGCGCCGGACAGATCGCCCGGCTCCAGGGCCTGGCAGCCGTCCGGGTCGGCGACGACCTCGGGGTCGCTCGCACGGTCCTCGACCATCACTTCGCGCCCCCCACGCTGGAGGCGTCGGTGTCCGCGGCACGACCCGAGCAGGGCCCCGCGCTCCGGGCCGCGCTCGCGTCCCTCGCCGACCAGGATCCCCTGATCGACGCGAGGAGCGACGACGACGGCCAGGTCGTGGTGTCGCTGTACGGCCGGGTCCAGCAGGAGGTCCTCGCGGCCACGCTCGCCGAGCAGCACGGCGTCGAGGCGGTGTTCTCCGACGCCAGCGTGGTGCACGTGGAGCGGCCGCGCCGCGTCGGCAGGGCCCTGGAGCGGTACAACACGTCGTCCAACCCGCACCACGCGACGCTAGGTCTGCGGATCGCCCCGGGACTCCCCGGCTCCGGTCTCCGCTTCGACCTCGAGGTGGTCGGGACCCAGATGCCGTTGTTCCTCTACCGGAGCCCCGAGGGGTTCGCCTCGGTCATGCAGCGACACGTGGCCCATACGCTCGCGCACGGTCTGTTCGGCTGGGAGGTGACCGACTGCCGTGTCACGGTGACCGAGATCGGCTACACCCTCGCCGACGGTCCGCCGTCGAAGCGCGGTCCCATGCCGACTGCGCACGACTTCCGGAGGCTGGTGCCGCTGGTCGTGCGCCAGGCCCTGACGCGAGCCGGGGTCCGGGTGTGCGAGCCGATCCTCCTGGTCACCCTCGAGATTCCCACGGACTCGGCGAACGGCGTGCAGCGGGTCGTGACCCGCTGGGGTGCCGAGCTGCTCGACCAGCGCTCGGCCGGTGACCTGACCAGGATCGGGGTGCGCATGCCCGCGGCCAGACTGCACGAGCTTCAGCGCCAGCTCCCCGATCTCACCGGCGGCGAGGGCGTGCTCGAGTCGGGCTTCGACAGCTACGCCCCGGTCTCCGGGCGCCCGCCCGTCCGCCGGGGGTACGCCGTGAAAGGCTGAGCCCATGGCGCGGTACACCCGGGCGGAGCTGGAGTCCTATCGCGGAGCGGAGCTGCCCGACCTCGTACGTCCCGGGGTGCGGCTGGTCTTCGTCGGGATCAACCCCGGACTCAGGACCGCCGCCACCCAGATCCACTTCGGCAACCCCGGCAACCGCTTCCGGCCCGCCCTCGTCGCCGCGGGGCTGCTCGACCCGCCGGCCGACGGCAGGGCGGGGATGACCGAGGCCGACCTCGAGACGCTGCTGACGCGCCACGTGGGCATCACCAACCTCGTGCCCTTCGCGACCGCGCGGGCGGACGAGCTCACCGCCGACCAGCTGCGCGGGGGCCGAGTCCGCCTCGAGCGGTTCGTCGGGGTGCACCGGCCGCGCGTGGTGGCGGTGCTCGGGATCACGGCGTACCGCTCGGCGTTCGGATGCCGAGGCGCCGCGCCCGGTCGTCAGCCCGAGGGCCTCGATGGCGCCGACCTCTGGGTCGTGCCCAACCCGAGCGGCCTGAACGCCCACGAGTCGACCGCCTCGCTCGCCGCGGCGTACGCCGAGCCGGCACGGGCCGCGGGCATCGCATTGTCGGAGCGCCCTGACATGCTCGGCTCATGAGTGGGATGGCGAGGGGCACGTTCGAGGTCACGATCACTCCTGAGACGGGTGATGAGGCGATCGGCCGCTTCGCCCTGGCCAAGACCTGGTCCGGAGACCTGTCCGGCACGAGTCGCGGCCACATGCTGTCGGCGGGCGACCCCGCCGGTGGTCGCGCCGGCTACGTCGCCTTGGAGGTCGTGGAAGGCGTGCTCGACGGGCACGCGGGGGCCTTTGCTCTCCAGCAGCTCGGGGTGATGCACGACGGCGACCAACGCCTCGACTACCTCGTCGTGCCCGGCTCGGGCACCGATGCGCTGGCCGGCATCGCCGGATCCCTCGAGCTGACGATCGACGAGGGCGCCCATACCTACGAGCTGAGCTACTCCCTGCCGTAGCCGTGTCTAGTCGGCGAGCAGGGCGAGCTCCTCGTCGACGTACTCGTCACCGTGTCCGCCGGCGTCGAGCTCACGCTTCAACGCCAGCTGGATCGCGCGCGCCTCGTCGCGGCGTCCCAGGTTGCGGTAGGTCCAGCCGATCATCCATTGCGCGACCCGGATGCCGCCGGGGTCGCCGATGCGCTCGCGAGCGGCCAGGGCCCGCTCGAACGCCGTCAGCGCGGCCTCGAAGTCGCCGGCGCCCGCGTACGTCATCCCGATGTTGTTGAGCAGGGAGGCGTCCCAGTCGCGGGCCCGGGGGTCGGTGGCAGCGCGGGCGACCGCCAAGGCGGCCTCGTTCAGCGCGAGCTGCTCCTCGGGTGGAGCCGCCAGGGCCACCATGTGCCTGGCGTCGACCTCCAACGCCTCGAGCCCGGCGCCCTGGGCCACCGCCACGGCGCTCTCGAAGTGCGGTCGGGACTCCTCGGCGCGGCCCGACGAGTGCAGCACCCGGCCGCGCTCGAGGGCGAGGTACGTCGCGGCCTCGGGTGCCCCCGCGTGGAGTCGGTCGAGCACCTTGGTCGCCTCGTCGTACCTCTCCAGCAGCCCGAGGGCGCGGGCGTACTGCGTGAGCCAGGAGGTCCGGTCGGGCTCCGAGGCACCCTCGGCGGCGTCCAGGAACCGCTCGCCGGAGGCGCTGGCATCGTCGAAGTCCCACAGCTCGCGGGGGTCGATCACGCCGCGACCCTAGTACGTCGCACCGGTCGTGACCGGGGACAATGGCCCGATGGTCCCGGAGCAGCGCCCGACGCCCCCCGCGCGGCCTCACCTCACCTTCACCGACGACGGTCGGCGGATGCGCGAGGTGCTCAGCTACTCCCGGCGCGGAAGCCGGTTCACCCCGCGCCAGCAGGCCGCGTGGGACGCCCACCACGACGCGTGGGTCATCCCCGACGACGCGCTCGACGACCCCGGGTTCGGCCTTGCCGACTGGTTCGGCCGGCGGGCGCCCCTGGTCGTCGAGATCGGCTCGGGCGTGGGGGAGGCCACCGGCGTGCTGGCCGCGGCCCGCCCCGACGACGACGTCCTCGCCCTCGAGGTCTGGCGGCCCGGCGTCGCCTCGGCACTGGCGGAGGTGTCGGCAGCGGGCGCGGACAACGTCCGCTTCTGCTCGGTCGACGCCGTCTGGATGCTCGAGAGCCACATCGCGGAGGGGAGTCTGGCCGAGCTCTGGACGTTCTTCCCCGATCCCTGGCCGAAGACGCGCCATCACAAGCGCCGCCTGGTGTCGGCGAGCTTCGTCGCGCTCGCGGCCTCGCGCCTCGCCCCCGCAGCGCGGTGGCGGCTGGCCACCGACTGGACCGGCTACGCCGAGGAGATGGCAGCCCTGCTCGGCGCCGAGCCGCTGCTCGCCGGCGGGGTGGTGCCGCGCTGGGAGGAGCGGCCGGTCACGAAGTTCGAGCGCAAGGGCCTGGCGGCCGGACGGACGATCACCGACCTGTGCTTCACCCGCCTGCCGGCCTAGTCGCGTCACTTCCCTAGGACAGGTCCACCCCTGCACGCGCCAGCTCGGCCTCGGTCCGCAGCCGCTCGCTCTCGCGCTCGAGCGGGTCGGTGAGGCGACTCAGCTCGGTGGGGACCTCCAGGGCGCGGCACGCGTCCAGCAGTACGTCGTCGTACGCCGCGACGATCGCCACCCGCCGGGCCATCGGCATCCCCGGCTCCGACCGGAGTGCCTGCGGCCGGATCCGGCGGAGGTCGGCAGCGATCCGCTCGATCGGCATGCCCGGCGGCATCGCCGCGGTGGTCGCCGGTGAGCGCGGGTGCCTGGGGTGGCTGACCACGACCCCGGTGGCGTGGGCAAGCACCCAGACCCCGGCCACCATCGCCACCATGATCAGGATCAGGTAGAAGACACCAACGGCCACTCCGGCCATGCCACGACGGTAGGTCGGCGCGCGGGCCCGGGCAAGAGACGAGGCCCCGGACCATGCCTCCCCTCCGATCTTCCGGTCGCTGCTTGCCAAATCCCCCGCTGAAGCGGGGGATTTGGCACTTCCTGGCCGTTGCAACCCCCAAGAAGTGCCAACAGAGGCCAGGAAGTCCAGCCGGTGCACGGGCTCGATGGAGGGACCGGCGCAGCCTCTGATGCAGTCGCCGGCCTGCCACAATGCCCGCCATGACGACACAGCCGCCGCCTGGGCAGGATCCGCCGGGCTCCGGTCCGCCGGGCTTCGGTCAGGGCTACGGCGGCTACCGTCCCCCGCCGCCCAACCACCCGCAGGCGACGACGGTGCTCGTGCTCGGAGTTCTCGGCATCGTGGTGTGCGGCTTGGTCGGCCCGTTCGCGTGGGGGATCGGCAACACCGTCGTCCGCGAGATCGACTCCTCGGGCGGTCGTTGGGGTGGACGCACCGAGGCCTGCGTCGGACGCATCCTCGGCATCGTCTCCACCGCGCTGCTGGTCTTGTCGCTGGGGTTCCTGCTCGTGGTGGTCCTCTTCGGCGGCGCGATCTTCTCGAGCTTCTTCCTCACGCGCTGAGGGCCGCTCAGCCCACGAGCGCGGCCACCGCCTCACCGAACACCGCGGTGTGCAGGTCGACGTCGTCCGTGCTGTGCTGCGGCGAGAACAGCGCCATGTTGTGGAACGGCGTGAGCAGCACGCCGCGGTTCAGCGCCAACAGGTGTAACAGTCCCTCCAGCTCCTCGTCGACGGCGGCAGCGGCCTCGGCGCCGTTGCGTGGCGGCGGGCAGAACCAGTACTCGGCCCGACACCCCAGGCGCTGGACGGTCCACGGCAGGCCGTGCTCGGCGATGACCGAGGCGACCCCGTCGGTGAACCGCTCCGCCAGCGGGACCGCCAGGGCGAAGTCCTCCTCGCGCAGGGACGACGAGAGCGCCGCACGTGCCGCCGCGAGGGCCAGCGCGTTGGCGGTCAGGGTGCCGCCGACGCCGGCGACGTCGATCTCGTGACCCAGCATCGGCTCTCGCAGCCGGTCGGCGACCTCAGCGGTCATGCCGTAGGCCGCCAACGGCACTCCTCCCGCGATCGGCTTTCCGACCACGAGCAGGTCCGGCTCCAGACCCCACGCGGACGTCGCCCCACCCGGGCCGGCGCACAGGGTGTGGGTCTCGTCGATCACGAGCAGGACGCCGTGTCGGCGGGTGATCTCGCGGATGCCGGCGAGGTAGCCGTCCTCGGGCAGCACGATGCCGATGTTGGTCAGGGCCGGTTCCATGAGCAGACACGCCACGTCGCCCGCCGCCAGTCGGCGCTCAGCCGCCTCGAGGTCGTTGAACGGCAGGACCGCGGTCGTCTGGGCTACGTCGACGGGTGCGCCGAGCAGCCCCGGCCTCGGGACGACGCGGTCGCCGTCGAGGGTGGCGAAGGCCTCGTCGACGGTGCCGTGGTAGCACCAGTCCATCACCGCGACCCGCGGCCGCCCGGTGAGGTGGCGGGCGAAGCGGAGCACGAAGCGGTTCGCATCTGTCGCGGTCATCGCGAACTGCCACTGCGGGAGGCCGAACCTGCGCGCCAGCTCCTGGGCGACCCAGATCGCGTCGTCGGTGGGCAGCATCGTCGTGATGCCCTGCCTCGCCCGCCGCGCCACCGCGTCGGCGACCGCGGGCAGGGCATGGCCGGTCATCGCGCCGGTGTCACCGAGGCAGAGGTCGACGTACTCGAGGCCGTCGACGTCGACCAGCCGCGCTCCGGACGCCGACTCGAGGAAGACCGGGAACGAGCCGGCCCAGCGGGTCATCCACGGCATCGGGACGCCGGCCAGCAGCGACTCGCCCGCCTCCTCGGCGAGCGCCTGCGACTTCGGATGCGTCTCGACGAAGCGGCGCTCCTCGTCGGCTCGGAGTACGGCGATGCGCTCGCGATCGATCATGGTCGGCAATGTATTCGCCTGGCGACTCACGTGTGTGCGTCGCCGTGGCTGAGCTTCTGCTCCACCAGGACCAGCCAGTTGCCGGAGTTGTCCCGGCACAGGGCCCGACGCCGTACGGACGGTCCGACGGAGGCTGGATGAACTCCACGCCCTTGGCCACCAGCTCGTCATAGGTCGCCTGGCAGTCGTCGACGTTGAGCCCCGGCCCGGGCGTGCCACCGTCGTCCTCGGCACGCCGGATGGCCTCCTGGAGCTCGGGGGAGAGCGGGGGGCCGGGCGTGGTCAGGTGGACGGCCAGCTCCGGCTGTTGCGGATGCACCACCGTGCACCAGCGGTCGTCGCCCATGGTCACGTCGTCGGCCGCCCTGAAGCCGAGGACGTCGGTGTAGAAGCGCAGAGACTCGTCGATGTCCTTCACGAAGACGCTGACGATGGCGATGTTGGAGATCACGGGCCCACGCTAGGGCCGCTCGTCGGCCGGCCGCTTCTCCTCGCTTGCGGACCGCTCGGCCAGGCCCCACATGAAGACGAAGCACCCGGGGATGTGCGGCGCACCGCCCGGCGTAGCGCTGCTGGGACTCGCGCGGCGACTCGCCCACGATCCGCCGGAAGCTGCTGCTGAACGAGCCCAGGCTGGAGAAGCCGACGGCGTGGCACACCTCCGTGACGGTCAGGTTGGTGCCCGCAGCAGGTCCTGGGCGCGCTCGATCCGGCGCTCCGACAGGTACGCGGCCGGAGTACGGCCGTACGTCGCGGCGAAGAGGCGGTGGAAGTGGAACTCGCTCAGCCCGGCGACGCGGGCCAGTGCGGCCAGGTCCAGCGGCTCGGCGTAGTGGCGGTCGGCGTGGTCGCGCGCGCGGCGCAGGTGCACGAGGACGTCGCCGGGCGCCCGCAGATGCCGTTCGCTCACCGACGAGCCAGGCGCGCGCGGAGCGCGCTGTCGCGGCGTAGCCGGTCGAGGTCTCGATCACGTCGTGCGGCCGACATCGCGGCGAGGAAGTCCCACGACGTCGTCCCTGGTGGGGGAGGTGGCGCGACGTAGGCCGACATCCGGTCGGCCAGCATCGCCCCGATCCGGTCACGCGACGCCGGGTCGAGGGTCGGCAACCGGGTGAGGAACTGGCGGGTCGCCAGCGTCAGCCCCACGGGCGGCGTACGGAGGTCGGCGCGTTCGGCCCACCCGGCCAGGACCGGCGGCATCGGCACCGGTGGCGGGAGCCGGAGGGCCATCCGGTCCCGTACGACGTAGGTGCCCGCGGCGTAGTCGCCGAGCCGCTTGCCGCGCGAGCTGACCAGACAGCTGAAGAACGCCGGCCCGCCGCTGAGGACGTAGATCTCCGGGATCGCGACCATCGCCCGCACGAACGCCTGCTGCGCGGTGACCGTCCCGCCGTCGTCGCGGACCACCCGCAGCCCCAGCGCCAGCTTGCCGGGGGAGCGGCCGCGAGTCAGGGTCTCCATCGCCGTCGGGTACACCAGGAACACCGCCATCAGCGAGCAGACCAGGGCGACGTGCTGCAACGCCCCGTCGGCATGGCTGGTTGCCACGAGAGCGGCGAAGAGGACGGCGAACGCGAGCGCGCCGAGCGCGACGATGTCGATGAGGCCGGACAGGATGCGGATGCCCACCGAGGCCGCCGGCAGGTCGAGCGCGACGGCCTCGCCCGTGACGAGATCGTCGGGCGTGAGCATCGCGAACTCCGGTGCGGACATCGGCTCGAGTTTAGGCTCGGTCTCGTGGACCTGGACGCGTTCGTGCTCGCGAACCACGCGGAGTGGCAGCGGCTCGACGCGCTCGCGCGGCAGCGCCGTCTCGACGGCCGCGAGAGCGACGAGCTGGTCGAGCGGTACCAGCGTGTGGCCACCCACCTGTCGATGGTGCGTACGACGTCCCCCGACGCGACCGTGGTCACCTACCTGTCGCTGCTGCTGAGCCGGGCCAGGAACCGCGCGGGCCGCGCCCGGGGGAGCACCTGGGACGGCGTTCGCTCGTTCGTGGTGGAGAGGTTCCCGGCCGCGCTGTACCGCCTGCGGTGGTGGTGGCTCGGGACTCTCGCCGGCAACGTCGTGGCGACCGCGGTCATGATGGTGTGGCTGCTCCACCACCCCGACGTCGAGCAGACCATGCTCTCCCCGCGTCAGGTCGACCAGCTGGTCAACCACGACTTCTCGGGCTACTACAGCCAGTACGCCGCCTCGCACTTCGCCGCGGAGGTCTGGACCAACAACGTCTGGGTCTCCGCTCTCTGCCTGTCGCTCGGCGTGCTCGGGGTGCCTGTCCTCTACCTGCTGTTCCAGAACATCGCGAACCTGGCCGTGATCGGCTCGATCATGACCCGGCACGGGCACGCGGCGCAGTTCTGGGGCCTGATCCTCCCGCACGGCATGCTGGAGCTGACCGCGGTGTTCGTCGCCGGCGGGGTCGGGCTGCGGCTCTTCTGGGCGTGGGTGGAGCCCGGCGACCTGACGCGCGCGCAGTCCTTCGCCCGCGAGGGCCGGACGGCGGCCACCGTCGCCGTCGGCCTGGCCGGGGTGCTCGCCGTCAGCGGGTGCATCGAGGCCTTCGTCACGCCGTCCTCGCTGCCGACCTGGGGGCGGATCGCGATCGGCGTGCTCGCCGAGGCGACGTTCCTGGCCTACGTCTTCGTGCTCGGCCGCCGGGCGTTCCTGCTCGGCCACACCGGCGACGTCGACCCGCTGCTCCTCGACGACCGCGCCATCACCCAGGCCTGAGCTCGCTCGTTGAGTCGGCCCGGAGGGCCAACTCAACGGGTCAGAGGAGGCCGCGGGCCTTGAGCGCGAGGTAGTGGTCGGCCAGGGCCGGTGGCAGCGCGTCGGCGGAGACGTCGAGCACGGTGACGCCGAGGGTCTCGAGCAGCTCCGCGGTCGACCCTCGCCGCGCCAGCGCCTGCTCGGCCGCGGCCGCGGCGTACACCTCGTCGAGCCCGGAGCGCGCCTGGGTGAGCCGCTCGAGCTCGGGGTCGCGCACGGAGGCCACGACCACGCGGTGGTGCGAGACCAGGACCGGCAGCACGGGCAGCAGGCCCTCCTCCACCGCCGACGGCTCCAGCGGGGTCAGCAGGACGACGAGGGCTCGCTGCCGTCCCAGCGACTGGACGGCTCCGGCCAGGGCGGTCCAGTCGGCCTCGGCGATCTCGGGTGTCAGCCGAGCCAGGGCGTCCTCGAGGCGGCTCACGGCGTCGCGCGCCCCGGCCAGCCGCAGCCGGGTGCGGACCCGATGGTCGCCCGCGACGAGGTCCACGCGGTCACCCGCCCGCGCTGCCAGGGCGGTGAGCAGCAGGGCAGCCTCCATCGCCGAGTCGAGCCGCGGGACGTCCTCGACCCGGGCGGCCGAGACCCGGGAGGTGTCCAGGACCAGCACCACCCGGCGATCGCGCTCGGGCTGCCAGGTCCGGACCACCACGCTGCGGTTGCGAGCGGAGGCCCGCCAGTCGATCGAGCGGACGTCGTCTCCGGCGACGTACTCGCGCAGTGAGTCGAACTCCGTGCCCTGGCCCCGCACCCGCACCGCCGAGCGGCCGTCGAGCTCGCGAAGCCGGGCCAGGCGGCTCGGCAGGTGCTTGCGCGACTCGAACGGCGGGACGGCGCGGATCGAGCCGGGCGCCTCGCGGGTCTGCTGGCGTGCCGCGAGCCCGAGCGGTCCGTGGCTGCGCAGCGTGATCCCCTCCGCCGCGAGCAGGCCGCGCCGGGTCGGGTGCAGGGGTGTGAGGAGCAGAGCGCGCTCACCGGCCGCCAGCCGGAGTCGGTGTCGGTTGCCGCGCGCACCGGCGGACGGCTGCCACGCGTCACGCACCACCAGCGAGACCCGACGCGACCCGGTGTTCTCCACCGCGACGCTGCTCGACGCCTCGTGGCCCGCGCGCACCCGCCCGGCCGGCAGCCGCTCGGCCGACACCCTGCGAGGGGCGGGGGCGAGCAGGAGGTCGAGCCCGACCAGGGCCGCCACCGCGAGCAGCCACAGGGCGAGCGTCGAGAGCGCCGGGCGCGCCAGGACCGCCAGCAGCCCCAGGAGCAGCAGCGGCGGCACGCGTCCGGTGATCGACATCGTCGGTCTCTCAGCGGGGGACCGGCACCGAGGCCATCGCGGAGCCGAGCACGGCGTCCACCTCGACGCCCTCCAGCTCGGCCTCGGGCCGCAGCGACAGGCGATGCGCAAGGGTGGCGCGGGCCAGCGCCTTCACGTCGTCCGGCGTGACGAAGTCGCGACCCGAGAGCCATGCCCAGGCGCGCGAGGTGCGCATCAGCGCCACCGCACCGCGCGGGCTGGCACCCAGCCCGAGGGACGGCGCCTGGCGCGTCGCGCGTGCGACGTCCACGACGTAGCCGGCGACCTCGGGCGAGACCTGTACCTCACGTACGCCGCGCCGGCCGGCCTCGATGTCCGCGGGGCCGGCCACGGGGCTGACGCCGGAGGCGACGACGTCCTGAGGGTCGAAGCCGGTGGCGTGACGGCGCACGATCTCCAGCTCCTCTCCGCGCTCCGGCAGGGGGAGTACCACCTTGAGCAGGAACCGGTCGAGCTGTGCCTCCGGGAGCGGGTAGGTGCCCTCGTACTCGACGGGGTTCTGGGTGGCCGCGACCAGGAAGGGGCGGGGCAGGGCGTGGCTGACGCCGTCCACGCTGACCTGGCCCTCCTCCATCGCCTCCAGCAGGGCCGACTGGGTCTTGGGTGGTGTCCGGTTGACCTCGTCGGCCAGCAGCAGGTTGGTGAAGACCGGGCCCTCGCGAAACGACAGCTCGCCGCGATGGCTGTCGATCACCATCGACCCGGTGATGTCTCCCGGCATCAGGTCGGGGGTGAACTGCACGCGCCTGGTCTGCACCGACAGGGCCGCTGCCAGGCTGCGCACCAGCAGTGTCTTGGCCACCCCCGGCACGCCCTCCATGAGTACGTGGCCGCCGCACAGCAGCGCGACCAGCAGCCCGGACACGGCGGCGTCCTGCCCGACGACAGCCTTGCCCACCTCGGCGCGGATGGCGCCGAGTCGCTCGCGCGGGTCGCGACCTGCGTCGCTCGGGGGGATCGAAGTGGTCATCGGTGGGACACCTCTCTGTCGAGCTCGCTCAGGTGCTGGGCCAGGGCGGCCAGCTCCCGGTCGTCGTGGGGTGGACGGGCGGTGGGGCCGATCAGGGCGTCGACCTCGGCGGTCGTCCGGCCGGCGCGCGCCGCGACGTCCTCGACCAGCCGGGCCGGGTCGACTCGCCGTGGCAGGTGGAGGCGCTCGGCCAGCCGCCGCCGCGCCGCCGTGCGCAGCACCTGCGCGGCATGGTGGCGGTCACCCGAGCGACGGTAGAGGCGCCCGAGGTTGTGCGTCGTCTCGACGGCCTTCACCGTCACCGGCAGCGGCTCGCGCGCCAGCGGTCCCAGGCGCCGTCCACGCCAGGCGATCGTCGCCACGCCGACGACGAGCAGCAGCCAGAGTCCGGGCCCCAGCCAGTCGGGCAGGAGGCTGCCGACCGAGACGCTGTCGGCGCCGTTCAGGTCGGCCAGCGAGGGGACGTACCACACGAGCCGGTGCCGCTGTCCCAGCAGCCGCAGGGCCACCGCGGCGTTGTCGCCGTCGAGGACCTGGTCGTTGGTGAGGATCGCCGGTGCGCCAAGCAGGGTCAGGCGCGCCCGTGGCTGGGCCACCAGGACGCCGGCCGGAGAGCGGAAGCAGCCGGCCGTGCGATAGGCGTCGGCGGTGTCGACCCGTACCGACAGCCCGTCGTACGCCGCGCAGCCGGCGGCGATCGAGGTGCCCGGCTCGACGGTGGCGGGGAAGTCGCCGACGCCGAGCTCGGTCAGCAGCGCCGGCCCCGGAGACACGACCACGAGCCGAGCGGCCCCTTGGTCCTGGAGGAGCCGAGCGGTCGTGGAGTGCCCGAGGTCGCCGCTGGAGGTGACCACGATCGTGGTGGTGGCGTCCGTGGTGGCGTCGTCGAGCGCCCCGGCAGAGCGCACGACCTCGACGTCGACCCCCTGGGCGTCGAGCACCCGGGCCAGCGCCTGGGCGCCGTTGCCGTCGGGGTTGCCCGGGTCGAAGGCGGCCGCGTAGGTGACCTTGTCGCGGCCCAGCCAGGCCGACCCGACGACGGCGACCACGATCGCCGCGCCGACCAGGACGGCGACCCGGTGACGCACCAGCCACCTCATCGCGCACCGGCCAGGGCGTCGTCCAGGGCCAGGATGCCGGCGGCGTCCTCGACGGCGACCGGGTGGTGGCCGTACAGCGTCGCGTCGAACAGGTCCGCGCTGTGCCCGACCCCGGCGGCATGGTCGGGGTAGGTCGACGCGAGGTGCGCGGCCACCTCCCGCGCCGTCGCGCCGGGCTGGTCGGCCAGACGTCCGCGCTCCACCTGCCGCACCGCGAGCGCGCGGAAGGCGTCGGCGACGGCCTCCGGGAGGCGGCCCTGCGCGAACGCGGCCTCCGCGCGCGCCCGCAGCTCGCCGGCCGTGAGCCGCTGGTCGTCGAGCACCACGGCCGAGCGGACGCTGTCGCGGCGGTCGCGACGTATCCGGGTCAGGAGCAGCGCGAGCCCGACCGCGAGCGCCGCGACGACGAGCATCGTCACCAGCGTCGTGACCGCCGAGGTGCCCGAAGCGGCCCCGACGCCGCCCTCGAGACGCCGTAGCAGCCAGCCGAGCACGCGCTCCACCAGGTGCTGACGGTGGTACTCGCCGTGGAGCAGCTCGCGCTCGAGCAGGTGCCGTCCCTCCTCTCCGGAAGGACGCAGGGGCGGGCCGGGCGTGTGCATCAGGAGGGCAGGATCCCGGCCCGGCCCAGCAGCTCGACGTCGTAGGCCTCCTTGCGGATCCGCTGGTCGACGTACAGCAGCGCCGACACCGTCGCGGAGAACGGCTCCAGCAGCGCGGAGGACACGATCGTGCCCACCCCGGTGAGCAGGAGGTAGACCGCCAGGCCCGCGCCGGTGTTGTTCGAGCCGGTCAGGACGACCTGGCCCGCGATGGTGAACGGCGCGCGGAGAATCCCACCGGCGACCCCGACCACCAGCGTCACGAGGAGCAGTAGGCCCAGCAGCCGCCAGAACTGGTCACGAGTCAGGCGGACGGCGCGCCGCACCGCCCCGAAGACCCCGACCGGCTCGAGCATCAGCGCGGGTACGGCGAGTGCCCGCACGCGTACCCAGAACCACAGGTAGCCCACGACGAGCAGGACTCCCAGCAGGATCGCCAGCACCACGACGAGACCGATCGCCGGGTGGGCGGCGACCGCGAGCAGCACCACCGCGCCGACGACCAGGCCGGTCACCAGGAGCACGCCAAGACCCAGCAGCAGGGAGAGCCCCAGCAGGCGCCACCGCTTGCCTCGGGTCGCCGCCCAGGCCTCGGCCATCGTCAGCCTGCGGCCGACGGCGGCGGCGGAGGTCACGTGCGCGATCATCCCGGAGACGAACAGCAGGCCGATCGACTGGAGCTCGGTGCCGCCGAGCAGACCACCGAACGCCACGAACAGCCGCACGACCTGGGTGTCGGTCAGGGTGTCGGTCGTCGTCGGGCTGGTGAGCGATCCGGCCGAGCCGCTGGCGAGACCGACCACGACCGGCACGACCAGGGCGACAGCCGACACCAGCACCGCCGCACCGATGGTGGCGCGGGGGTTGTAGCGGATGATCTTGAACGCGCTGTCGAACAGGTCGCTGAGCACCAGCGGTCGCAGCGGCACCGCGCCCGGCTTGTGCGCGACGGGCAGGGTGGCGGGCGGGGGAGGCGGGTATCCGGGCGGCGTCGCACCGCCTGGGTAGGAGTAGTCGGCGTAGGGGTCGCGGCGATCGTCCACGCGCGGGTACGGCGCGGGGTTCCAGCCCGGCGGCGGAGCGGGTTGCTGCTGTCCCCAGCCGGAGCCCGCGGGCGGCCCCGTCGGCGGTCTGGGCGGCTGCCATCCGGGGGGCGGGGGCAGGTCCTGCGACACGGCCGCCTCCCCTCCTGGACTCAGACGCAGCCGCATCGGGCGCCGTTCGGCCATCCTGTCAAACAAGCGGCGCCCCGCACCGCGGAATCGCCCGGCCCGGCCGCTGAGGGGGCGACCGCCGCCTTCGGATTTTGCGGGTGCAGGGGTGATCTGTCAGGATTGTCCGGTTGCTCCGGCGGGTTGCCGGGGCGCGCCGTCCTTGACCTCTGAATCGCGTCTCTCGCTGGTTCGCTGTCGCAGTGCGTCGCGCCGCACCTGGAGACCCGATGGCTCGGCCCCCGTGGCCGGGCGCCCCACCAACACCATGCAGGTCCCTCCCCGAGGCAGATCTGTGTGCCGGGGCCCGCGACACGCCCGACCTCGGGGGTCGGACACCAGCGGTGCCTGAGCGCAAGACGACGACCGGCAGCACGAGCCACGCAGGACGACACGAAGGACGAGAGAGACCTATGGCGGGACAGAAGATCCGCATCAGGCTCAAGGCCTATGACCACGAGGTGATCGACACCTCGGCGCGGAAGATCGTGGACACGGTCACCCGTACGGGTGCCAAGGTCGCCGGCCCGGTGCCGCTGCCGACCGAGAAGAACGTGTACTGCGTGATCCGCTCGCCCCACAAGTACAAGGACTCGCGCGAGCACTTCGAGATGCGCACCCACAAGCGGCTGATCGACATCCTCGACCCCACGCCGAAGACCGTCGACTCCCTGATGCGCCTCGACCTGCCCGCCGGTGTCGACATCGAGATCAAGCTCTGAGGCCCGACGATGACAGTTGAGCGCACTGTGAAGGGGCTGCTGGGCACCAAGCTCGGCATGACCCAGATGTGGGACGAGAACAACCGCGTCGTCCCCGTGACCGTCGTCGCGGCCGGGACCAACGTGGTCACCCAGGTCCGCAAGCCCGAGAACGACGGCTACAACGCCATCCAGGTCGGCTTCGGCGAGATCGACTCCCGCAAGGTGACCAAGCCGGAGGCCGGCCAGTTCGCGAAGGCCGGGGTGACCCCGCGTCGCCACGTCGCGGAGATCCGCACGGCCGACGCCGGGTCCTACACCGTCGGCCAGGAGCTGCCCGCCGACACCTTCGCCGCCGGCGACGTCATCGACGTCACGGGCACCACGAAGGGCAAGGGCTTCGCGGGCGTCATGAAGCGACACGGCTTCCACGGGGTCGGCGCGTCGCACGGCGCCCACCGCAACCACCGCAAGCCGGGCTCGATCGGCGCCTGCGCGACTCCCGGTCGCGTCTTCAAGGGTGTCCGGATGGCCGGCCTGATGGGCCAGGCGACCGTGACCACCCAGAACGTCGTCGTCCACGCGGTCGACACCGAGAAGGGCCTGATCCTGCTCAAGGGCGCCGTTCCCGGCGCCAAGGGTGGTCTGGTCGTCCTCCGCACGGCCGCCAAGCTCGCGCAGAAGGGGGCCTGACCATGGCGACCACCACGAAGAAGGCTGCCGCCAAGCCCAGCTCGAAGTCCGCCGCTTCCGCAGCGTCGGTCGTCGAGGTGGACCTGCCGGCCGAGATCTTCGACGTCGAGGTCAACATCCCGCTGATCCACCAGGTCGTGGTGGCCCAGCAGGCTGCTGCCCGTCAGGGCACGCACTCGACCAAGACCCGCGGTGCCGTTCGCGGCGGCGGTCGCAAGCCGTACAAGCAGAAGGGCACCGGCCGCGCCCGCCAGGGCTCGACCCGGGCGCCGCAGTTCGCCGGCGGCGGTGTGGTGCACGGCCCGCAGCCGCGCAACTACGCCCAGCGCACGCCCAAGAAGATGGTCGCGGCCGCCCTGCGAGGCGCGCTGTCCGACCGGGCCCGTGACGGGCGGATCCATGTCGTGGAGTCGCTGGTGTCCAGCGACCTGCCGTCGACCAAGACCGCGCTGGCCGCGCTGCGCGGCGTGGTCACCGAACGCGCCGGGTTCCTGGTCGTCCTGGAGCGGTCCGACACGGTGACCTGGCTCTCGCTGCGCAACGCCGTCGAGGCCCACATCGTCGCCGTCGACCAGCTCAACACCTACGACGTGCTCGCCGCCGAGGACGTCGTGTTCACCCGCGGCGCCTACGAGGCGTTCGTCGGGGGCACCGCGTCGTCCAGCGACCGTCCCGCGGCGCTCGTGGCGGCCCCGGCTGCCGAGCCCGAGGCCCCCGAGGCCAAGGCCGAGAAGAAGTCCGAGAAGAAGGCCGAGCCCCAGCTCGACGAGCCGGCCGAGGCGACCGAGGTCGCCGAGGTGGCCGCGAAGCCGGTGCTTCCCAAGGGCGCCAAGGCGCCGCTGAAGAGCGGCGGCCCTCCCAAGGGCTACGAGGTCAAGGGCAACGCCGACTCGGGGCTGTACCACGAGCCCGACGGCCAGTGGTACGACCAGACCGAGGCGGAGTTCTACTTCAAGTCCGCCGAGGACGCCGAGGCGGCCGGCTTCGCCCGGGCCGGCGGCGGCTCTGCTGCCGACGCCGATGCTGAGGAGGGCGAGAAGTGAGCACCCTGCACAAGGACCACCGCGACATCCTGCTGGCACCGGTGGTGTCGGAGAAGAGCTACGGGCTCCTCGACGCCAACAAGTACACGTTCCTGGTGCGCCCCGACGCCAACAAGACCGAGATCAAGATCGCGGTCGAGAAGGTCTTCGGCGTCAAGGTCGTGTCGGTGAACACCATCAACCGCCAGGGCAAGACCCGTCGCACCCGCACCGGGCTCGGCAAGCGCAAGGACACCAAGCGCGCCATCGTCAGCCTGGCCGAGGGCCACCGCATCGACATCTTCGGAGGTCCGGTCTCCTGACCGGGCTTGAGAGGTAACCAGACATGGCCATCCGCAAGTACAAGCCGACCACCCCGGGCCGTCGTGGCTCCTCGGTGGCCGACTTCGTCGAGATCACCCGGACCACGCCGGAGAAGTCGCTGACCCGTCCCCTGCCCAAGCGGGGCGGTCGCAACAACCAGGGCCGCATCACCACGCGCCACCAGGGTGGCGGTCACAAGCGCGCCTACCGGCTGATCGACTTCCGTCGCTACGACAAGGACGGCGTGCCGGCCAAGGTCGCCCACATCGAGTACGACCCCAACCGCACCGCGCGCATCGCACTGCTCCACTACCTGGACGGCGAGAAGCGCTACATCGTGGCGCCCAAGGACCTCCGCCAGGCCACGTTGCTGGAGTCGGGCCCGAACGCCGACATCAAGGTGGGCAACAACCTCCCCCTGCGCAACATCCCGGTCGGCACCACGATCCACTGCATCGAGCTGCGCCCCGGCGGCGGCGCGAAGATCGCCCGTTCCGCGGGCAACTCCGCGCAGCTGGTGGCCAAGGAGGGCTCGCGCGCGACGCTGCGCCTGCCCTCGGGCGAGATGCGCTTCGTCGACGTGCGCTGCCGCGCCACGGTTGGCGAGGTCGGCAACGCCGAGCAGTCGAACATCAACTGGGGCAAGGCCGGCCGGATGCGGTGGAAGGGCAAGCGCCCGACCGTCCGCGGTGTCGTCATGAACCCCGTCGACCACCCACACGGTGGCGGTGAGGGCAAGACCTCGGGTGGTCGCCACCCGGTCAGCCCGTGGGGCAAGCCCGAGGGGCGCACCCGTCGCAAGGGCAAGGCCAGCGACAAGCAGATCATCCGTCGTCGTCGTACCGGCAAGAAGCGCTGAGGAGTCTGACCAATGCCGCGCAGCCTGAAGAAGGGCCCTTTCGTCGACGGCCACCTGATGAAGAAGGTGGACGTCGAGAACGACAAGGGCTCGCACAACGTGATCAAGACCTGGTCGCGTCGCTCGATGATCGTCCCGGCCATGATCGGCCACACGATCGCCGTGCACGACGGACGCAAGCACGTGCCCGTCTTCGTGACCGACTCGATGGTCGGCCACAAGCTCGGGGAGTTCGCCCCGACCCGCACCTACCGCGGACACGTGAAGGACGACCGGAAGGGCCGCCGCCGCTGACGCGGCGATGGCAAGAGGAGACCTAGACATGCCTGTGACCGAGCGCCGGCGCTCCAGCGCCCGCCGTGAGTCGCTGCTCGGCGACCAGCCGGGTGCGTACGCGAGCGCGCGTTACCAGCGGATCACGCCGATGAAGGCCCGTCGCGTGACCCAGATGATCAACGGGCTGCCGGTCGACGACGCCCTGGCCCTGCTCCAGTTCGCCCCGCAGTCCGCCGCCCAGACGGTCTACAAGGTCCTGGAGAGTGCCATCGCCAACGCCGAGACCACCGAGGACCTCGAGCGGGCGACCCTGGTCGTCAGCAACTGCCAGGTCGACGAGGGTCCGACCATGAAGCGCTGGCGCCCCCGTGCGCAGGGCCGGGCCACCCGGATCCTCAAGCGCACCAGCCACATCACCCTCGTCGTGACCCCGCGGCCCGAGCCGGTCCAGAGGGCCGCGGGCGGCAAGAAGCAGGGCGAGCCCAAGAACCGGAAGAAGGGGAAGGCCTGATGGGCCAGAAGATCCATCCGAACGGCTTCCGCCTCGGCATCTCCACCGACCACAAGTCCCGGTGGTACGCCGACAAGCTGTACAAGTCCTACGTCGGCGAGGACGTCGCGATCCGCCGCCTGCTGTCCAAGGGCATGGAGCGCGCCGGCATCGCCAAGGTCGAGATCGAGCGCACCCGTGACCGGGTGCGGGTCGACATCCACACGGCCCGTCCCGGCATCGTGATCGGCCGCCGCGGCGCCGAGGCCGACCGCATCCGCGGCGACCTGGAGAAGCTGACCGGCAAGCAGGTCCAGCTCAACATCCTCGAGGTGAAGAACCCCGAGGTCGACGCCCAGCTCGTGGCGCAGGGCGTCGCCGAGCAGCTCAGCGGCCGCGTGCAGTTCCGCCGGGCCATGCGCAAGGCGATGCAGACCACGATGCGCTCGGGCGCCAAGGGCATCCGGATCCAGTGCTCGGGTCGCCTCAACGGCGCCGAGATGTCGCGCACGGAGTTCTACCGCGAGGGGCGCGTGCCCCTGCACACCCTGCGCGCCGACATCGACTACGGCTTCTACGAGGCCAAGACGACCTTCGGCCGGATCGGTGTGAAGGTCTGGATCTACAAGGGCGAGGTCGCGGGCACGCGCGCCGAGCGCCAGGCCCAGGCGGCGGCTCGCGCCGGCGTCCCCGGTCGCAGCGGCCGTCCTACCCGCGGCGGTGGCGGCGAGCGCCCCAGCCGGGGCACGCGTCCCACGCGCGCCGACCGCGGCGGTGCCGGCTCGGAGACCGCTCCGGCCGAGGCCGCTCCCGTTGCCGAGGCAGCGGCCCCCGAGGCCGCCTCGACCGCCGGAACGGAGGGCTGAGCCTTGTTGATGCCCCGTCGTCTCAAGCACCGCAAGCAGCACCACCCCACGCGGCGTGGCGCTGCCAAGGGCGGCACTCGACTGGCGTTCGGTGACTTCGGCATCCAGTCGCTGGAGGGCTCCTACGTCACCAACCGGCAGATCGAGTCCGCGCGTATCGCCATGACCCGGCACATCAAGCGTGGCGGCAAGGTGTGGATCAACATCTACCCCGACCGTCCGCTGACCAAGAAGCCCGCCGAGACCCGGATGGGGTCCGGCAAGGGCTCGCCTGAGTGGTGGATCGCCAACGTCAAGCCGGGCCGGGTGCTCTTCGAGCTCTCCGGCGTCGACGAGACCGTTGCCCGCGAGGCCATGCGCCGCGCGCAGCACAAGCTCCCGATGAAGACCCGCTTCATCTCCCGAGAGGCCGGTGAGTTCTGATGGCCAGCAGTGTGAAGGCACACGAGCTCGACGAGATGAACAGCACCGACCTCGAGGCTCGCCTGCGCGAGGCCAAGGAGGAGCTGTTCAACCTGCGCTTCCAGGCGGCCACCGGCCAGCTGGAGAGCCACGGCCGGCTCCGCACGGTCAAGAAGGACATCGCCCGGATCTACACGGTCGTGCGCGAGCGCGAGCTCGGCATCCGGTCGAACCCCGACGCGAGCGGCTCCACCGACGAGACCGCCGGCGAGAACGCCAGCGACAACGCCAGCGACAACGCCAGCGACAACGAGAGCGACAACGAGAGCGACAACGAGGCCCAGAAGGAGGGCGCTGACGCATGAGCGAGAACACAGCAGCTGCGACCCGCAAGCCCCGCAAGGTGCGGGAGGGCCTGGTCGTCAGCGACAAGATGGACAAGACCGTCGTGGTCGAGGTCGAGGACCGCGTCAAGCACGCGCTCTACGGCAAGGTCATGCGCCGTACGTCGCGGCTGAAGGCGCACGACGAGACCAACGACTGCGGTGTCGGCGACCGCGTCCGGCTGATGGAGACCCGACCGCTGTCGGCGACCAAGCGCTGGCGCGTCGTGACCATCGTGGAGCGTGCCAGGTGATCCAGCAGGAGTCCCGACTCAAGGTCGCCGACAACACCGGTGCGAAGGAA
>NZ_DATAVI010000031.1:0-26928 GCF_036267815.1 Nocardioides sp. | reverse complement strand
GATGATCTGACCCCCTCCGGTTCGTGCTGCCTCGAGAGCCTTCAAAACGGCGGCGCGGAGCAAATCCGGCCCGAGTTGCTGTGGCAGGGGGTCAAGACAGTTGTCCCGTCTCCAGCGCGTCTGACATGACTTGTCTAGGGCGAGCTTTCCGATGAGGTAGCCGGGGGTGGCCCGTAGGAGGCCGCGATGTAGCTCCTTCGGTACGTCTGCCCTCGCCACCTGCGTGGGCGAGAGCGTGAAGTACCCGACGAGGCGATCCGACAGCGAGTCGGCGAGGTGGTACACGCTCGCAGATCCGCTGGCCACCGCGGTCCGTGCGTGCCTTCTCAGCCACTCGTTGTAGTGCTCGACGCCGCAGTCAAAGTCGATGCCCCCCAACTCGAGGTCGGGGGGCATCTGGATGAGGTGATATGCCGGTTCGTTCACAAGGCAATCTGGGTCGGGTGGGAGAACAGCTTCTCCAGCTCAGGAGACTCGTCGGGGACATCGAGGGATGCCACCATCCGATCGAACTCGGCGGGGTCCATCAAGGTCAAGTCCGCGCGGGCGATCACCTTCACCGAGGCCTCTCGCAGCATCTGTGTGATGAAGGCCGTCTTGCTCAGGTGCAGCCGCTGGGCTGCCTCCTCGATCATGTGATCGAGGTCTGCGTCGATCCGAGCCTCGAGACGAGCCTTGGGGCTCTTGGTGCTTGCGGTCCTCATAGTTCCTCCCTCAACCGACACTGTACGGCAAATGTACGGCAAACCCCAAGCGGCTTTCACTGAGGCGCTCTCCGGAGCCAGACCGGGCGGGCACAGCAAGATGTTCGAGTGCAAGACGGGTCCTCAAGCGCCCGCGATGCGCCGTGGCTCACTGAGTGTCTGCGCGTCCAGCAGCCGGATGTTTCCTGGCTCGCCGTCACATCCGAGTGACCAGACACGGGTCTCATGCCGCGCACCTGGAAGCTTGACGCATGACTCGTCTGCAGCATGCATGTGGCCGTGGACGAGTAGATGCGGCCGGAGGGCCAACAGTGCCTTGGTCACGCGACGCCGAGAATCTCTGGAATAGGCAAGTGCGTCCTCAGGCCAGCCCATCGGGTTGCGGTCAAGGATCTGGGTCACCTTCGGGGTTGCCCAGGGAGGGTCGGGGGACTCGTGAGTCAGGAGAACATCGGCGGGCCCGTCATGGACAACTCGTTCCACGTGCCCGTCTGTGATGGCTTCGCTCGGCCACCAGTCGACTCCTTCGGTGCGAGATCGGCGATCCACTGAGGCGGCGCCTCCCAGGCTCGCGAAGGAGCGACCGTCCATCGTCCACCTGTAGCCACGTGGCAGGACAGTCACGTGCTCGGTGAGCCTCAGGGGTCGAGTCACACCGTTCTCTGTACGATTCCGGGGATTGGACCAGAGGTCAGTCAGCCGCCCCCAGTCTTCGTGGTTCCCCGGGGTTACCAGCACCTCGACCCGTGACGAGGCCGCCGCTTCCTCGACCCCGAGCAGGTAGCGCTTGCCGCTTGGGCCGGGCCACACGCCAAAGTCACCCACGTGAAGCAGCGTTGTGATCCCCTGGCGGCCCAGGTCTGCGAGACGTGCCCGCGCCCACATCAGGTTGCCGTGCCAGTCACCCGCGACTCCCAAGACGGTCACGTCTGAAGGTTTCCGCAGAAGACCGGCTTCTGTCGATCAGCGGTCCATAGGGCAGAACCGCTACCGACGTGGGCCTCGGCGCTACGACTGATGAAACCTTGCCGACGTTCAACCTTGGTGCGGAGAGGACCTAACTCAGTCGGACTTGAAGTATGTGCTCGTGTCGCAAGAGGGGTATGCAGTACCAGTCGGGGGTACCCGTGCTCCTGGATCGGATCCGCGCCGGGCGAATCCGTAACTCTATTTTGGCCGGGTCAAGGGGTTTGGGAATTTCGCCGCGGGATCTGGGCGTGCCACGACGCGCTATCCGCGCAGGTGAGGGGCTTCAGTAAGGGTTCTCCTCAACATCCGGTTGCAGTTTCCTTCGACTCCCCAGCTCTCTCCGGCGTCGGTCCGCCGGACATCTGGCCAAGTCGGATCTAGGGCTGTCAGCACCTCTCGTGGGGCTTGAGTCTGTCGCAAGACTCGTCCCTCTTGCCGTTCCCTAGCGTTGACCTGCGTGAATAGCGAAGAGGTCCGGATGTTGCTCATACCCATACGGGGCTACTCCCCTATTGGGGACCAAGGTGGGACCAGAGCCAGTCGTGACCAGCCGGATCCAGGCGTAAACAGCCGGATTCGCGGGACGTCGTGTAACGCCGATTCACGCTCAGAAGGCAGTTTTTGCCCATCTGGGGGTCAAGGGGTCGCAGGTTCAAATCCTGTCAGCCCGACCGAGAAACGGCCGTTCTTCGCAGTCGGCATCGTCGTACAACTTGTCGGCTTCACCGCCAACAACGTTCCGGTGATCCTGATCAGCAGCGTGATTCTGGTCGGCCGATGTCCCGACAGGGGATTTTCCTGCACGCGCCCGCCGAGAGCCCCGAGACCGAGGCCGCCGACTCCCCAATCGCGCCACCGCACAGATCGCTGAGTCCCTTGGCGAACCAACCCGTGCGATCTGACGATCGAGGTTGAGGATCCGACACGGATCCGCGTCGGCGCGGGTGCGCCGATCCGCACCAGGCCGCTGTCTCCACATGACTTCGCACCCGACATGACGGAATGCCAGGGGATCTGACGACCTGCTCGCGGAGCGCATGTTGTGCCAGCGCTGCAGACGACTGCATGGCTCAGGTTCTTCGGACGCACGAGCCGCCGGGCCTCGACCGGTCTCGATCGGCGGTCCGGCGGCTCCGGCGTCAACGCAGGGTGACGGCGATCGGGAAGGTGTTTCCGTTGGTGGCGGTGACGGCGATCTGGCCGGCGGCGGTCTGGTAGTGGCCGGTGCCGCCCAGGATCGGGAGTGCGAAGGCGCCAGGGCCGGACTTGCCTGAGCGCGTTGTGCCGGAGGCCATGATCTGGCCGTGCGCGAGGTGGAGGACGAACGTGCACAGCTGGTCAGCACTCGCCTTGCCGACGCGGACGGTGGTGCAGGTGCCGACGAAGGAACCGGCATGGGTTCCGTTGCGGGTGAGCGAGCCGGTGAACAGGTCCTGGTCGCCGGCGCTGAAGCCGCTCTTGCCGAGGTCGAGGTTCGTCTCGCTGCCGTGGTGCCCGCGGACCGTGAACGACGTGGCCCGTGGCGAGACGGCGGTACCGGCGGACGCCGTACCGGTCGTGGCCAGGGTGGCCGCGGCTCCCACGCTGGCCGCGACGATGGTGACACCTGTGATGAGAGGTCGGAAGGTGAACATGTTGTTACCCCTTGCTGAGTGCCGCGACGGTCGCGGCTGCCGAGGAACGTAAGAGCGCGGGCACGCCGTACGCCTCGGCCCACGGGTGGTTTGGTGGGCCGCGAAGGGCGGAAACGGCGGCGTCGCTGATCCCCCGCAAGGGGGAACGACGACCCCATCGTCAGAGGGACGCGCACCGGCCTGACCTGGAGATACCGTGCCGGACATGAGACGACGCGCCCTCGTTCTCCGGCTACGCCGGGTCGCGCTGGACTGGGCGGCGCCGACGGTCATCCTTGTGATCGGCATCGTCAACGTCTCCCAGCAGGCGCGCTCGGTCGCCTACCCCGGCCCGCCGGGGCAACACCTGGCATTCCTCGTCGTGGCCGTGGCCGGACTCGGCGTACGACGGCGCGCACCGCTGCTCGCGCCGTTCCTCACTATCGCAGTGGTGACGTGGTGGACGACGCTGTGGCCGGCCGAAACCCAGGGGCCGTTCGAAGGGTTCCTGCTCATGGTCGGTGCGGCCTATTGCCTCGGGTCACTCCACGACCGCCGCAAGCTCGCGACCGGCGCGGGCACCCTCGCCGCATGGTTTGTGATCGGGATGTTCGTCGACATGGTCGGCGGCCGGGCGGGCGACGTGGCGCCGATCGCGGTCTGGCTCGCGGTCGGCTTCGGAGTCGGATACCTGATCAGCCGCCGCACCGAGCAGGCCCGGCAGGCCTGGCAGGCGACGCGCATCCTGGCGGCGGAGCAGGAGCGGCAGACCGCACGTGCGGTCGAGGACGAGCGCGCCCGGATCGCGCGCGAGCTCCACGACGTCGTCGCCCACGGCCTGTCGGTGATCGTGGTGCAGGCAGGTGCGGAGCGTCGCTCCTTGCATGGCCCGGAGGTCGACGAGCAGTCCGTCGACGCCGTACTGGGCTCGATCGAGCGGGTCGGCCGCGAGGCTTTGGTCGACCTCCGGCGTCTGCTGGGTCTGCTGCGGCGTACCGACGAACCCGTGGCCCTCTCTCCCCAGCCGGGACTGGCCCAGCTCGACGATCTGCTGTCGTCGGTCCGGGAGGCCGGGTTGCAGGTCGACGTCGACATCTCCGGCGATAGGACATCGTTGCCACCCGGCCTCGACCTCACCGCGTACCGGATCATGCAGGAGGCGCTGACCAACGTGCTCAAGCATGCCAACGCCCACTGCGTCCGGGTCGGCGTCGCCTTCCAGCGGACACACCTCGACCTTGAAGTCACCGACGACGGGAGCCCGGGGCCGCGCAACAGGATCGCCGCTGCGGGACCCGGACACGGGCTGATCGGCATGCGTGAGCGGGTCAACGTCTTCGGCGGGACCGTCAGCGCCGGCACTGCCGTCGGCGGCGGTTGGAGTGTCCATGCGCGGCTGCCGGTCACGGCGGTGGGCGTCGGATGACGTCAGATGCGAGCGACCGACGCACGATCGTGATCGCCGACGACCAGCTCCTGCTGCGCGCCGGCTTCCGCAAGCTGCTTGACGGCGAGGACGGCCTGGAGGTGGTGGGCGATGCCGCCGACGGACAACAGGCGCTCCAGATGGTCGAGCGGCTGCGGCCGGACGTCGTGCTGATGGACATCCGGATGCCGGTCCTCGACGGGATCGAGGCGACCAGGCAGATCAGCCAGCGGTTCCCGGGCACTGCGGTGCTGGTTTTGACCACCTATGACCTCGACGAGTACGTCTTCGCCGCGCTGGACGCCGGCGCGAGCGGGTTCCTGCTCAAGGACTGCCCGCCGAACGAGCTGACCTCGGCGATCCACGTCGTCGCGCGCGGCGACGCCCTGATCGCACCGTCGATCACTCGTCGACTGATCGCGGAGTTCGCCGGGCGCGCGACCCGCGGCACGCCTCGGGAGCTGCCGCCGATCTCCGATCGCGAGCGGGAGGTTTTGGTCTGCGTCGCCCGAGGACTCAGCAATAGTGAGCTCGCCGCAGAGCTGTTCATCGGAGAGGCCACCGTCAAGTCACACGTCAGCAGTCTGCTGAACAAGCTGGCCTGTCGGGACCGCGTGCAGCTGGTCGTGACGGCGTACGAGGCTGGCCTGGTCACGCCGGGCTCGCCGTAGCCCACTTCTGACAGAGCGCTTCTAGTCATCGGGCCCGATCGAAACACGACTCATGGGCGAGTACGACGAGTTGGGACGCGGTCATGTGCATCGGGCGGGTCCCCTTCGTCAACGAGGGCCGCTGATGCTGCTTTCGACAGAGGCGACTTACCGCAGATGACCTGATTCACGACATCCGAGGTGCCTACACTCCAGTCGACGAACTCCCGACGGGGTGCAGCGAAGGCGGAGTGGAGCATTCGCCACGACGCGAGCGAACGAGGAGGGCACGAGACGCAGCGCCTTGCCAGCGTCGGCCGCAAGCCGACCAACTCCGACGGAGTCCAGCGGCGCCAGCGGTACCCGACGTACCGACGTGCGGAGATCGCGGACATCGGGGGCAGCTCGGCGGGATCGTCGCGGCGGGTCAACACCAGCGGAAGGCCGACACCGGGGTGCTGCCTCCGCAACCGCGCGAATGAGGACAAGCGGCGCGGGACCGGCCCCATGCAGATCCTCGAGAACCAAGGGACGTCTCCGGCCCTTCGGCCACCATGTCGATCACGGCCGTCCCGACCAGGTCGCGTCCGTTCGGCGCCGGCAGGTCCTCGCCCATCGGCCAGTCCGAACTCCGGGAGCGCCCGTCGCCAGACCCAAAGCGGGGCATCCCGGCTGCCGAGCAGCCACCGCGCCCGACGCGCAGGTCGCCGGCCCGTTCCACCAGCCAGTCGACGAGTGCAGACTTCCCCATCCCGGCTTCGCCCAGCAGAAGGACGGCACAACCGCGGCCACCCTGCGCCGCCACCAGGGCCGCGACCAGGTCGGCCTGCTCACGATCGCGGCCGACAGGCGTCACCGTGCCCGACTGCACGGAAGCAGCAAAGCACACGGTGTCGCGCGCCCATGCCTCGAACCCGCGGCTGAGGTCGCCTGTGGAACGCTGGCGCGTGGACTGTCAGCTGCCTGCGGCAGTGGCCTCCTCGGCGCGGTGGCACGCCACGTCGCGGCCGTCCAGCTCGCGCAATGCGGGTGTCTCGGTGCGGCAGATCTCGACGGCCAGGGGGCACCGGTCGGCGTACACGCACCCGGTGGGTGCCCCGGGAGTGGAGGCGCCCGTGGCGACGTGGGTCAGGGGTGGCCGCGTGACCCCGATCTCCGGGACGGCCGCCCGCAGAGCGCGGGTGTAGGGATGGAGCGGTCGGGACAGGAGCGTGACTGTCGAGCCACGCTCCATCACCACGCCGCGGTACAGAACCACGCTCGACTCGCAGAGCCGGTCGACGACCGCCAGGTTGTGGGAGATCAGCAGGTAGGCCAGCCCGCGCTCGGCACGAAGGCGCTCGATCAGGCGGAGGACGCGCTCCTGCACGGTCACGTCGAGGGCGCTGGTCGGCTCGTCCAGCACGAGCAGGCGTGGCTCGAGCGCAAGTGCCCGGGCGATGACGACGCGCTGCCGCTGACCGCCGGACAGCTGGTGCGGGTAGCGCGTGCTCACGTCCGCGGGGAGCCCGACCTCGTCGAGGAGCAGGGCGACACGCGCCCTCCGCTCGGAGCGTGGCACCGTCCGGTGCACGGCGAAGGGCTCGGCGACGGTGGAGTAGACCGACATCCGCGGGTCCAGGGCGCCGTCGCCGTCCTGGAAGACGATCTGGGCCGAGCGCCGGTACTCCGACAGCGCCGCACCGCGCAGGCCCAGCACGTCCTGGCCATCGAAGCTCACCGACCCGCCCGAGACCGGGTGCAGCCGGAGAAGGGCGCGGGCGATGGTGGTCTTCCCCGAACCCGACTCACCGATCAGACCGACCCCGTAGGGCCCATCCGGGACGTCGACGTCGACGCCATGGACGACGTCGGACCCGGAGTAGGCGATCCGCAGATCCCGCACGGACAGCAGGGGCGTCACGACGCACTCCTCCCGATCACCGGTACGGCGGCCAACAGGGCCTGGGTGTACGGCTCCCGAGGCGCGCGGAGCACCTCGCCCGCCGGGCCACTCTCGACAACCTCACCCTGGCGCATCACCGTGACCGAGTCCGCCAGCTCGCTGATGACCGCCAGGTCGTGGGAGATGAAGAGCAGCGCCGTGCCGTGCTTGTCCCGGAGCCCACGCAGCACCTCGATCACCTCGGCCTGCACCGTCACGTCGAGTGCGCTCGTGGGCTCGTCGGCGATGATCACGTCGGGGCGCAGGGCCGACACCAGGGCGATCGCGAATCGCTGGGCCTGACCGCCGGATACCTGGTGGGGATAGCGCTGCAGGATGTCGGGGCTGAGCACGACCTCGTCCAGCGCGGACCGCATCCGGGAGGCGCGCTCGCCGCCGCCCACGCCGTGCAGCTTCAGCGTGCGGGAGAACACCGCACCCAGGCGCATGGTCGGGTTGAGCGCGGCGCGAGGGCTCTGCATGATCATCCCCATCCGCCGGCCCCGGATCCTGCGCCACTCGGACGGCGACTTCGTGGTGAGCTCCTCGCCGTCCAGAGCGATGCTGCCGGTGACCCTGGCGCCGGCGTACTCGCTCAGGCCCATCAGGGCGAGCGCCGTCTGGGACTTCCCGGAGCCGCTCTCGCCGGCGATCCCGACCACGGTGCGGGCGGGCAGGTCGAGCTCCGGAACGTGCGCCACGACCCGGCCGCCGTAGCTCACGCGCAGGTCGCGGACCCGGATCATCGACGGCCCCGCTTGGGGTCGAGGGCGGTCTGGAGCCCGTCGCCGATGAAGTTGCAGGCGACGGCCGTCAGCAGGACCGCCAGGCCAGGGAACGTCACGACCCACCAGGCTGTCGTGGCCAGCGACTGCCCCTGGCTCACCATCAGGCCCCACTCGGGGGTGGGGTCCTGGGCGCCGAGACCGAGATAGGACAGTGTCGCTGCGGTCAGGATGATGCCGGCGGCGTCCAGGGACATCTGGACGAAGACGGGCGTCGCGGCATTGGGCAGCACGTGGCGCAGGACCTGCCGCGTGCGACTGGCACCGATGACGCGCGCCGCATCGGAGTAGCCCTGGTGCCGGATGGCGGCTGCCTGTGCCCGGGCGAGCCGTGCGTACCACGGCCACCAGGTGGCGGCGATGGCCATCGCCGCGTGCAGGGCGCTGGGACTCAGGACGGACGTGAGGGCGACCGCGAGCAGGAGCGCCGGGAAGGCCAGGAACACGTCGGTGATCCGCATCAGGATCGAGTCGACGACGCCGCCGACGAAGCCTGCCGTCAGCCCGACGGCGAGGCCGACGACGGCCGACACCACCAGGACGAACGCCGTGATGCCCAGGGAGACCCGGGCGCCGTACACGACTCGGGTGAGGATGTCGCGCCCCACGGAGTCGGTGCCGAGCAGGTGGGACCTGCTGGGACCCAAGAGGATGTCCGCAGGATGGGTGGCGAAGCCGGCGTCCTGCGGGTGAGGCGTGATCCAGGGCGCCAGGAGGCCCATCACCACGATGACCAGCCCCAGCACCGCTCCGACGGTGAGCAGAGGGGAGCGGCGCGCGGCCGCGGCCCAGGGCAGGCGCGACCTGCGGACGGGGTCCAGGGTGTCTCCCGACGCGGCGCTCACGAGCGGACCCGCGGGTCGATGAGGGCCTGGGCGATGTCCACGGCGAGGTTCAGGAAGACGTAGACGAGAGCGACGAAGAGCGTGACCCCGAGGATCGAGGGGATGTCCAGGCTCTGGATCGAGTCGATCGCGTAGCTGCCCAGGCCCGGCCAGTCGAACACCGACTCGACGATGAAGCTGTTGGTCAGCGAGTAGGCGAAGACCAGCGCGACCAGGGCCAGGATCGGGTTGAGCGAGGGCCTCATCGCGAACCTGCCGAGGACCGACCGCTCACGGAACCCGAGGGCGCGGACCATCCTGATGTGCTCCTCTCCCAGGTTGTCGAGGATCGCGGCCCGGGTCACCATCGCGCAGGCGCCCAGGGGGAACGCAGCGATGGTGATGACGGGCAGCACCATGTGCTGCGCAGCACTGAGGAACACCGGCCAGTTCCCGGTGAGGAGCGCATCCACGACCGGGATGTGCACCACCGTGAAGAGTGGGCTGGTGCTGTCGAGCGACTGGTTGTACTGGCCGGCCGCCGGCAGCCACCCCAGATGCGAGAAGAAGACGAGCTGCAGCAGGATCGCCATCCAGAACACCGGCATCGACACGGCAAGGATCGAGAAGATCTTGGCCAGCAGGTCCCCGAGACGTCCGGAGGAACGTGCCGCGAAGACGCCGAGAGGAACGCCGACGCCGACGGCGACGACCAAGGCGCAGACCACGAGCACCAACGTGGTGGGGACCACCCTGAGCAGGTCGTCCAGCACCGGCGACTTGGTGTGCAGCGACGTGCCCCAGTCGCCGCGCAGGATCCCGCCGACGTAGTCCAGGAACTGGCGCCAGGCCGGTTGGTCGAGGCCGAAGCGCACCCGTGCGGCCTGGATCTCCGCCGGAGTCGCCTTCGGTCCCGCGTAGGCGACGGCCGGATCACCGGGGATGAGCCGGGCGATCACGAACGTGAGCGCGATGACCCCGAACACCACGGCGAGCGCCTGCAGCGCTCGCGAGAGGAGATATCGAGCCATCATGCGCTCCGCGCGTCAGGAGGTCGGGGTGAGGTCGTGGACGAAGACCACGTTGCTGTACGACGGGTTGTCGACGTAGCCGCCGACGCTCGAGGAGAAGGCTCGCTGGAAGTTGTCCACGCCCAGCACCGGTGAGACGGCCTGCTCGGAGATCGTCTTCTGAAGCTGCTCGTACTGTCGCTGGGCCGCCGCCCGGTGGGTGGCGGTCAGCGCCTGGATGCCGTCGATCGCGCGGTCGACCTGAGCGTCGTGCCAGTAGGAGAGGTTGAAGACCACCGGGCTGGCAGAGCGGTAGAGGTTCACGAACCACGAGAAGGGGTCGGCGTAGTCCGGGTACCAGTAGAACAGGAAGATGTCCTGGTGCTTGGACGGGTCGCTGGACTTGCCCAGCGCCC
Organism: Nocardioides sp.; assembly: GCF_036267815.1. Lineage (GTDB taxonomy): Bacteria > Actinomycetota > Actinomycetes > Propionibacteriales > Nocardioidaceae > Nocardioides. The sequence continues at coordinate 16,607 of NZ_DATAVI010000031.1, read as the reverse complement.
ACTGCGTCTCCCACGCCAGCGCCTTGGCGTTCAACGTCACGCCGACCTTGGCCAGGTTGGACTTCATCAGGCTCACGATGGTGTCGAGCTCCGGCGTCCCCGACGCATACGTCAGGGTCAGGGAGAGCTCCTTGCCGCCCGCGCCGTAGCCGGCGGCGTCGAGCAGCGACTGCGCCTGGGCCGCGTCGGTCGTCTGGCTCACGCCTGTCGTGTAGCCCAGAAGACCCTTCGGCACGACGCCCTGTGCCTTGACCACGGCGCCCTTGAGGGCCGTCGCGATCCCGTCGTAGTCGATCGCGTCGGAGATCGCTCGCCTGACCCGGGGGTCGGCCAGCGGTCCGCTCGCCGTGTTGAGCATGGCCAGGATGTTCTGGAAGGACGGCGTCTGCTCGGTGGTGATGCCCTTGGCGCCCTTGAGGGAGTTGAACAGGGTGGGGGAGAGCCGTGGCACGAACGTGACCTGACCACCCTGGAGCAGCTGGGCCGCCGTGGTCTCCTGCGGCACGACCCGGAAGTCCACCGACGTGTAGTGGGCGCCCTTCCACCCACCCCAGTAGGTCTTGTTCGCCGTCAGAGTCAGCTCATTCTCCTGACCCTTCTGGTAGTCGCTGACGACGTAGGGGCCGCTACCCGCGGCGTGACCGGCGGCGAACCACTGGGCGAGGTCGCCGCTCGGGGCTGCCTTGGTGTCGTAGATGAACGCGGCGTACGCGGACGACGCGATGAGGTCCAGGGGGGCGGCGTACTTCAGGTGGAAGACGAGGGTCGTCGGGCCCTTGGCCTGGATGGACCTCACCGAATCCCACTCGTAGGCGGCACCCGCACCCAGCTTGATGGTGCGGTCCAGAGCTGCCTTGGCCGCTGCCGCGTCCAGGCGGTTGCCGTCGCTGAAGGTGACGCCCGGGTGGAGCTTGAACGTCCACGTCAAGCCGTTCGAGGACGACGACCACGAGTCCGCCAGGAGCGGCACCACCTTGCCGGTGGTGCTGTCGTAGCGCGTCAGCTGCTCGTAGATGTTGTTCATCGCGATGACCTCGTTGGAGTAGCTGGCCGCCGGATCCCAGCTCGTCATCACCGTGAGGTTGTTGGCGTAGGTGAACGTCGCGTCCGCGGCGGCCGAGGCCTTCGGCGGTGTCCCCTTGCAGGCGGCGAGCGTCAGGGCGACCGCGACCAGTGCCGTGACGAGGGTCCTGCGAGTGCGAGTGCGAGTGCGCATCAGCCGGTCTCCTTCAGAGTCGCCCGAGTGGGCCTACGGCCTTCACGCTGATGCGCGCGACCGGTTCGGTGAGGTAGGCGAGGGGGATCTCGTCGATCTCGACGATCTCCACGTGGTCGGGGTCCGCGCCGGCCTGGATCGCCCGGACCCGGGCCTGGGCGGAGGCCGACTCGATCGCTGCGGATCGCCCGGGTGCCAGCGAGACCACCTCGTCCCAGCGACCGCTGACCTGCGCGATCGCCGCACCGATGGCGTTGGCGACGTCGAAGTGCTCGGGGCGCAGCACCTCGGACACGCCGGGGACGTCGTCCGGGATCAGGACCGACCCACCCCCGACGACGATCATCGGGACGTCGCCGCGGCCGAGCTTCATCCGGTCCACAGCCTCGGCGACCATCCCGTCGGCCACGACCAGCGCTTGTTCCAGGACCGCCTCCTTGTCGGGGGAGACCCGGGCCGTGCCGATCTGGGCACGGCGGGCGTGCACCGCCGCGTCGGTGAGGGTCGGCGTCGAGCCGCCGAACGACAGTGCCTCCTGGGGCAGCCGGAAGCCGACGCTGTCGGGGCCGAGCGTGACACCGCCCTCGGTCGCGCGCACCACCGTCCCGCCGCCGAGTGCGATGGCCAGGACGTCCGGCATCCGGAAGTTCGTGCTCACCCCGCCGATGTCGACGTTGGCGGCCGATTCGCGTGGGAAGCCGTTGACCAGCATCCCGAAGTCCGTCGACGTCCCGCCCACGTCGGCGACCAGGGCGTCGGTCAGACCGGTCAGGAACGCCGCCCCGCGAATCGAGTTGGCCGGCCCCGACCCGATCGTCAGGATGGGGAAGCGCACGGCGTAGTCGAGCGCCATCAGCGTCCCGTCGTTCTGGGCGAACAGCACGCTGGCGTCTATCTCGTGCTCACCGAGGGACGTCGTCAGGGCCGCGGCGACCTCGCGCGCCACGCCGGTCAGGGCGGAGTTCAGGATCGTGGCGTTCTCGCGGGGGAGGAGGCCCAGCGAGCCGATCTCGTGCGAGAGGGAGAGGATCACGGCCTGCCCGAGCACGTCGCGGGCGATGTCGGCGGCTGCCAGCTCGTGGTCGGCCGACATGGGGGAGAAGACTGCAGACACCGCGACCGCGTCGACCTTGCCCTTCAGCGAGACGAAGAAGTCACGCGTGGCCCCGGCGTCGAACGGGACGATCTCCCGGCCGTCGTACTCGAAGCCGCCGCGCACGATCTCGGCATGGCCGCCGATCGCGCTGACGAGGTCGTCGGGCCAGCCGAAGAAGGGCCGCACCGCGACGGAGGAGGGCGCGCCGACGCGCAGGACGGCGACCGTGTGCAGCCGCCGTCGCTCCAGGACAGCGTTCGTGGCGTGAGTCGTCCCCAGCATCACGTGGCTGATCCGGATCGTCTCGACCGACGGGTGGGAGACTACGGCGGCGATCGCCGCCCGAACGCCGGTGGTGACGTCGGGGGTGGTCGGTTGCTTGGTCTTGGCCACGACCGCGTTGTCCCGGTCCAGCACGACGGCGTCGGTGTGGGTGCCACCCACGTCGATGCCCAGGCGGAGGTCAAGCTTGGACGCCATGGCGCGCCTCCACCGGGAGGTAGTCGACGTCGTACCCGAACGCTCGGGGTCCGGCGATCTCGATGCCGGCCGTCGTGCGCCAGATCGGCGCGCAGGGGAACGCGATGATCGCGACCCGCTGCCCGTAGCGCACCACCTCCGTCGCCACCGCGTCCGCGGTCTGGCTGTCCACGAGGGTGATCAGGTCGGGCACGCTGGCCAGGATCGCTCCGTCCTCGAGGGCGACTAGATTCTCGTTCTGGATCTCGACCCGCACGAGCCTCCCGGCGTCCGGGCCGTAGCCCTCGACGATCACGCTCCCGCGGACGAAGCCACCCGCCGTGTGGCGTTCGACGTCGACGACCTTGCCAGCGAGGAGCTGCACGGCGTCAACGGCCTCCAGCAGGGAGGCGACCGGGTCACTGGCTGCCATGACCGTGCGACCGATCTCCAGGGCCTTGGTCACTGACCCCTCGATGATCGCGCCCCTAGCCACGGACACCTGCATGACGTAGTCGGCCATGGCGGCGGACCCGCCGAACACCTCGGTCACCGAACGGGCGAGGAGCTCGGCCCACGGTCCGTCGACCGGTCGCAGCACGACGACGTTGCGGCGCTCGTCGGCCACGACGACGAGCTCAGGTCGCAGGCCCGCGACATTCATCGACACCATGTGCACCTCGGGAAACGCACGGCCGATCGCGTCGCCATCGACCAAGGGGAGCCCGGTGCGGGCCGCCGCGGCGATGGGGTAGAGCCCGTTGCCGCCGCCGATCTCGCTCGCCATCAGGGCGACGACGGGCTGCCGCAGCACCGACTCGACGGCCTCCCGCAGGAACTCGACCTCGTCGCCGGACCCGATCTTCTCGGCACTCACGGACGGGGCCCCGATCCCGCCCACCGGCATCAGGATGCCGTCGTTCGGCAGGTCGTCGAGACCCACCAACCGGACCGGGCCGTGGTCGTCGAGGGCTTGACGCGCGACCAGGGCGCCCGTCACGACCTCTCCGCCGCCGCCCGTACCCAGCACGGCACACCCGCGAGCGAGCGCTGTGATGTCGTCAGACTGGATAAGCACGGGCTCACTGTAGGAGCGAAAGGGTGGTTACTCTTGTGCTCGCAGTACGGGGTTTTCAGACAGGACTGTGACCGCCGCCCAAAGGAGCGCCCGATTCCGACCACGATCGACGAGCTGCTGGCCGGGCCACTGGGTTCGCTGCTGCAAGCTCGGGTGACTCCCGAGGCCCCGCGGCCGGTCACCCAGGTCACCCTGCTGGAGGAGATGACGTCCACGGAGGCGCTCGTCCCCGGAGCTGTGGCGGTGCTGAGCCGCTCGTCTCAGGTCCCCGCCGCCGGATACCAGCTCGACGTGCTCGTACGCCGCGCGGCGGAGCGCGACGTCTCCGCCCTGGTCCTCCGGCGGAGCACGCGCCGCTCGTTGACCGCGGAGAGCCTGGCGAGACGGGGTCACGTCGCGCTGCTCGACGTCCAGGACGACGCCGACCCGCTGCAGGTGCTGGACCGGCTCGCGGCCACGGTCAGCGGCGACACCCGCGCGGCGCTCGCTCGGCTCGCCGCCGCCACGGAGTACGAGCCCGACCCCGCTGCCGACGTCGAGACGATCCTGCGGACCCTCTCGCGCCTGTCGGCCGTCCCGCTCGAGCTGTCGGCCGAGACCGACGTACGGGGGTCGGTGGGCACAGGCACCGAGATCGACGTCGACGGGCGGATCCAGGGGTCGGTGCGGTCGTCCCAGGCCGGCGACCCCGCGACCCTCGCCGCGACCCTCGCCGCTGCCACGCTGTCGCGCGTGCTGACCGCCCGAGAGCGGGACACGCTGCGACCGATCCGGTCTGCCTCGGGCGCCCTGAGCCAGCTGCTCCTGTGTGCCCCGGCCAACCTCGCGCCGGTCTCCGAGCGGGCGCTGGACGTGGGGGTGCCGGTCAACGGCTGGCACTGTGCGGTGCGGCTGGCTCCCGACGCCGCGGACACCACAGGGGACGAGTCGATCCTGACGAGGTTCGAGGACGACCTGGTCGCGCTGATCGCCCGCCGTCCGCGCGACCCCCGCAGCTCGTGGATGGTGGCGCGCCCCGACTCCTCGTTCGTCCTGGTCCGCACCACCCGAGCAGATCCCGGGCGCGACTCCGACGACACCGTTCGCCATACGGTCGACGAGCTGCTCGCCGACCTGCTGGTCCGGTACCCCTCGACGCGGATCCGCGTTGGCGTCGCGACGCCGCACGAGGGCGCCTCGGGCCTGCGAGCCTCCGCCGAGGAGGCACGCACAGCGCTCGCCGCGGCGAGGCTCAGCGAAGATCCGGTCAGTATCGCCACGTTCGACTCGCTCGGCCTGAGGCGGATGCTCGCGGAGTGGCTCGTGACCGACACCGCTCGCGACACCGTGAGCGACCTGCTCGCCCCGCTCGACGCACTCGGTCCTCAGAAGGCGACCCTCCTGATCGACACGCTGCACGCGTACCTGGACGAGCGGGGCTCGCTCAAGCGTGCTGCCACGCGGCTCAACCTGCACCGCAACGCGGTCGTGTACCGGATGGCGCAGATCGCTACCGTGCTGCCGACCGACCTGAACGACCCCGACGAGCGATTCGCTCTCCAGCTGGCCTGCCGCGCTCGGCTGATGACCGTCGGGCGCGGCTGAGCTACGGCCGCGGCCGCCGACTCTCCGGGTCCGCGCCGCGCGACCTGAGGTAGCCGGCGGCCACGCGTCGTACGTCGCCGCCGTCCAGGACGCGTCCGTGTCCGGGGAAGGCCCGCTCGACCGGGAGGTCCAGGAGGAGGCGCATGCTCGCGACGTAGGCATCGACGTCCGACCCGATGCACGTGTCGATGAGGCCGTCGTCGTACAGGACGTCACCGGTGAAGAGCTGCCCGGCGTCCGCGTCGTAGAGGTTGATCGACCCGGGAGTGTGCCCCGGCAGGTGCAGGACGCGGAGCCGTCGGTCGCCCAGGTCCACTACGTCGCCGTCCGCCAGCTCGGTCACCTCGGGAGCGCCGTGCAGGGCGTACGCCGCGGGATCGTAGCCGTCGCGGGGCAGTGCCTCCAGCAGGAGGTCGGGGACTGGCTCATCGCCCGCGTCGAGGCCAAGGATCTCCAGCAAGGCCGTCCCGTGCAGGCTGACCGCGCCCGGTCGGCGTACCTCGGCGGCCTCGGCTGCGTGGACGCGGCAGTCGGCGAACTCGGACGCGCCACCCATGTGGTCGAGATGAGCGTGCGTCAGCACCACGACGGGGTCGTGCTCGAAGAGCCACGGGAGCTGCGTCCGCAGCGACACGATGCCCAGCCCGGAGTCGACGACGAGGTCACGATCCCGTCCGCGGACGTGCCAGATGTTCGCCGCCAGGAGCGGGTCGACGTACGGCTCCTCGACCATCGAGATCCCGTCGCCGACCTCGCTCCTGCGGAACCACTGCGTCTCACCGACAGCCTGCATGGGATCCCTTCCAGCCACGAGCCGCGATCGGACTCCGTCGTCCGGCACGACTCCCGCACGATAGGGCCCGGCAGGCACGTGCGCTGCTCAGACAGGGGCCACGCGCGTGTCGGCGCGGGTGTCCGAGCATCCCAGCTCTGCTCGGACCTCGAGCTGCGGGTAGCCCGACATCACGAGCTCCTCGATGCCGACCTCGGCGTACGGCAGATGCTCGGCACCGATCTCCGGCGAGGGGAGACGCTGGCCCTGCGATGGACGGACGTCGACCTGGCCCGCGGGGAGGCACGCAGCACCGGCATGACGGGAAGTTGGATGACGCACCACAGGCGCGCGACCGCTCCCAGTTGCCAGGATTGCCAGAGTCTTCTGAGGTCCAGCGCGACGAGCGGCGGGGCTACGGTGACCCCATGGATCCCGATGTCCGGGACAGCGCTGACGGCATGCTGACGCGGGCCGATCGCCTGCTTCACGCCTTCGACGAGTCGCATCGGCGCCTGTCGCTCGCCACGCTGGTCGAGCGCAGTGGCCTCCCGCGGTCGACCACCCACCGGACAGCAAGCCAGATGGTGGCACTCGGATGGCTGGGCCGCCGCAATGGCTACTACCACGTCGGCGATGGGCTGTTCGAGGCCGCCAGCCTCGCGCCGGCCCGGAGCGACCTGCGCGACGTGGTGCTCCCGTACATGCAGGACTTGCACGAGGCGACCAGGTTGACTGTCCAGCTCGGCGTGCTGGACGGCCTCGATGTCATCCTGACCGAGAAGATCACCGGCCACTTCCAGCACAGGGCGCTCAATCGGGTGGGCAGCCGGCTCCCGGCCTACGCTTCCAGCCTCGGACGCGCGATCTTGGCCTACTCGCCACCCGAGGTTGTACAGCCGGTGCTCGACGGGCCGCACCCGGCTCGCACGCGCTACACGATCACCTCCGCGGAGGTGCTGGAGCGCGAGCTGGTCGCGATCCCCGACCGCGGGTGGGCAGTGGACCGCGAGGAGGGCAATCTCGGGCTCTCGTGCGTTGGAGCGCCGGTGATCGACCCGTTCAAGGGCGTGGTCGCCGCCCTATCGGTGACCGGACCGACCTCGCGGGTGCAGCCGGAGAATCTGGGTCCTCTGGTCCGGATCACTGCCGCGGCGGCGTCGCGGGCCCTCAATGGACGCTTCGGCTGAGGACCCGCACGGATCCCGGGTCCCGCTGAGCGGGACCACCGGTTGGCAACGGGCCTTCCGGCTGAGGACGCTTGCCCTGCGTCGAGCCTGAGTCGAGCCGAGGAGGGGTCATCAACGCACGTGTGGCCATGGTCGGTGGTGGCGCGTCCGGAATCGGGCGTGCCACCGGCGAGGCGCTCGCGGGCCAGGGCATGCGAGTAGTGCTGATGGGTCGGAGCGCCGACACGCTCGGGCATGCCGTGCTGGGCCTGAGCGGAATGGCCGAGGAGAAGCCGGCATACGTCGTCCACGACGTCGCCGACGCCGAAGCGGCTCCCGGACTGATCGACCGGGTCGAGGCGGACTACGGGTCCCTCGACGTGTTGGTTCTCAACGCCGGCGGACCGCCGCCGGGGCGAGTGCTCGACGTGACCGACGACCAGTGGCGCACCTCCTTCGACCTCCTGCTCCTCGGTCCGCTCGCCCTCGCGCGGGCCGTCCTGCCGCGCATGGCGGCACGGGGCTTCGGTCGGATCGTCCTGGTCACCTCCAACGCGGTGCGACAGCCGCAGCCCGACCTCGCGATCTCGGTCGCCCTCCGAGCCGCGGCGACGGCGGCCGCCAAGCTCGCTGCCCGCGAGTACGCCGACCAGGGGGTCACCGTCAACTGCGTGGCACCCGGTCCCACGGCCACCGAGCGACGCCGCGAGATCCTCACCCGCCGCGCTCAACGCCTGGGCACCACGTACGCCGACGAGCAGGCTCAGGACGTCGCCACCGTCCCAGCAGGGCGGGCGGGGCAGCCACACGAGATCGCCGCGGCCGTGGCGTTCCTCGCGACGCGGGACGCCGGGTTCGTCAATGGAACGGTCCTGACAGTAGACGGCGGAAGAACGGAGACCATCTGATGGCCGCTTCGGGCGAGGACTTCTCGCTGACCGACTTCTTCGGCACCTTCGGGCACTCGGTGCGGCCCCGCCAGGATCGACCGCTCGTCGTTCACCGCGACGAGCTGGTGACGCTCCCGGCCGGTCAGGTGCCCAACCCGTCCCAGCTGAGCATCGCCGGTCGGCTGCCGACGACGACCTTCGAGATCTTCCGTCAGGTGATCCCGCCCGGGGAGAGCTCCGACATGCACCGGCACTACCACGAGACCGTGCACGCTGTGCTGTCCGGCAGTGGCCACAGCGAGATCGAGGACGAAACGGTCACCTGGGGTGCCGGCGACCTCGTCTACACACCGCCATGGACCTGGCACCGCCACTACAACGACTCCACCGACCAGCCCGTGGAGTTCCTCACGATCGAGAGCTCCAGACTGCTGGCGGTGCTGGGACTGGTACGCCGGCAGAGTGCTGGGCTGGCGACCGTCGAGGAGGCCCGCGCCATGTATCCCGAGGAGGACCCCGGTGGCCACTGACATCCCCGTTCACCTGAGCATCTGGGCCGAGCTCAACCGCATACCCCACGAGCTGGGCTACGTCGATGTCGACGGCGTGTCGACACGCGTCCTGCGGGCCGGCAAGGGACCCGAGCTCATTCTGCTCCACGGGACGGGCGGCCACCTCGAGGCCTACAGCCGCAACGTCGCCGACCTTGCCAGGCGGTTCCACGTCACTGCCTACGACATGGTCGGCCACGGCTGGTCCGACCTGCCCGACCGGCCATACACGATCGACGTGCTGTCTGCCCACCTGCTGGGGCTGATGGACGCCCTCGGCATCGAGCGGACCCACCTCTCGGGGGAGTCCCTCGGCGGCTGGGTCGCGGCCTGGACGGCGGCCCACACGCCCCACCGCGTCGACCGGATGGTCTTGAACACGCCGGGCAACATCACGAACAAGCCGGAGGTGATGGCGCGGCTGCGCGAGTCGACGCTGCTGGCGGTCAAGGACCCCACGGAGGAGAACGTCCGGCGGCGCGTCGAGTTCCTCTTCCACCGCAAGCACCTGGTGACCGACGAGCTCGTGGACCTGCGACGCCAGGTCTACAGCCGCCCAGGGTTCCTGCGCGCCATCGAGAACACGCTCGTGCTCCAGGACCCGGAGATCCGGAAGGACTTCGCCTGGAGTCCCGGCTGGGTCGGCCGGATCAGCGCGCCCACGCTGCTCCTGTGGACCGACCACGACCCGACCGGCGGGCTCGACGAGGCCGAGCTGCTCCAGACCTGGATCCCCGGCGCCCGGCTCGAGGTGATCGAGGACGCCGGCCACTGGCCCCAATGGGAGGAGCCTGGCGCGTTCCTCCGCGTGCACGAGGAGTTCCTGCTCGATGAGTGACCTGATCGGATTCGTCGGCATCTCCCACTCGCCCTTCGCCACCCTGCTCCCGCCCGAGAAGCACACCCGCCCCGGCGGCGCCTTCCTCGCCGACGCGGCCCGTGTCGCCGAGGCCGTGGCTGCACTGCATCCCGACGCCGTGGTCGTGATCGGTCCCGACCACTTCCACGCCAACTTCTACGACGTGATGCCACCCTTCGTGATCGGGGTGGAGGAGGCCGAGGGCTTCGGTGACTTCGGCAGCACCGCAGGGCCGCTGAAGGTGCAAGCCGACCTCGCCTGGGCGGCGTACGACGGGGTCGCGAGCGGCGGCTTCGACCCGAGCCTGTCCTACGCGCTGACCGTCGACCACGGCGTCGTACAGAGCTACGAGATGGTCTGCGGCCTCGGCGTCCCGCTGGTGCCGATCGTGCTGAACACGGCAGCACCTCCGTTGCCGTCGCTCGAACGCTGCCTAGCCCTCGGTGCCCGCCTCGGCGAGGCCCTGAGGTCGGCGGACGCAGGCCGCGTCCTCGTCGTCGCCAGCGGCGGGCTGTCGCACTGGCTGCCCTCCAACGACCCGCGCGACCCCTCGGTGCGGGGGGAACGCCGTGAGGCGCTGATCCGGGGCCGGGCGGACGCCCGCGCCTTCGCGGCCGCCCGCGAGCCGCGTGTGCGGGCGATGGGCGGGAACCCCGAGGCGCGGGTGAACGCGGAGTGGGACGGCTGGTTCCTCGACCGGCTCCGCGCCCTGGACCTCGACTCCGTCGTCGACCTCGGTCACGACGGGCTGGAGGACGTGGCCGGCTCGGGCGGCCACGAGATCCGCACCTGGCTGGTGGGCGCGGCCGCCGTGGCCCAGCCGGTCGTGTGGACGTCGTACGAACCCGTCCCGGAGTGGATCACCGGCATGGGGATCGCCACCACCTTCGAGATCTGAGTGAGACCCGACCTCGAGTCCCGCTCACCGGGACACGCTGTTGGCCGCGAGGACCGCCAGGCAGCACTGTGTGAGCACGACCACACCGGGACGCTCCCGGTGTCGACCCGGGAGGACGCATGACCCTCAGCGGAGGATTCAAGGTTCTGTCTCGTGAGGGGGAGCACATCCCCGCGATCGGTCTCACGATCACGATGAAGAACAACGGCAAGAACACCCAGGACGCCTACTCGCTGTTCGAGTACTCCGTGCCCGGCGGGGTCAACGGACCTCCGCTGCACACCCACACCCGCGAGGACGAGTCCTTCGTCTGCCTGGCCGGGAAGCTGGAGGTCACGCTGGGCGGCGAGGAGTTCACGATCGGCTTCGGCGACTACCTCTATCTCCCGCGCAGCGTCCCGCATGCCTTCCGCAACCCCTACGACGAGGAGTCGCGAGTCATCTCGGTCGTCTCGCCCGCCGGCCTGGAGGCCTACTACCAGGCACTGTCCGAGATGCCTCCCGGTCCCATGGACTTCACCAAGGTGAAGGCGATCATGGATGACTTCGGGATCGAGATGGACCTCCCTCCGGGGCACTGAGAGGCACAGACATGCGTGTTGGAGTCATCGGAGCCGGGGTGGCCGGGCTGGTCACCACCAAGGTCCTGCAGCAGGCGGGGCACGAGGTCCTGGTCGTCGACAAGACACCCGACCTGGGCGGCGTGTGGAGCACTACGCGACGCTACCCGGGCCTGTGCACCCAGAGCCCCAAGGCGCAGTACGCGCTGTCGGACTTCCCCATGCCCAAGGCGTTCCCCCAGTGGCCCTCGGGCGAGCAGGTGCAGGCCTACCTCGCCGACTACGCCGAGCACTATGACGTGAACCCGCGGCTGTCCACCGAGGTGCGCTCCGTGACCCGCCGCGAGGGCAGCTGGCAGCTCGAGCTGACCTCGGTCGACGGGAGCTCCACCGAGACCGTCGAGCGCCTTGTCGTCGCCAACGGCATCTTCAGCGAGCCCTACGTGCCCACCTACGACGGGATCGGCGACTTCGAGGCCGCCGGCGGACGGCTCATCCCCGGCACCGAGCTGCACGACGCCGAGGAAGCCCGCGACAAACACGTCCTCGTCGTCGGCTACGGCAAGTCAGCGTGCGACGTGACCGTCCCGATCAGCGCGGTGGCGGCCTCGACGGACGTGATAGCGCGTCACCTGCTGTGGAAGGTGCCGCGCAAGCTGCACGGAGTCGTGAACTTCAAGATGCTGCTGATGACCCGGATGGGTGAGGCACTGTTCCGCTACCGCTACCTGCGCGGCGTGGAGAGGTTCCTGCACGGCCCGGGCAACGGCGTTCGCCGCGCCATGCTGAACTCCGTCGGCGGCGTCTCGGTGCGGCAGCACCACCTCAAGGAGCTCGGCCTCGTGCCGCCCGGCGCCATGGAGGACATCGTCAAGGGTGCGATCGGCCTGGCCACCGAGGGCTTCTACGAGGCGGTACGCGCGGGCACGATCAACGTGCGTGCCAACAGCGTGATCCAGCGGCTGCTGGAGAAGGACGGCAAGCCGCACGCCGAGCTCTCCGACGGGACGGTCCTGCCGGCCGACCTGGTCGTCTGCTCAACCGGGTTCGTGCCCGGGGCGACGTTCCTTCCCGACGAGGTGAGGGCCGAGCTGTTCGACGAGCGCGGCAACTTCCTGCTCTACCGCCAGATCCTGCCGCCGACCCTGGACGGCCTGTACTTCAACGGCTACAACTCCTCGTTCTTCAGCCCCTTGAACGCCGAGATCGCCGCCCTGTGGATCGCCGCCGACCTCGGCGGTCTGGTCGACAAGCCGAGCGGCCTCGAGATGCGCACCGCAGCCGACGAGCAGCTGGCGTTCATGGACATCGCCGTCGGAGGCCATCACAACAGCGGCGGAAAGATCATCCCCTTCTCCATGCACAACGTCGACGAGGTGCTCGGCGACCTGAACATGAACATCGGCCGGGTGGCGCGCGCTTCGCACTGGCTCAACCCGATCAACCCCGCGGCGTACCGCGGGCTCACCCCGAAGCTCTTGGCCCGCCTGGAGGCGACCGCATGACCGACGCGCTCACTCTCGTCATCCCGCTCCGCGCCAAGGACGGCGTCTCCGAGGCAGACTTCTACGACTACTGGCTCAACGCCCACATCACCCTGCCGCCGCGGTTCCCCGGCATCGACTCGGTCTATCTCCACCAGGTCTCGTTCGGCGACTCGCTCTGGCCCACTGTCGCCGGCGTCTCGTCGCAGCCCGACCCCGACGACGACTTCCAGGGCGTGCCGGAAGCCACCTTCCCGACGTTCGAGGATCTCGCCGCCTTCCAGGCCGCGTCGCGGGTGCAGATGGAGGACGGGATCAACTTCCTCTCGCAGATGATCGGGTACGCCGGACTGGGCGCTGACAGCAGCACAGTCCACGACTCGACCGACCCGGCTCCGGACGGCACCGACTCGCTGGTGCGGCACCTGGTGTTCCTGCGTCGAAACCCGGACGTGTCGGTCGCCGAGTTCCGCACCTGGGTCGACCACGGCCTGCTGGCGACGCTGGTCGGCTCTCCGGAGATCCTCAAGCTCCGGCGGCATCTCTTCGAGGAGCTCGACGTCACGCTGGACCACCCCGGCGTGGTGATGACCAAGCCGCTGGACCGTCAGTACCAGGCCATGATCGAGATCGTGGTCGCCGACACCGAGGCCCTCGACCGCTTCGTCTCGTCGCAGGACTGGCAGACCGCTGCGGCGACGATCACCGGGCACTGCGTTGCCATGCACGCGCCGCGCGTCACCCGCTGCATCACCACCAAGGACCACGGCTCGATCACCCTGGCCGGCGTCCGAGGCGTGGCTGTCGCTGACGTGATCCGCCGGCTGAACGCCGAGAGCCAGACCCACGACGACGTGCTACGCGAGTTCCTTCCGCCGGCCGACCTCGACCGCCGCGTCCCGGTCCACGCCTGAGTCTCGGCCAGAGAGACGCCTGCCGGATGAGCGAGACGGTCCTCGACACCGAGGCGCGGGTGCGGGCCGCCGTCGAGCGGCTGGCGGACGCGTCGGCGCATGGCACGACGGTGGCCCCGGTCCGAGACCTGATCGACCGCGACGACGTGGTGGCCGCGTACGACGTGCAGCGCCGGCTCACGCAGCTCCGTGTCGCGGGCGGTGCGACCGTGGTGGGTCGCAAGATCGGGTTGACTGCCACTGCCGTGCAGCAGCAGCTGGGGGTCGACCAGCCGGACTTCGGCGTCCTGTTCGACGAGATGGCCCACCCCGACGGGAGCACCGTTCCGTTCGAGATGGTGCCGCAGGCGCGGGTCGAGGCGGAGGTCGCCTTCGTGCTCGGCTCCGACCTGGACACGGCGTCGCTGGACATGGCAACGGTGCGCGCTGCCGTCGACCACGTCGTCGCGGCCCTCGAGATCTGCGGCAGCCGGATCGACGGGTGGGACATCAGCCTGGCCGACACCGTCGCTGACAACGCCTCGGCCGGGGCATTCGTGCTCGGCACCGAACGGCGCACCCTCGAGGAGGTCGAGCCGGGCGAGGTGGTGATGGAGCTGACCATCGACGGGGAGGTCGTCTCGTGGGGAAGCGGTGCGGCATGCCTCGGAGACCCGCTGAACGCCTTGCTCTGGCTGGCACGCCGGGCATCAGAGCTGGGTGACCCGCTGCGAGCAGGCCAGGTGGTGCTCTCGGGAGCGCTCGGGCCGATGCGCGCTGTGGCCCCGGGGGCCGAGGTGACCGCCGCGATTAGTGGCCTCGGCCGGGTGGGTCTGCGGTTCGGCGAGGGCGGCGGATGAGTCCGACCAAGGTCGCGATCATGGGGTCGGGCAACATCGGCACCGACCTGATGATCAAGGTGCTGCGCACCAGCGAACACCTCGAGATGGGCGCCATGGTCGGCATCGACCCCCGGTCGGACGGCCTGGCCCGCGCCGCGCGCCTCGGGGTCCCGACGACAGCCGGGGGGATCGGCGGCCTGGTGGACCTGCCGGGGTTCGGCGAGATCGGGATCGTCTTCGACGCGACCTCGGCGTCGGCCCATGCTGCGCACGCCGAGCGGCTCGCGCCCTACGGAAAGCGTCTGGTCGACCTGACCCCGGCGGCCATCGGGCCGCTCGTCGTACCGGCGGTGAACCTCCAGGACCATCTCGACGCTCCCAACGTCAACATGGTGACCTGCGGGGGACAGGCCACGATCCCCGTCGTCGCCGCGATCAGCCGAGTGACACCGGTGGCCTATGCCGAGATCGTCGCGTCGATCGCTTCCAAGAGCGCCGGCCCGGGCACCCGCGCGAACATCGACGAGTTCACCGAGACGACGTCTGCTGCGGTCGTGACAGTCGGCGGCGCGCAGCGAGGCAAGGCCATCATCATCCTCAACCCCGCCGAGCCACCGCTGACCATGCGCGACACGGTCTTCGCGCTCGTTCGCGCAACGGACCCGGCCGCGCAACGCGACATCCGCGCATCGGTGGCCGCCATGGTGGCCGAGGTCGGGAAGTACGTCCCGGGCTATCGGCTCAAGCAGGAGGTCCAGATCAGCACGGTGCCCGACGACCAGCCGGTACACACCCTCCTCACCGAGGACGCTCCACGGCCGACGCACCAGGTCTCGGTGTTCCTCGAGGTCGAGGGCGCGGCGCACTACCTGCCGGCATATGCCGGGAACCTCGACATCATGACCTCGGCCGCGCTGCGGTACGCCGAGGAGGTCGCGCTCCGGCACTTCGCGACCCAGGTGTCTGCATGACGACGAGGGTCTACGTCCAGGACGTCACTCTGCGCGACGGTATGCACGCCATCCGCCACCGGATCGGCCTGGACGACGTGCGCCGCATCGCCGGCGCGCTCGACGACGCCGGTGTCGACGCGATCGAGGTCGCCCATGGCGACGGGTTGGCGGGCGGGTCGCTCAACTTCGGCCCGGGCTCGCACACCGACTGGGCGTGGATCCAGGCCGCTGCCGACGTCGTGGAGCGGGCCCGGCTGACCACCCTGCTGCTGCCTGGTGTGGGCACCGTTCACGAGCTCTCCCGGGCCTGGGACCTCGGTGTCCGCAGCGTCCGCATCGCGACCCACTGCACCGAGGCCGACATCGCCGCCCAGCACATCGACGCAGCGCGAGCACTCGGCATGGATGTCGCGGGGTTCTTGATGATGGCCCACCTGGCGCCACCCGCCGAGCTCGCGCAACAGGCACTGCTCATGGAGTCCTACGGCGCCCAGTGCGTCTACGTCACCGACTCCGCCGGTCGCCTGACCCTGCACGAGGTCGGCGCGCGGGTCCGCGCGTACCGCGACGTGCTCGACCCCGGTACCGAGATCGGGATACATGCCCACGAGAACCTCTCCCTCTCGGTCGCCAACTCCGTGACCGCGGTGGAACAGGGTGCAACGCGGGTCGACGCTTCCCTGGCCGGTCTCGGGGCCGGGGCCGGGAACTGCCCGATCGAGGCCTTCGTTGCGGTCGCGAACCTCTCTCAGCTCGAGCACGGCTGCGACCTGCTCCGGCTCCAGGACGCCGCCGAAGACCTGGTGCGCCCACTGCAGGACCGACCGGTCCGCGTCGACCGCGACACCCTCTCTTTGGGCTATGCCGGTGTGTACTCGTCGTTCCTGCGTCATGCCGAGGCTGCGGCAGCCCGCTACCAGCTCGACGTTCGAGACATCCTGCTCGAGTGTGGGCGGCGACGGCTCGTGGGCGGACAGGAAGACATGGTCGTCGACGTAGCGCTCGAGCAGCGCGCACGAGCGACTCCTACGCTCAACACGGCCGGCTGAGTCCACTCGCGCGAACGCGACCCGCTGGAAGCTTGGACCCATTGGGGCCCAGAGCCAGTCGTAACCAGCCGGACTCAGGGGTAAACCGCCGGAAACGAAGGACTCCGTGGGGCGGCGTTTCACGCTCAGGAAGCGATGTGAGCCAGCTCCGCGCGGCCGATGCCTCCGATGCCGTACCCGCAGGTGAGACCCGCTCCTTGACAGGCTAGTCGACGGGTGGAGCGCCTGTGGTTCCGCGCACGACCAGCTCGACG
>NZ_DATAVI010000030.1:0-7521 GCF_036267815.1 Nocardioides sp. | reverse complement strand
CGGACGCCGCCTGTCTGGCTCGGATCTGCGCGGTCGAGGCCGAGGCCGAGTGCAACCGGGTGGCCCTGCAGGTCCACGGTGGCGTGGGCTTCACCTGGGAGCACGACCTGCAGATCTGGCTCAAGCACGGGAAGGCGCTCGAGCAGGCCGACGGGGGTCACCGACAGCTCCTCGAACGGGCGGGGCTGTCGGCGCTCGCGGCGGTCCATGGAGGGGCCCCTTCGGCCCTATGACATAAAAGAGATATATGATTATGCTGTTGGCCTGACTCCGAGGAGGCGCACAGCATGGTCGATCCCGTCGCGGATCCGTGTGACCTGATCGATCGCCGCGCCCTCGACGAGTTCCTCGCCGGGGTCGTCCCGGCGTACACCTCGCTCCACATCTCACTGCTCGCCGGAGGAGCCTCGAACCTCACGTTCCTGCTGAAGACCGACAGGCAGGCCTACGTGCTCAGGCGTCGCCCGCTCGGCCGCACCGCGCCGCGAGCCCACGACATGAAGCGGGAGTTCACGGTCCTGAACGCCCTCCGCGAGGCCTCCCTGCCGATCCCGCGCGTCATCGCCTACTCGGAGGACCGCCGGGTGGTGCAGGAGTCGTTCTACCTGATGGAGTTCGTGCCGGGAGCCGCGCTGCACGCCGCGGCGGCGGTGCGGTCCCTCACGCCGTCCGCCGGGACCGAGCTCAGCCGAGCGGTGGTGACCACGCTCGCCGGACTGCACGACGTCGACCCCCTGGCCGTCGGTCTCGTCGGGCTGGGTCGGCCCCGAGGCTTCGTGGAGCGGCGGATCCAGAGCTGGCTGAGGCAGTGGCGCTCGGTCGAGCACCGCGACCTCCCACAGGTCGAGGAGCTGGGGGAGCGGCTGCTGCGCCGGCTGCCGCGGCAGGCCCGCTCGACGCTGGTCCACGGCGACTACCGGCTCGGGAACCTCCTGGTCACGACCGATCCGATCGTCCGCATCGCCGCCATCCTCGACTGGGAGATGTCGACGCTCGGCGACCCGTTGACAGACCTCGCGCATCTGCTGGTCTACTGGGAGCCGACCTGCGGTCGGGTGACGCATCCCTCGCAGCACATCGCGGAGCACCCGGGCTTTCTCGACGGCGGCGCCCTCGTGGAGGTGTACGCCGAGCAGACCGGCGCGGACGTCAGCCAGCTGTCCTTCTACCTCGCGTTCGAGCACTGGCGAGCCGCCATCATCAAGGACGCGATCCATCTGCGTCGCCTCGCCGAGGGAGACCTCTCGGCCGACGACATCGCCCTGGGCGAGTCGGTCGCCCTGCACCTGGAGGAGGCCGACGACGTGTTGGCCCGGCTGACCGGCACCACCACCGCGTCCCTCGCCTCGACGAACGGAGAGCCCACACCATGACCGAGTCCTTCGAGGACGTGCGCGAGAGGGTCCGCGACTTCATCGACCACGAGGTGATCCCGGCGGAGCCCGTGATGGACAGGGGCGACGGGGCGGCGACCGCCCAGCTGGAGTCCCTGAAGACCGAGGCCAAGAGCCGCGGCATCTGGGCGCTCGGTCACCCGGCCGACATCGGCGGCGGCGGCCGGACGTTCATGGAGACGGCCCTGCTCAACGAAGTCATCGGCCGGTCGTTCTACGGGCAGAAGGCCGTCGGCACCTGGTCCATGCAGGACTCGCTGATGCTGAAGGAGAACGCGAGCGACGAGCAGCGCGAGCGCTGGCTGAAGCCGCTCGTGGCCGGTGAGATCCGCTCCTCCGTCGGCCTCACCGAGCCGGAGGTCGCGGGCTCGGACCCCACGCTGATCGCCTCCACCGCCGTCCTGGACGGCGACGAGTGGGTCGTCAACGCCCACAAGTGGTTCACGACCGGCGCCAACATCGCGGCGTTCACGACGGTGTTCGCGGTGACCGACCCGGACGCCGACCGGCACCGCCGCGTCTCGGCGATCATCGTGCCCACCGACAGCCCCGGCTACCAGGTCCTCCGCGCCGTCCCGACCCTCGGCACCGAGCGCACGATCATGGGCGACCACTGCGAGATCCGGCTCACCGACGTACGCGTTCCCGTGACCAACCTGCTCGGTGAGCGCGGCAACGGGTTCGTCATCGGCCAGCGGCGACTTGGCCCCGGCCGCATCTTCCACGCCATGCGCTGGCTCGGACAGATGGAGCGGGCCTTCGAGCATCTCGTGGAGTACTCACAGCGTAGGTATGTCCACGGGTCGATGCTCAGCGAGAAGGGTGAGATCCAGGCGTTCATCGCCGAGTCGGCGATGGACATCTTCTACCACCGGGCCGCGGTCCTGGAGGCGGCCCGCGCCGTCGACTCCGGCTCGCTGGCGCGGATGGAGATCAGCATGATCAAGGTGCGCGGGGCCAAGCTGCTCCACGACGTGATCGATCGAGCCATCCAGGCGCACGGAGCGCTCGGCGTCACCCCGGACACGCCCCTGGAGGCGATGTACCGGCGGGCGCGCTACGCGCGCATCTACGACGGCCCCGACGAGGTCCACCGCTACACGCTGGCGCGCCTGATCGGCAAGGACATCAGCAAGGCGCCCTGGTACGACGTGTGAGGGCCGACCGGCGTCGGGTCACACGACGAGGAATCCGCCGTCGACCGGCACCGTATGGCCGGTGACGTACTGCGCGAGGTCGCTGACGCAGAAGAGGACGACGCGCGCGATGTCCTCCGGAGTCGCCGTACGGCGTAGGGGGATGCGGGACGCGTAGCGATCGAGCACCGCGTCCTCCGTCGTACCGGACGCCTGCGCCGCGGCCACCTGACGAGTGGAGGCTGCCGTCGACTCTGTCACGGTCAGGACCGGAGCCACGCCGAGGACCCGGACGCCGGCCGGGCCGAGCTCGCGGGCGAGGGCGCGGGTCAGGCCGGTCACAGCGCTCTTGGAGGCCGCATAGTGCGCCACCCCGTCGTTGGAGACGCGGAACGCCGAGGTCGAGGCGACGTTCACGATCACGCCCTGGCCCCGCTCCACCATCCGCCTGCCGGCAGCCTGGGCGCCGAAGAACGTGCCGTCCAGGTTCAGCGACAGCACCGAGCGCCACTCGTCGGGCGTCATCGACAGCGTCGGGTGGACCGGGTAGATGCCCGCGTTGTTGACCCAGATGTCGAGCCGTCCGTGGCGGGCCAGGACGCCGGCGGCGAGCGCCTCCTGGTCGTCGACCGAGGAGGCGTCGAGGACGACCGCCTCGACCTCGGCCGCGCCGTCCTCCCGGCGCAGGCGCTCCGCAGCAAGCTCGACGTCCTCACGGAGATCGGTCAGCACGGTGGCGGCGCCCGCTTCCGCGAGTCGTCGGGCGATGGCGAAGCCGATGCCCTGGGCGGCGCCGGTGACGACGGCGACCCGGTCGTGCAGGTCGACGAGCTCGGCTGCGGGCGACAACGGCGACAAGGTCGACGGCGGCGCCAATGACGAGGGGGACGAGGGGGATGACGGGGTCACGCGACGACCAGACCCCGCAGCGAGCCGATGATCTGCGTCGCATCGGCGATGATCCGGTCGACCACCTGGGCGCAGGTCGCCACCTCGTCGATCAGGCCCTGGGCCTGGCTGGCCCACCACATGCCCCCCTCCATCTCGCCCTTCTGGAGCACCTCGGCGCGGCCGCGCACCCCGGACGCGAGCTCGGCCACGTCGTCGAACGTCGCGCCGGGGAGCCGGGTTCGGCGCACGATCTCCTGCGAGACGGAGTTGCGGGCCACCCGTGAGGTGTTGCGGAACTCGCGGAACACGATGTCGGTGTCCAGGGCGCTGTTGCGGACGATCTGCTGCTTGACGTTGTCGTGGATGGGCGCCTCGACGGTCGCCATGAAGCGGGTCCCCATGTTGACTCCGCCGGCACCCAGGGCCAGTGCGGCCACCAGGCCCGCGCCGTCGGCGATGCCGCCACTGGCGATCACGGGAATGCTCAGGGCTCGGACCGCCGTGGGGATGAGGACGAGCCCGGGGAGGTCGTCGTCCCCCGGATGCCCAGCGCACTCGAACCCGTCGATGCTGATGGCGTCGACCCCGGCCCGCTCGGCCGCGAGGGCGTGCTTGACGGAGGTTGCCTTGTGGACCACCTTGACGTCGGCGCGGTGGAAGTCGGCCAGGTGGGGAGCCGGATTGCTCCCGGCCGTCTCGACGACGCCGACCCCCGACTCGCAGATCACCTGCCGGTACTCGTCATACGGAACCGGCCTGATCGTCGGGAGGATCGTGAGGTTGACGCCGAACGGCGCGTCCGTCAGCTCACGCGTCCGCTCGATCTCGGCGCGGAGCGCCTCGGGAGTCGGCTGAGTCAGTGCGGTGAGGAAGCCCAGGGCGCCCGCGTCGGCCACTGCGGCGATCAGCTCCGCGGTGCCGACGCCGGTCATCCCACCGCACGTGATCGGGTGCCGGATCCCGAAGATCTCGGTGAAGCGTGTCGTGAGCACGGGTTCTCCTTCGCGACGTCTTGTCCGGGTCAGCGGAGCTGCCAGACCGGGAGTCTGCGCTCCACGAAGGCGCGTGCGCCCTCCAGCGCGTCCTCCGTGAACGGGATGGTCTCGTTGAGCTCGCTGTTGCGAGCCCACACGACGTCCGCCCACGGCGAGCCGGCGCCTGCGGCCGCGAGCGCCAGCTCCCGGGTGACGCGCACCGACTGCGGCGAGTTGCGGGCGATCCGGCCGGCGAGGTCGAGGGCGGTGGAGACGACGTCGTCCGCTGGCGTCACGACGTTGACCAGCCCCCAGGCCTGTGCCTCGGCGGCACTGATCCGGTCGCCGGTGAGCAGCTTCTCCATCGCGAGCTTGAGCGGCACCTGCTGAGGCAGGCGGATCGCACCCCCACCGCCGGGGAAGATGCCGCGGGCGACCTCGGGCAGGCCGAGCTCCGCGTCCTCGCTCATCACGGCGAGGTCGCAGGCCAAGACGAGCTCCGCGCCGCCTCCCAGGGCCAGGCCGTTCACCGCGGCGACGAGGGGCTTGGTCAGCGTGCGCTGGGTCAGGCCGGCGAAGCCGAGCTCCGGATGTCCCGGCAGGAGGGTGTCCTCGCCGCGGGCGATGGCCTTGAGGTCGGCGCCCGCGCAGAACGCACGTCCGGTGCCGGTGATGACGGCCACCCGAGCGTCGGGGTCCGCCTGGAACCGGTCGACTGCCTGGGACAGGGCGACGGCGAGGTCTGCATGGACGGAGTTGAGCGCGGCGGGACGGTTGAGGGTGATCACGCGGACATGACCCACCGAGCGCTCGAGCACCAGCGCGTCGTCAGCCGTCATCGTTCCCTCCGTCTTGAGGCATCGCGAGGCTATCAGTATATTCATTTATATCTCTAGGCTGTTCACCCGGACGGTCGGCCAACGTAAAGGGACGGGGCCTTGGGTTTCGAGAACTTCGACAGCACCGTCAACGGGGTGCTCGAGTCCTGTCGCCGCTTTGCCGATCGACCCGCGGTCTGGGACGACGAGGTCCGGTGGACGTACGCCGACCTGGGTCGCGAGGTCCTGGCCGCGGTCCGGGGCTTCATGGCCTGGGGTGTCCGGCCAGGTGATCGGGTGGGCCTGTGCGCGTCCAACTCCGCCGGCTGGATGGTGAGCGCCCTCGGCATCCAGGGGGCGGGCGGCGTGCTGGTCCCGCTCAACACCCGGTTCAAGGGCGCCGAGCTGGGCTACATCCTCGAGCGGAGCGGAGCCAGCGGCGTCGTGCTGGAGGGCAGGGCCGAGCGGGAGCCGATGATCCGCGAGAGCGGGACCTCGCCGGAGAGGTGGCTGGGCCTGGACGACGCTGCGCAGTGGCAGTGCTTCCTCGCCGCGGGCGCAACGGTCTCCGAGCAGGTGGCCCGGTCCCAGATCGCGTCGGTCGCCGCCGACGACGTCTCGGACATCCTGTTCACCTCGGGGACGACCGGCTATCCCAAGGGCGTGATGTTCACCCACGGACAGTCGTTGCGCGCCTATGGCGAGCTGGGCGTCGGCTTCGCCTTCCGCCCCCAGGACCGGTTCCTGCTGATCCCCCCGTTCTTCCATGCCCTGGGCTACAAGTCCGGGTGGTTCGCCGCCCTCCTCCACGGCGGCCTGGTCCTGCCGGAGCGGCGCTTCGAGCCGCGGGCGATGACCGACCGGGTGGCTCGGGACCGGGTGACGATGATGATCGGCCCGCCGACGATCTTCAACGAGCTGCTGGCGCAGGCCGACCGTCAGGACCTGTCCTCCCTGAGACTCGCGGTGCCGTCGGCGACGAACGTGTCGCCGGACCTGGTGCGCCAGATGCGCGACCGGCTCGGCATCGAGGTGCTGACCGGCTACGGCCTGACCGAGTCCAGTGCGATCTGCACCTACTCACGGGCGGGGGACGATCCGGAGCTCGTCGCCGACTCGGTGGGGCGGCCTGCGCCGGGCGTCGAGGTGGTGGTCGTCGACGACGACGACCGCCCGGTCCCGACCGGCGACGTCGGGAACATCCTGGTCTCCGGCTACGTCGTGATGAGCGGCTACTGGGACGACCCGGATGCCACCGAGGAGGTCCTCACGCGAGACGGAAGACTCCGCACCGGCGACCTGGGATCCCTCGACGAGCACGGCTTCCTGCACATCACGGGCAGGAAGAAGGACGTCATCCTGGTCGGGGGCTTCAACGTGTATCCTGCCGAGGTCGAGCGACTGCTCCTCCTGCACCCCGGGGTCGCGGAAGTGGCCGTGGTGGGCGTGTCGGACGCTCGACTCGGGGAGGTGCCCTGCGCGTTCATCGTTCCGGTTCCCGGAGTTGCTCTCACGACGGAGGAATGCTTCGAATGGGCACGCGGACACATGGCTAACTTCAAGGTGCCGCGCCACTACGAGATCGTCGCCGAGCTCCCTAAGAACTCCAGCATGAAGATCATCCGCGCGCAGCTTCGCGAGCGTGTTCAGAGCCTGGTCGGCGAGGGTCTCCCCTCCGATCGTGACCGGGTCTCAGAGAGGTCGTCGCATGGCGAGTAGGAACCCCGTGGGTCCGGTCCAGCTGCGGATCCCCAAGGCCGCCGAGCTGATCGCCGCCCACCTGCGGCAGCGCATCGTCAGCGACGACCTGTCGGAGGAGGACCCGCTGCCCCCGGAGTCCAACCTGATGCAGCAGTTCTCGGTGTCGAGGCCGACGCTGCGCGAGGCCTATCGCATCCTGGAGTCCGAGGGCCTGATCACCGTGCGCCGTGGCGCCCACGGCGGCGCCCGTGTGCACAAGCCCCGTCCCGACGTCGCGGCCCGCTACGCGGCCCATGTGCTGCAGTCCCAGGGCGCCCGGCTCAAGGACGTGTTCGACGCGCGCGAGGTGCTCGAGGGCGCGGCCATCGACCTGCTCGGTCCCAAGCCCTCCAAGGCCGGGCTCGAGCGGCTCCGCGAGATCAACCTGCGTGGCCAGGACCTCGAGCACGACCTGCTCAGCGCGCTGGAGATCCACCACGAGTTCCACCGGGCGCTGGTCGACATGGCGGGCAACCTCACGGTCTCGCTCCTGCGCAACATGATCGACATCATCTTGGAGGCTGCGACCGAGCGGCACGTCGCCAACGCCGGTGGCAACGAGGAGCAG
>NZ_DATAVI010000029.1:0-69012 GCF_036267815.1 Nocardioides sp. | reverse complement strand
ACGACCATCCCGCGCTCGACGTCCTCACGCTTGGTGCCGCGCAGCAGCAGACCGACGTTCTCACCGGCCTGGCCCTCGTCGAGCAGCTTGCGGAACATCTCGACGCCGGTGACCGTGCTCTTCTGCGAGGTGTCGCGGATGCCGATGATCTCGACCTCCTCGTTGATCTTGACGATCCCGCGCTCGATGCGACCGGTGATGACGGTGCCGCGGCCGGTGATCGTGAAGACGTCCTCGACCGGCATCAGGAACGGCTTCTCGGTGTCGCGCTCCGGGGTCGGGATGTACTCGTCGACCGCGGCCATCAGCTCGGTGACCGACTCGCCCCACTTCTCGTCGCCGTTGAGCGCCGGGAAGGCCGCGACCTTGATCACGGGGATGTCGTCGCCGGGGAACTCGTACTCGGAGAGGAGCTCACGGACCTCCATCTCGACGAGCTCGATGAGCTCCTCGTCGTCGACCATGTCGCACTTGTTCAGCGCGACGACGATCGCCGGGACGCCGACCTGCCGGGCCAGCAGCACGTGCTCACGCGTCTGCGGCATCGGGCCATCGGTAGCGGCGACCACCAGGATCGCGCCGTCCATCTGGGCCGCGCCGGTGATCATGTTCTTGATGTAGTCGGCGTGGCCGGGGCAGTCGACGTGGGCGTAGTGGCGCGCCTCGGTCTGGTACTCCACGTGCGCGATGGAGATGGTGATCCCGCGCTGACGCTCCTCCGGAGCCTTGTCGATCTCGTCGAAGGCGTAGAACGGGTTCAGGTCGGGGTACTTGTCGTGCAGGACCTTGGTGATCGCCGCGGTCAGGGTCGTCTTCCCGTGGTCGATGTGACCGATCGTGCCGATGTTGACGTGCGGCTTGGTCCGCTCGAACTTCGCCTTAGCCACTGTGGGCTCCTCCTGTTGTTGTCACTTGACTCGATGATTCTGCTGTATGCCGATGGTCTGGCCAAATGGCCCGGCGACTACTCGCCGCGGACCTTCTTGACGATCTCGTCGGCGATGCCCGAAGGGACCTCGGCGTACGAGTCGAACTCCATCGAGTACGACGCCTGGCCCGAGGTCTTGGACCTCAGGTCGCCGACGTACCCGAACATCTCGGACAGCGGCACGAGGGCGTTGATGACCATGTCACCGTGGCGCTCCTCCTGGGCCTGGATCTGTCCGCGCCGGCTGTTGATGTCGCCGATGACCGTGCCGAGGAAGGTCTCCGGGGTGATCACCTCGACGGCGAACATCGGCTCCAGCAGCACGGGCTTGGCCATCCGCGCGGCCTCCTTGAAGGCCTGGTTGCCGGCGATCTTGAACGCCAGCTCCGAGGAGTCGACGTCGTGGTAGCCGCCGTCCTCGAGCGAGACCTTCACGTCGACCATCGGGTAGCCGGCCAGCACGCCGAACTCCATGGCGTCCTGGGCACCCTGGTCGACCGACGGGATGTACTCGCGCGGGATGCGACCACCCGAGACGTTGTTGACGAACTCGTAGCCCGCACCCTGACCGGTCTCCGGGTCGATGCTCGGCTCGAGGCTGATGATCACCTTGGCGAACTGGCCCGAGCCACCGGTCTGCTTCTTGTGGGTGTAGCTGTGGTTCATCACCGGCTTGCGCAGCGTCTCGCGGTAGGCCACCTGCGGCTTGCCGACGGTCGCCTCGACGCGGAACTCGCGCTTCATCCGGTCGACGAGGATCTCCAGGTGGAGCTCGCCCATGCCGGCGATGATCGTCTGGCCGGTCTCCTCGTCGGTCTTGACGGTGAAGGTCGGGTCCTCGTCGGAGAGCCGCTGGATGGCGGTGCCGAGCTTCTCCTGGTCGCCCTTGGTCTTGGGCTCGATCGCGACCTCGATCACCGGTGCGGGGAACGACATCGACTCGAGCACGACCGGGCTGCCCAGGTCGCACAGGGTGTGACCGGTCTTGGTGTCCTTCAGCCCCATGACCGCCACGATCTGCCCGGCGCCCACCGACGCGATCTCCTCGCGCTTGTTGGCGTGCATCTGGTAGACCTTGCCGATCCGCTCCTTCTTCCCCGTCACGGAGTTCAGGACGGTCGAGCCGGCCTCCAGCTTGCCGGAGTACACGCGGACGTAGATCAGCTTGCCGAGGTGCGGGTCGCTGGCGATCTTGTACGCCAGGCCGGAGAACGGCTGGTCGTCGGCGGGCTTGCGCTCGATCTTGACGTCCTCGTCGTTCGGCTTGTGACCGACGATCGCGTCGATGTCGAGCGGGCTCGGCAGGTAGTTCACGACGGCGTCGAGCAGGGGCTGCACGCCCTTGTTCTTGAACGCCGTGCCGCACAGCACCGGGTTGACCAGGTCGGCCAGGGTGGCGCGGCGGATGCCGGCCTCGATCTCGTCGACCGAGAGCTCCTCGCCGTCGAGGTACTTCTCCATGATCGGGTCGTCGGCCTCGGCCAGCGTCTCGAGCAGCTTCTCGCGGTACTCGTCGGCCTGGGCGCGCAGCGACTCCGGGATCTCCTCGACCTCGTAGTCGTCGCCCATCGTGGTCTCGCCGCGCCAGGTCAGCGCGCGCATGCCGACCAGGTCGACGACGCCGATGAAGTCGGCCTCGGCGCCGATCGGGAGCTGGAGGACCAGCGGGGTCGAGTTCAGCCGCTCGACCATCATGTCGACGCAGCGGAAGAAGTCCGCACCCGTGCGGTCCAGCTTGTTGACGAAGCACATCCGGGGCACGGCGTACTTGTTGGCCTGACGCCACACGGTCATCGTCTGGGGCTCGACACCGGCCACGCCGTCGAACACCGCGACCGCGCCGTCCAGGACGCGCAGCGAGCGCTCGACCTCGGCGGTGAAGTCCACGTGCCCGGGGGTGTCGATGATGTTGATCTGGTGGTCCTTCCACCAGCAGGTCGTCGCGGCAGAGGTGATCGTGATGCCCCGCTCCTGCTCCTGCTCCATCCAGTCCATGACCGCCGCGCCCTCGTGGACCTCACCGATCTTGTAGGTGATGCCGGTGTAGAAGAGGATGCGCTCGGTCGTGGTGGTCTTGCCGGCATCGATGTGCGCCATGATGCCGATGTTGCGGACCTTCTGGAGATCCGTGGTGATGTCGACAGCCACTGTCGGTTCGTTTCCTTAGGTAGGACCGGTTGAGCCGGTGCCGGCGGCGTACGCGCGCCCCTGTTCGGCACGGCGTACGCCGGCAGGTCACCAGCGGTAGTGGGCGAAGGCCTTGTTGGACTCGGCCATCTTGTGGGTGTCCTCGCGCTTCTTCACCGCGGCCCCCAGGCCGTTGGACGCGTCGAGGATCTCGTTCATCAGGCGCTCGGACATCGTCTTCTCGCGACGGTCCGCGGCGTACCCGACCAGCCACCTCAACGCCAGCGTGGTGCTGCGTGTTCCCTTGACCTCGATCGGGACCTGGTAGGTCGCACCGCCGACGCGCCGGGACTTCACCTCGATCGCGGGCTTGACGTTGTCCATGGCCCTCTTGAGCGTGACCACCGGGTCGGTGCCGGTCTTGTCGCGGCACCCCTCGAGAGCGGTGTAGACGATGCGCTGGGCGACCTGCTTCTTGCCGTCCTTGAGCACCTTGGAGACCAGCTGGGTCACCAGCTGGGACCCGAAGACCGGGTCGACGTCGATCGGCCGCTTGGGAGCGGGGCCCTTGCGCGGCATCAGCCCTTCTCCTTCTTCGCGCCGTAGCGGCTGCGCGCCTGCTTGCGGTTCTTGACACCCTGGGTGTCGAGGGTGCCGCGGATGATCTTGTAGCGGACGCCGGGCAGGTCCTTCACCCGGCCGCCGCGGACGAGCACGATGGAGTGCTCCTGGAGGTTGTGACCGACGCCCGGGATGTACGCCGTGACCTCGACGCCGCTCGACAGGCGCACGCGGGCGACCTTGCGGAGGGCGGAGTTCGGCTTCTTCGGGGTGGTGGTGTAGACGCGGGTGCAGACTCCGCGGCGCTGCGGGCTCCCCTTGAGGGCAGGCGTCTTCGACTTCGAAGGCTTGTCCCGGCGGCCGTTGCGGACCAGCTGGTTGATGGTGGGCACTCGGTGGTTCCCCTTCTTGTCCTACCTCTGTGCCGGCGCGGTGCCGGACACGATCGTGGTGCTGTCGTGCGTCATGCCTGGGATGGGTCTGGTGGCGCCCCGGCAGGCGGCGCGGGAAGGCCGCCGGGCTCTGGGCACGCTCACGCGTCCGGACCTGCCGGACACGGTGCTCAAGGCTACTCGGATGCAGCGCGGCAGCCAAAACGAGATATCGCGGTCAGGCCGCGGCCACCTGGACCCGCTCCTGCCCGGCGTCCGCCTGGTCACGCGTCGGCCGCGCGAACAGCACGACGGCCAGCGCGACCCCCAGCAGCGTGAGCAGCCCTCCGGCCAGCAGGGTCCAGCGTGCTCCGAAGTGCTGGCCGACCCAGCCGATGAGCGGCGAGCCGATCGGCGTACCGCCCATCACGATGGTCATGTAGAGCGCCATCACCCGGCCACGCAGCGCCGGCTGCGACTCCAGCTGCATGGTGGCGTTGGCGGAGTTGAGCATGGTCAGGGTGCACACCCCGATCAGCGGGCACATCAGGGCGAAGGTCAGGTAGGTGGGCATCACGCCGGCCACCATCTCGGAGATGCCGAAGCCGACCGCCGCACCGGCGACCAGCCTGAGGCGGATGCGCACCCGCCGGGCTGCCAGCAGCGCGCCGATCAGCGAGCCGGCCGCCATCGCCGACCCGAGGATGCCGAACTCGCCCGCTCCCTTGCCGAACACGTGGGTGGCCATCAGGGCCGAGGTGATCTGGAAGTTCATGCCGAAGGTGCCGGCGAAGAACACCATCACCAAGATCGCCATCATCTTGGGCTGGCTGCGGATGTAGCGCACGCCCTCGAGCAGCATGCCCGGCGTGCGCGCCACCCGCTTGGGCGAGTGGAGCAGCGTCGTGTCCATGTGCTGGAGCTGCCAGATGACCGCGGCGTACGACGCGGCGTTGATCAGGATGACCCACCCGGTGGCCCACGCACCGCCACCGAGAGCGCCGATCATCAGGCCCGCCACCGCGGGGCCGATGATCCGCGCGGCGTTGAACGTCGCGGAGTTGAGTCCGACGGCGTTGGTCAGGTCGTCCGGACCGACCATCTCGGAGACGAACGACTGGCGGGCCGGCGCGTCGAACGCGGAGCCGATGCCGAACAGGAACGCGATGACGTAGACATGCCAGACCTGGGCGACCCCGCCGACCGCGAGCACGCCGAGGATCAGCGAGGCCAGCGCCATCGTCAGCTGGGTGAGCTGGAGCAGACGCCGCTTGGCGAAGCGGTCGGCGACCACGCCGGCGTACGGCGAGAGCAGCAGCACCGGCAGGAACTGGAGGCCGGTGGTGATGCCGAGCGCCGTACCGCTGCCATGGGTCAGCCGGAGCACCAGCCAGTCCTGGGCGACGCGCTGCATCCAGGTGCCGGTGTTGGACACCAGGCTACCGATCGCATAGCGCCGGTAGTTGGGGTTGTGGAGGGCTCGGAAGGTGGGGCTCAAGATCTGCTTTCTGCGAGGTGTGTCCGGTGTGGTCAGTCGGAGGTGGCAAGGCGCTCGAGGAGCGGCGCCGCGCGGCGCAGCAGGTCGCGCTCCGACGTGGAGAGGTCCTCGAGGCGGCACGCGAGCCAGGCGTCGCGGCGGTCGCGATCGGCCAGGAGCGTCGTACGCCCCTGCTCGGTCAGCGCCACCACGACCTGGCGACGGTCGGTCTCGTGGGCGCGGCGGCTGACGTAGCCGCCCTCCTCCAGGGAGTTGACGATGCGGGTCATGCTCGGCGGCTGGATGCGCTCGTGGGCAGCCAGGTCGCCGACCGTGTTGTCGCCGTTGCGGAACAGGCAGCCGAGCACCGCCATCGCGCCCATGCTCAGCGCGTTGTCGGGATGACGCTCGTTGCTCAGCCGCCGTCGCAGGCGCATGACACTGAGCCGGAGCTCGCTGGCGAGCCCGGCGTTGCTGCGTGCGGCCATCTCCACGGTCGGCATATCGTTAGCGTAACTCATTACCCACGCTAACCATTCCCGCCCGGCCCACCCCACCAAACGCCGAGTCGTCATATGCCGACTCGGCGTTGTTTTGCTGCTCCTTTGTGCCGACTCGGCGTTGCTTTGCTGCTCCTTTGTGCCGACTCGGCGGAGCTCAGGTGAAGAGGACCGTGATCGGGTGGATGGCGAAGTAGACGAGGAAGAGGGCGGCGACGACCCAGAGGAGAGGGTGGACCTCGGCCGACTTGCCCTTGACGGCCTTGATCAGCACGTAGGCCAAGAAGCCCGCGCCGATGCCGATGCTGATCGAGTAGGTGAACGGCATCAGGATCACGGTGAGGAACGCCGGGATGGCGATCTCGGCGTCGTCCCAGTTGATTCCCTTGACCTGCTGCATCATCAAGAAGCCCACGAGCACCAGCGCGGGCACGGCCGCCTCGCTCGGGATCACGCTCACCAGGGGCGCCAGGAAGATCGCGAGCAGGAAGAGCACCCCGGTGACCACCGACGCCAAGCCGGTGCGCGCGCCCTCGCCGACGCCCGACGCCGACTCGATGTAGGAGGTGTTGGAGGAGACGCCGGCCGCGCCACCCGCGGCGGCGGCCAGGGAGTCGACGACGAGGATGCCCCGGGTGTTGGGCGGGATGCCGTCCTTGTCGAGCAGCCCGGCCTCAGCGCCGATCGCGGTCATCGTGCCCATGGTGTCGAAGAAGTCGGCGAGCATCAGGGTGAAGATCAGCAGGATCGTGGTGACGACGCCGGCGGACTGGAACGAGCCGAGCAGGCTGAAATGCCCGAGCGTGCTGAAGTGCGGGGTCGCGGCGATGTGGTGCGGCCACTTCGGCACGTTCAGACCCCAGCCCCCGGTCGGGTTGGTCTGCGAGGAGCCGAGGTGTCCGATGCTCTCGACGATGATCGCCAGCACGGTGGTGGCGATGATGGCCAGCAGGATGGCGCCACGAACGCGTCGTACCCACAGTGTCACCACCAGCGCGAGCCCGATCACGAAGACCAGCACCGGCCAGCCCTGGAGGTAGAAGCCGGTGCCGGGCTGGACGGGCACGGTCGTGTGCGCGATGTCGGGGACTCGACGTACGAACCCGGAGTCGACGAAGCCGATGAAGGCGATGAAGAGCCCGATCCCGACCGAGATCGCGGTCTTCAGCTGCGCGGGTACGGCGTGGAAGACCGCCGTCCGGAAGCCGGTGAGGACCAGCACTAGGATGATCAGGCCCTCCAGGACGATCAAACCCATCGCGTCGGCCCAGGTCATCTGCTGGGAGACCGACACCGCCAGGAAGGCGTTGAGCCCGAGGCCGGTCGCCAGCGCGAGCGGGTAGTTGGCCACGACGCCCATCAGGATCGTCATCACGCCCGCGACGAGGGCGGTGCCGGCGGCGATCGCGGTGAACCCGTTGGCACCGCCGAGGTGCGCACCGTTCTTGTCGACCGCGCTGTAGAGGATGATCGGGTTCAGCACGATGATGTAGGCCATCGTGAAGAACGTGACCACGCCCCCGCGGATCTCACGCTCGAGGGTCGAGCCGCGCTCGCTGATCTTGAAGTACCGGTCGAGGCCGCTCTCGTGGCCGTGCGGGGCGCCCCGGCGCGGGGTGGGCCCCGACTTGGTGCGGTCTGATCTGCTCGTCCTGGGCGACTGGTGGCCCTCGGGCTGGTCCGTCACCTGCGGCAGCATGCCAGAGCGCCGCGCCGCCGGGTAGAGGTCATACGATGAGCGCGTGGAGCTTCGCGACGACCAGCAGACGACCCGCGAGATCGGGAGTCGCACCTACCTCGTCGCCGACGTGGAGCCGCTGGACGTCGACGGCGTGCGGACCGTCCAGGTGGGGGTCGCGCTGTGGGTCGTCGGGTTCATCGCCCTGCTGCCCTTCTACGGACGCCTTCAGAGCGCGGGGCGCGGCTGGATGCTGTGGACCTGCGCCGCGGGCTGCGGTCTGGGCCTGCTCGGGCTGGAGTACTGCCGGCGTCGGCGTCGGGCACGCGCGGCCCTCCGGGCAGCCGCTGTGCCGGCCGGCTCCTAGCTAGAAGACCTCGAGATCGTCGGCCAGCTCGTCGATGACCGGCTCGGGCAGCGGCAGCGGCTCGTGGCGTTTGGCCAACCGGACCTCGGAGTGGGCGCCGCACCCGTGGGTGAACGACACCACGCGCCCGTCGTCGTTGGCGTCGCCGTTCGCGCAGACCCCGAACGACTCCGCCAGCGACCCCGACATGCGCAGCAGGAAGCCGCACGTCGAGCACGGCTCGGGGGCCGACTGCGCGAGGGGTGCCTCGGGGCCTGCGTCGCCGTCCTGCCAGCGCTGGGCGGCGAGCTCGTGCCCCTCCGGGGACAAGGTGCGGATGCGCCCGAGCCCGAGGTCGTTGGCCACCGTGCGGATCTGCACCCGGGCGTCGGGGTCGAGCGGGTCGTCGCCGAAGGAGTACGTCGGTACCAGCCGCGGGTCGTCGTCGGTCACCGGCAGCAGGTCGCCAGGTGACAGGTCGCCGGGCTTGATCCGCTCGCGGTAGGGCACCCAGGTCGGGGCCACGATCGCCTCCGCACCGGGCACCAGCACGATCTCGGCCACGGTGACGGTCTTCTGCCGCGAGGCGCGGACGACGGTCACCGACCAGCGCCACCCGGCGTACCCCGGCTTGCGGCACTCGAAGAGATGGGTGACGACACGCTCGGCCTCCGGCTCGGCGCCGAGGTGCGCGCCCACGTCGGTCTCGTCGACCTCGGCCACGAGCGCCTCGCGGGCGGCGTCGAGCGCGGCCATCGACACCGCGTCCGCCTTCGGCGGCGCAGCGGTGCGGACGGTCGCCACCGCTCCGGCCTCCGGCACGGTCTCCTGGAGTGCGCCGAACTCGCCGACCTCGTCACCGGTCATGGCGCCATGATGACCGATCGACCCAGCCCGTGTCAGATCCTCCGTCCAGGACACTCTCCCCGTGCGGGCCGCTCGCCCCTCCTGGCCCGGCGCTCGGGCAGGATGGGTGCATGAGCCTCCCACGCCAGGAGCCGGACGCGGAGACGCGACCGAGCTCGGTCGCCACCGGCGCCCGGGCGACCGGTCGCGGGCTCAAGTCCATGGCGCGGGGTACGGGAAGGTTCGGCCGCTTCGCCCTGCGTAAGGCGCGGGTCGCGGCAGGCGCCCAGGGAGCCGAGAGCAGCGGGCTGGCCCGCCTCATCGAGCTCGGCGCGTTCAACGCCGCGGGCGACGCGGCCCTGGCGATCTCGCTGGCGGGCACGCTGTTCTTCAAGGTGCCGGCCGGCGAGGCCCGGGGGCACGTCTCGCTGTTCCTCGGCCTGACCATGCTGCCGTTCGCGATCGTCGCTCCCCTGATCGGCCCGTTCCTGGACCGGTTCAGGCACGGCCGCCGCTGGGCCATCGGCGCGACGATGGCGATCCGCGCGTTCTTGGCCTGGGTCCTGGCGGGGGCCGTCGTCGACCAGTCGGCCATGCTCTTCCCCGCGGCCCTGGGCTGCCTGGTCGCCTCCAAGGCCTACAACGTGACCCGCGCGGCCGCCGTCCCGCGGATCCTGCCCGAGGGTCTGACCCTGGTGAAGGCCAACGCCCGCACGTCGATGGCCGGGGTGGTCGGCGTCGCCGTCTCGGCTCCGCTGGCCGCACTGGCCTACCTGATCGGCCCGCAGTGGTCGCTGCGCTACACCTTCTGCGTCTTCGTGCTCGGCACGATCTGGGCGGTCCGCCTCCCGGCCAGGGTCGACTCCAGCCAGGGTGAGGAGTCCCTGGGGTTCCTCACCGGCTCGCACGACGACGAGCCGGCCCCGACCACGGGGCGGCGTCGCCGGATGCGCATCCCGCCCTCGATGGCGTTCGCGCTTCGCGCGAACTGCGGACCGCGATGGCTCTCGGGGTTCTTGACGATGTTCATGGCCTTCCTGCTCCGGGCCAACCCGATCGACGGGTACTCCGGCAAGTTCCTGCTGGGCGCGGTCGTCGGCGCGGCCGGCCTCGGCAACATCGTGGGCATCGGCCTGGGCTCGGTGCTGCGCCGGGTCAACCCGCGGGTCACCGTCGTCCTGGCTCTGCTGGCCGACGTGGTGGCGGTGACCTTCACGGCGCTCTTCTACGGCCTGCTGACCCTGGTCGTCCTGGGCTTGGTCGCCGGCCTGTCCCAGACGCTGGCGAAGCTCTCGCTGGACTCCACGATCCAGCGCGACGTCCCCGAGCGGGTCCAGACCAGCGCGTTCGCGCGCAGCGACACCACCGTCCAGCTGGCATGGGTCATCGGCGGCTTCGTGGGCATCGCGCTGCCGCTTCAGCCACACCTGGGTCTCAGCGTGGCCGCCGTGGTCCTCCTGGCCTGGACCCTCGTGGTCCTCGCCAGCCCCCTGACCCGCGCCCGTCGTTGAGTGGCGCCACCCAACGACGGGGGTCGGGGTCAGAGCTCGAGCTCGTCGGCCAGGGCGCGCAGGAGCTTGGCGGTCGGCCCGGCTGCCCGGGCGTCCGGGTGGCGCCCGTGGCGGTAGGCCTCGCCGACCCCGTCCAGCAGCCGGATCAGGTCCTCGACGATCGGGACCATCTCCTCGGGCGACTTGCGGCGCGCGTGCGACTGGTTGCGCTGCACCGAGGCCGGTGAGTCGAGCACCCGCACCTGGAGCGCCTGCTCACCGCGCCGCCCCTGGGCGATGCCGAACTCGACGCGCGTCCCGGCCTTGAGCGTGGACGTGCCCTCGGGCAGCGCCTCGGCGCGCACGTAGACGTCGGGGCCGCTCTCCTGGGACAGGAAGCCGAAGCCCTTCTCGGCGTCGAACCACTTCACCTTGCCACTCGGCACGTCGATCCCTCTTCCACACACGAGCCCCGAGATCCCCGGGGCGGACGACCAAGACTAGGCGGCGGTCGGTGGTGGAGACCAACCCGATTGCCGGCCGGCGAACCTCAGGCGAGGCGCTGGGCGACGACCCGGTCCAGGACGCCGAGCGGGAGCGACCCGCTCCGGAGCACCGCGGTGTGGAAGCGGCGTACGTCGAACCGGTCGCCCTGACGCTGCTCGGCCTCGCGCCGCATCCGCTGGATCTCCAGCCTGCCCACCATGTACGACGTGGCCTGGCCGGGGTTGCAGATGTAGCGGTCGACCTCGGGCCGGCACACTCCCTCGGTCAGCGGGGAGTTGGCGACCATGTAGTCGATGGCCTGCTGCCGGCTCCAGCCGAGCGCGTGCAGACCGGTGTCGACGACCAGCCGGCAGGCGCGCATGGAGTCGGCGCTGAGCATGCCCATCCGATCCATCGGCGAGGAGTACAGACCCATCTCGTCGGAGAGCCGCTCGGTGTACAGACCCCAGCCCTCAGCGTACGCCGAGCTGTGGAGGTGCTTGCGGAACTCCGGCACGGAGTCCGGCAGCTCGGCGGCGATCGCGAGCTGGAGGTGGTGTCCGGGGACACCCTCGTGGAAGGCCATCGCCTCGAGCTCGAAGCGGCCCCACGCCGTGGGGTCTGCGGTGTTGACGAAGAAGGTCCCGCCGCGCGAGCCGTCGGCCGCGGGCGGGAAGTAGAAGGCCTTGGCGCCCACCTCGGTGCCCTGCACGGCGCACGACGCCCTCGGGACCACCTCGAACCACGCCCCCATCTCGGCCTCGGCCCGGGTGAGCGCGACCTTCGACTGCGCGACCAGCTCCCCAGCGTCGGTGAAGTGCAGGGCCGGGTCGGTGCGCATCGCCGCGAAGATCTGCGCGAGGTCGTCGCTGCCGACGACCTCCGGGCCGAGCCCGCGGTACTCGTCGGCGAGGGCGGCCAGCTGGGCGAGCCCGATCTCGTGGATCTCCTCGGCCGACTTGTCGGTGGTGGTGAAGTAGCGCAGCGCGGCGGTGTAGGTCTCGTCCCCGCCGTCGAGCCAGCTCAGGCCGCAGCGATCCTCCGGCGGCGCCTGGTCCACGACCGCCTCGAGGGCGGCCTGGAACTCCGCCAGCCCCGGACGGACGGACTGCTCGACAGCCTCGCGGAGCCGCGCGTGCAGCTCGCCGGCGTCGACCCCGTCGGGGGCGCGGACCGCCGCGACGGCCGGGTCGTCCTCGACCGGACGCGCGAGGTTGGCCTGGATCTGCTCGATGGTCTGCCGGACGGCGAACTCCGGCGAGACCCACCCGTCGGCGGCGCCGTCGCGGACGCGCTGGGCCACCTGCCTCAGCCAGGTGCCGACGCCGTCGAGCTTCGCCGGCATCTGCTCGGCCACGGCCGCGTCGGGCACCGAGAGCAGGCCGAGCACCAGCGGCAGCTGGATCTGCGGACCGCTGATCGGGTTGGCGGCGAGAGCGGTGTGAGGGGTGTCGGCGAGGTCGGCGCTGGCCGTCGCCGTCGCGGCGATGACCTCGCGGGTCAGCCCCTGCTCCTCGTCGAGTCCGGCCGGGTCGAGGTCGTGAGCCCGGCTTGCGAAGGACCGCAGCGCCGCGACGTTCTGCTGCTCGGCCTCGCGGCTGCACTGCTCGTACCGCCCGACCGCGGAGTAGTCGCCGAGCAGGTGGCGCCAGGTCGGGCTGACGTCGAGGATGGCGGCCCAGTAGTCGTCCGCCAGCTGGTTGAGGTCGTCGCTCACGCGTCGGTTCCTTGTGCGAGAGGTGAGGGTGGTTCGACCCTACCCGCGGACGTCGGCGCCGTGGCCCGCACCGGTCAGGCCCAGCTTCGCGGCGGTCTCCTCGCGCATCTGCACCTTGCGGATCTTGCCGGTGACCGTCATCGGGAACTCGTCGACGAGCAGCACGTAGCGCGGGATCTTGAAGTGGGCGAGCCGTCCGGTGCAGAACTCGCGCACCTTGTCGGCGTCCAACGGCTCGGCACCCTCGTTGAGCTTGATCCAGGCGGCCAGCTCCTCGCCGTACCTCTCGTCGGGGACGCCGATCACCTGGACGTCCTCGATGTCGGGGTGGCTGTAGAGGAACTCCTCGACCTCGCGTGGGTAGATGTTCTCGCCGCCCCGGATCACCATGTCCTTGATCCGGCCGACGATGTTGCAGTACCCGTCGTCCCGCATCTCGGCGAGGTCGCCGGTGTGCATCCAGCCGTCGGCGTCGATCGCCTCGGCCGTCTTCTCCGGGTCGTCCCAGTAGCCGATCATCACGGAGTAGCCACGGGTGCAGAGCTCGCCCGGCTCGCCGCGCTCGACGGTCTCGCCCGTGGCCGGGTCGACGATCTTGACCTCGACGTGCGGGTGCACCCGGCCGATGGACGCCGTACGCCGCTCCAGGTCGTCGTCGGTGCGGGTCTGGCAGGAGACGGGGCTGGTCTCGGTCATGCCGTAGGCGATCGACGCGGTCTCCATGTGCATCTCGTTGACGCAGCGCTTCATCACCTCGACCGGGCAGATCGAGCCGGCCATGATGCCGGTGCGCAGGGTCGACAGGTCGTGCTCCCCGAACGACGGATGGTGCTGCATGGCGATGAACATGGTGGGCACGCCGTACACCGCGGTGCAGCGCTCGTCAGTGATCGCGTCGAGGGTGAGCCCCGGGTCGAAGCCGGGCGCCGGGATCACCATCGTCGCGCCGTGGCTGGTGCAGCCGAGGTTGGCCATCACCATGCCGAAGCAGTGGTAGAAGGGCACCGGGATGCAGAGCCGGTCGGCCTCGGTGAGGTCGATCAGCTCGGTGGTGAGGAAGCCGTTGTTGAGGATGTTGCGATGGCTGAGGGTGGCGCCCTTGGGGAAGCCGGTGGTGCCGGACGTGTACTGGATGTTGATCGGGTCGCTCGGCTCGAGGGTCCGCTTGCGGACCGTGAGCGCGTCGGCGTCCAAGGCGTCGCCGCCGTCGATCAGGGCGTCCCAGTCGTCGGTGTCGAGGTAGACGACACGTTCGAGGACGCCGCCGGTGATCGCGCCGCTCGAGGTCGTCTCCTCGACCATCGTGCGGTAGTCGCTGGTCTTGAAGCTGCTGGCCGTGACGAGCAGCTTGGTGCCCGACTGGTTCATGGCGTAGGCGAACTCGTGGGTGCGGTACGCCGGGTTGACGTTCACCAGGATCGCGCCGGCCTTGGCGGCGGCGTACTGGGTGAGCGTCCAGCGAGCGCTGTTGGGTCCCCAGATTCCGACGCGATCGCCCTTCTCGATGCCCGCCGCGATCAGGCCACGAGCGACCCGGTCGACGTCGTGGTCGAACTCGCGCCACGACCAGCGGCGACCGGTCGCGCGCTCCACCAGCGCCTCCCGGTCGGGGAAGGCCGCCACGGTGCGCTCGAGGTTGGCCCCGATCGTCTCGTCCAGCAGGGCCGGTTCGGTCTCACCCTTCGCAGAGGACTCCACCCCCTGAGCCTAGGTCCCTCAGGTTGGTCGGGGGTAGGCGCGAGTCCTCCTCCGCCGAGTCGGCCTATGCCGACTCGGCGCGTTTTGCGTGCCCCTTTGCGCCGGGTCGGCGTGTCTTGCGTGCCCCTTTGCGCCGGGTCGGCGCGTTTTGCGTGCCCCTTTGCGCCGGGTCGGCGTGTTCTGCGCGCGCCTAGGGTGGGGGGGTGGAGACCGAGGCCGTGCTGCGGCTGCTGCGCGATGTCGCCGACGAGGTGATCAACCCGCGGTTCAGGTCGCTGGCCGCGGGCGACATCGACGAGAAGGGGCCCGGCGACCTGGTCACCACCGCCGACCGCGAGGCCGAGCGACTGATCACCGACGCCCTGCTCGCGGCGTACCCCGGGGCCGTGGTCCTGGGCGAGGAGGCCTACGCCGGGAGGCCGGAGCTGCTCGCGGAGTTCTGGGCCGCTGATCACGCCTTCACCGTCGACCCGGTGGACGGCACCAAGAACTTCGTGCACGGCTCGCCCGACCACGCCGTCATGGTCGGCGAGGTCCGCGACGGCCAGGCCGTGCGGGGCTGGATCTGGCAGCCCCAGCACCACACGGCGTACGTCGCGGAGCTGGGCGGCGGGGCCTGGCGCGACGGTGAGCGCCTGCTGCGGCCACCCGCGCCGACCAGGCCGCAGTGGCGCGGCGTGACGTCGAGGCGGGCCCTGGTGGGCCGCGCCCTGGCGGGCGACCTGCGCCCGTTGGAGCTGACCTGGGTCTCCTGCGGCATCGACTACCCGCAGCTGGCGCAGGGGGCTGCCGACTACGTCGTCTACGGACGCGCCAACCCCTGGGACCACGTGCCCGGTGGGCTGCTCCTCACCGAGGCCGGTGGCTTCCTCGGCACGGCGACGGGCACGGCGACGGGCACGGCGACGGGCACGGCGACGGGCACGGCGTACCGACCGCGCGACCAGGAGCCGGACGGCTCGGTCCCGCGTCGGGTCGTCGCGGCGGCCGACCGCGCGACGTACGACGCGGTGGTGGCCCTGCTCTAGCTCGGCGACCCGGGGTCCTGCGCCGTACTCGTCAGGCTGAGCGCGGTGAGGTTCACGACCCGAGGGACGACGGGCGGCGCAGTCACCACCGCCACCGGCACCCGGCGGACGTCGAGCAGCACCGACGAGACGAGGTGGTCGTGCCAGCCCTGCCGGAGGCCGCGCCCGTCGGTCAGCGCCGTCCACGCCAGCACGGCCAGACCGAACCCGAACGGCGCGGCGGCGACCCCCAGCGCAATGCTGCGCAGGACAGCCGGCCAGACCCCGATCGGCTCGCCGGTGCCGGTGTGCACCAGCCGCAGCCGGAACAGCGCCTTGCCCGGCGTCGTCCCGGTGGCGCCGAGCAGGACCGCGAAGGCGAGCGCCACCACGAGCGCGCCGGCCGTCGCCGTCAGGACGCCGGCCAGCAGGTGGCCGCGGGAGCACAGGAGCCGAACCGCCAGCAGCACGGCAGCCGCATCGAGACAGCCGGCGAGGAGCCGGTCGACGGCGAAGGCGAGGAAGCGCCGGTCGGGGTCAGCCGTCCGGAACCCGTCGTCCAGTGGTCTGGCGATGCTCCTCACCCCCACCGGCTCAGGCCTCGGAGACCTGGATCGTGACCCCTTCCCCGAGGTCGATGGTGGCCCCGGGCACGAGGCGCAAGGCGACGCCCGGTCGGAGGTCCTCCGCCGGCTGGCCGGGCTGGGCGACGACGGTGCCGTTGGTGGAGCCGAGGTCGGTCACCACCGCGGAGCCGTGGTCGGCGCCGGTCCCGGGGCGGATCTCGACATGGGTCGAGGAGATCTCCTGGTGGGGACTCGGCACGGTCACGGTGCGGGTCTGGTCGTCGCCGCCGAAGCGGCCGTGCTCGGGAGCGCGCCCGATGACGACGGACCGGTCGACGTCGACGACCTCGCCGCTGGAGAAGGTCAGCCGGGCGACCGCGCCGCTCGGGGGTGCGGGGGCCTCGGCATAGGCCGGGGTCACCGTGAGCTCGGGACTGGTCAGCGGGTCGAAGCCGGGGATGCCGAGCGCGCCGGCCGTCGACATCGGCGGAACCGGCGGAACCGGCGGCACCGGCGGAACCGGCGGAACCGGCGGCACCGGGACGTCCGAGGGCAGGTCACCGATGCCGAGCGGGTCGGGGTCGACCGGAACGGCGGTAGCGGCCTGCTCCGCCGCCCTCTGGGCCTCCTTCTCCGCCTCGAGCTGGGGATCGGGCGGCAGGATGCGAGCGGGTGGCTCGGGTTCGGGCCCGGGCTCCGGCTCCGGCTCATCGACCGGCTCGACCGGCTCGCCCGGCTCGCCCGGGTCGACGGGTTCCAGGGGCTCGACCGGGAGGACGGTCGCGGCCGACCCGATCGGAACGGCGACCGCCTCGGCATCGCTCACCTCCGGTGCGGCCGACCCGCCCGCGGGATGCTCCACGCTGGCGACCCGGACCAGCCCCGACCCCACGGTGTAGGCGACGCCGTCGGCGTCGGCGACCCGCACCGTCAGCCGGGTGACCCCGCTGACGTTGCGCTCCACCCAGGTCGTGTCGGCCGTGCCGGCGACGACCACGGAGCCGTCCTTGGTCGTCAGCTCGGCCTCGCCGGCGCCACGGATCACGACCTTGACCTCGCGCCCGTCGCCACTGACCAGGACGAACGCCGGCAGGCTGCGCAGGCCATCGCTGATCAGGGCGTCGAGCACCTCGTCGAAGCCTGCCCCCTCGTCGACGGTCTCCCAGAGGCCGGCCACGCGGGCCTTGGCCTCGGGTGGCAGCAGGACGATGACGTCGTCCCCGAGGACGCCGTACCAGTCTCCGGGCACGACGGTGCGGCTCACGGTCACGGCAGGTCTCCCAGCTTCTCGGGCGAGCTCTCGTCCTCGCCGGACTCGCCTGGCAGGCCTGGCTCGCCGGCGGGGTCGGGGCTCGCGTCGGCCAATCCCACCACATCGACGACCACGGCGGTCGCGTTGTCGATGCCGCCCTCGGCCAGGGCCAGGTCGACGATGCGCTCGGCCGCCCGGCGCGGGTCTGCCTCGTCGGCCAGAACCCCCTCGATGTCGGGGTCGGCGACCAGGTCGGTGACCCCGTCGGAGCACAGCAGGACCCGTCGTGCCTGGGCCAGCGGAAGCGCGAAGAGGTCGGGGTCGACCGGGTCCGGGCCACCGATCGCGCGGGTCACGATGTGGCGCTCGGGATGCGACCTCGCCTGCTCCTCGGTGATGCGACCCGCGTCGACCAGCTCCTGGACGACGCTGTGGTCGGTGCTGACACGTCGCAGGGCGCCGCCGTCGAGGCGGTAGATGCGGGAGTCGCCGAGGTTGACCAACAGCCACCCGGGGACGTCGTCGTGCTCGACCAGGAGCGCGGCGACGACGGTGGTGCCGCCGTGCCACGGTCCGCCGTCGCGACCGCGGTGGGTCGCTGCGTACTCGACGAGCCGCCGGCGCGCGGCGAACAGCGCCGTCATCACGACCTCGGAGCCCTGGCGGGGGTCGTAGCCCGCGGCGGCGAGCCGCGCGAACTCCTCGACCACGAGGCCGCTGGCGATCTCGCCGCCGTCGTGCCCGCCCATGCCGTCTGCGACGACGAACACCGGCGGCTCGGTGAGCCAGGAGTCCTCGTTGACCTGGCGCACGAGTCCGACGTCGCTGGCGACGCCGTACCTCAGCCCGACCCCGTCGAGCAGGGCGCGCTCGCTCATCGGCCCTCGCATCCCGAGGCGATGGTGGTGCCGCCCGCTAGCGTTGAGTCGATGGGCACCTCGTCCGCCCCACGCACCGACACGGGCAGGGGCCACCGCTCGCTCGCCGACCAGCTGCGCAGCTGGCCCGACGAGCGACTGGTGCAGCTGCTGCGAGAGCGCCCCGACCTGGGCGCCCCCGCGCCGGCCGACTGCGCCCAGCTCGCGTCGCGCGCGGCGACGCGCTCGTCGCTGCACCGTGCCCTCGACCTGCTCACGCGCCTCGAGCTCTCCGTCCTAGATGCCGTCGTCTCATCGGGTCACACGACCGAGTCCGAGCTGGCCCACATCCTCGACGCGGATCGTTCTGCTGTCGAGAGCACCGTGCACAGGCTGGTCGACCTCGCGCTGGTCTGGGAGAACGACGCGGGGCTGCGTCCGCTGACCGGCGTCCCCGACGCGCTGGGCTCGCTGGCCCGGCTCCACCCCGTGAACGGCGCGACCGCCGAGCAGGCCGCGGCCCGGCTCGCGGAGCTGTCGGAGGCGGCGCGCGCGATGCTCGACCACGTCGACGCGGGGTCGGGCGAGGCCGACGCGGGGACGGCGCGCCACCAGATCTCGCCCGAGGACGCCCAGACCCCCGCGGAGGAGCTGCTCTCGCGCGGCCTCCTGGTGCCGGGCCGGCCCGGGCTGGTGCGGATCCCGGGCGAGGTGCAGGTGGCTCTGCGCGGGGGACACACGACCCGCGAGCGCATCGACCTGCCTCCTGACCTCGCCACCTCCGAGCGGCCCGCGGAGCTGGTGGACCACGCGGCCGCGGGCGCGGCCTTCGACGTCGTACGCCGCGTGGAGCTGCTGGTCGACCACTGGGGCAGCGCACCGCCGACGGCCCTGCGCACCGGCGCGGTCGCCGTCCGCGACCTGAAGGCCGCCTCGGAGTTCGTCCAGCTCGACGAGACGGCCACGGCGCTCCTCGTCGAGGTGGCGGCCGCGGCGGGCCTGCTCGCGACATGGCCCGACGCCGACGGCAGCCCGGCCTGGACCCCCACGGAGGCGTTCGACTCCTGGTGCGACGACGCGGCGGCCGAGAGGTGGCGGCGGCTGGCCACGGCCTGGCTGGAGACCGAGCGCCTGCCCTACCTCGTCGGCGCGCGCGACGACGCCGGCAAGACGCGCAACGCCCTGGACCCCGAGCTGACCAGCCGGATCGCGCCCGAGACGCGAGCCATGACCCTCGCCGTGCTCGACGAGCTGCCGCCCGGAGTCGTGCTGGCCACCGGCACCGGGCCGGCGTCGGTGGTGGCGAGGGTCGCCTGGCTCCGCCCGCGCCGTCCGCCGTCGCGGGTCGGTCAGGTCGTCGGGGCACTCGACGAAGCGGCCCAGCTCGGGATGGTCGCCCTGGGCGGGCTCGCGTCGTACGCCCGGACGATGCTCCTCGGTGACGACCCGGTCGCGGTCCTCGCGACGCTGCTCCCGGAGGAGGTCGACGAGGTGCTCGTGCAGGCCGACCTCACGGCCGTCGCGCCGGGGCCACTGACTCGCGAGCGCGCGCGGGACCTGCACCTGCTGGCCGATGTCGAGTCCCGCGGGCAGGCCACGGTCTACCGGTTCACCGCCGGGTCGGTACGCCGCGCCTTCGACGCGGGGTGGGCGGCGCACGAGGTGCACGCGTTCCTCGAGGCGGTCTCGCGCACGCCGGTCCCGCAGCCGCTGACCTACCTGGTGGACGACGCCGCGCGGACGTTCGGGACCGTGCGGGTCGGACAGGCCGAGGCGTTCCTGCGCGCCGACGACGAGACCGCGCTCACCGAGCTGATGCACCATCCGCGGGCCTCGTCGCTGGGACTCCGGCGGATCGCACCGACGGTCGTGGTGAGCACGACCCCGCTCGACGTCCTGCTGCCGCGCCTGCGCGAGCTCGGGGTCTCGCCCCTGGTCGAGGGCGCGGACGGCAGTGTCCACGTCGCCCGGGCCGACCGGCTCCGCGCACGGCCGCATCGCCGCGGACCCGCGCGACAGACCGAGGCGGTGCGCGCGGAGGCCCGGCTGGCCCAGGTCGTCACCGCGATCCGGGCGGGCGACCGGATGGCGGCCGTGCGGGCTCCGTCCTCGGTGGAGCTGACCCCGATCGGGTCGATGGCCGCTCTTCGGGAGGCGGTGGAGACCGGGCGGACGGTGGTGATCGGCTACGTCGACAACCAGGGTGTCTCCGGCGACCGTCTGGTCGACCCGG
Organism: Nocardioides sp.; assembly: GCF_036267815.1. GTDB lineage: Bacteria > Actinomycetota > Actinomycetes > Propionibacteriales > Nocardioidaceae > Nocardioides. The sequence goes on along the minus strand of NZ_DATAVI010000029.1, from coordinate 48,872 downwards.
TCAGCGTCGACGGCGGCTGGCTGACCGCACGCGACCACCGGGCCGACGACGTCCGGCGGTTCGCCGTACACCGGATCCGGACGGTCAATCCTGTGGACACCCCTCGGTAGACTCAGGTGCTGTGGACTTCGTCAGGTACGCCGAGTCGTCGGCGGCGCTGCTGAACGCGTCGCTGACCGACCGCGACTCGCTCGTGGACTTCCTCGCGGGCCGGGCCTGGCTCCAGGGTCAGGTGACCGACCGCGACGTCGTCGTGCTGCGCCGCTTCGGCAAGGACCTGCGGCGGGCCTTCGAGGCGTCGTCCCGCGAGGACGCGCAGGGCGTGGTCGACGTGCTCAACGAGCTTCTCGAACGCCATCCGATCACCCCGCGGATCGCCGACCACAACCCCGCCCGGCTCCACATCCACGTCGCGAACAAGGCGGCCAGCGTCGCCGAGCTGCTGATCGGCGAGTCCCTGCTCGGTCTGGCCAACCTGGTCTGCGACCTCGGCCCGACCCGGCTGGGGGTCTGCGCGGCCAGCCCGTGCGCCAACGTCTACGTCGACACCTCGCCGAACCAGTCGCGGAGGTACTGCTCCGAGCGCTGCTCCTCACGCGCCAACGTCGCCGCGTTCCGCGCCCGCCAGAAGGCCGCCGCCGGCTGACTGGCTCGTTGAGTTGGCCCTCCGGGCTCGTTGAGTTGGCCAGGCGTGGGCGGCGAGGAGCTCGGCGACGAGGGGCTCGACGAGCAGGCGGACGTCGTCCACGCCGTCGTGCGGGTAGCGCACGGTCATCGTGGCTCCGGGCACCTCGCCGCCCACGGCCACCACGGTCGAGCCGCGCTCGCGCACCCAGCGCAGCAGCTCGTCCTCGTGGTCGGATCCGGTCAGGAGCAGCATCCGGTAGTCCGTGGTCTTGGTGAGGTAGACGTCGACGTGGCTCCAGTCGGCCGTCTCGCAGGCGTAGGCCGGCAGCCGCGGCCCCTCACGCAGCATCAGCGCCGACTGCAGCGCGGAGCCGATCCGACGGGCCGGAGCCACGACGTGGGTGCCGGACGGGCCCAGCAGCGCGTCGGCCGCGTCGGGCAGCCAGGCCGCCCGGCCGCCCAGGAGGTACGACGCGGCCTCGGCCGCCCGGTCGAGCAGCGTCGGCACGTCCGGAGAACGCGTCAGCCGCGCCTCCAGGGCGAGCAGCAGCGCCAGCGTGTGCTGGTAGGAGCGGCAGGCCACCCCCCCGCGCTCGAGGCCGGCCCGCATCGATACGGTGCGGTCGCACAGCGCCCCGAGCTCGGTGTCCTCGCGGTTGGTCAGCGCCACGAACCTCGCGCCGGAGACCTCCCGCAGCCGGCGTACGGCGTCGAGGGTCTCGCGCGAGCCGCCCGAGGCCGACACCGCCAGGACCACCGTCTCGGGGCCGACGTGCGGCACCAGCTCGGACGCCGCGAGCTCGGCGACGGCCCGCACCCCGGCGTGCCGGAGTCGCGAGGCCGCGACCTGGTTGGCGTAGTGCGAGGAGCCCATGCCGAGCAGCAGCAGCTCCTGTCCGCGCCCGACATCGGTCCACGGGTCGGCGTCACGCAGCGAGGTCGCCAGGTCCGTCAGCCGGCGCGGCTTCTCCTCCAGGTCGGCAAGGAACAGCTGGGGATCCATCAGGCCCCCGGCACGAGTCGGCGTCGCAGCTCCGCGGCCGGGACGTAGAGCCACTCGGTGAGCTCGCGCTGCCCGGCGTACACGACCTCCTGGCAGACCTGCGCCCAGTCGTAGGCACCGACCAGCGCCTCGTCGAAGAGGTCGCCGCGGCTCCCGAGGCCGCGGCGGTACCCCGACATGAAGGCCGCCTGCTCGCCGGACGTCCACGCGCGGCCGGCCTCGACGGACAGGTCGGGTGCGTAGTGCCGGACGACGTGCTCGACGTTCTCCAGCGACACCAGCAGCTGGGCGACGTCCCGCGCAGCCGGTGCGGGCGTGGCGCGCAGCTCGGGCGGCGAGGTCGGGTTGCCGTCGAAGTCGACCACGGCGTAGCGGCCCTCCGCATCGCGGAGCACCTGACCGACGTGAAGGTCCCCGTGTACGGGCAGGACCGGGGTGCCCGTGGCATCGGCCAGGCCCGCGAGCAGCGCCTCGACCTCGCCACGGCGCCCGGCGAGCAGAGCGGCCGACTCCGGGTCGAACCGCTCGAGGAAGCCCACGGCGACCTCGAGACCGGCCACCGCCTCGTCGGCGTACCGCTGCGCGAGCTCCGCAGGCATCCGCTCGGCGGGGTCGGCGGCGAGGGCGACGTGCATCCGTCCCACCACCTCGCCGACATCGTCTCCGAAGCCGGGTCGCACCGGGCCGGGCACGAGCCCGAGCCCGAGGGCGCTCCGGGCGTCCTCGAGAGCCCATCTCCAGCCGTCCTCGGTCCCGGGCAGGTACTCCTGCACGACCACGACCGGGATCCAGTGGCCGCTGCCGGCCTCGCGCCACTCGACGACACCGACCAGTGCCGGGGACTCGGCGAAGCCCAGCTCCGACAGACGTCGCAGCCGGTCGGCGGCGGGGTGTGGGCCGACCAGCGTCTCGGTCATCCACTTCACGACGACCCGCTCGCCCACGACCCACGACGCGTGCGTCTGGTCGACGCCAACGCCGCGCTCGCTCTCGCCCTCGACCGGCAGCCATGCGTGCGCGGTCACCCGGAAGTCCTCCGGCACGGCCATCCGGTTGCGCAACCGGTGCAGGACGGCGAGGCCGGCGCCGTCGCCCGGCGTCGAGCCGACCCAGCCGGCGCTCGTCTCGGTGACGGGCTCGGCGTGGTGACCGGCTCCGGTCTCGACGATGCGGATCGCGTGACCTTCGTCGAGCGCGAGCTCAGCCACCGTGCCGCGCCCGATGCTCGAGCCCGACCCGCTCGATGATCCCGGCACCCGCATGCAGCCCGTCGCGAGCGCGGATGCCGGCGCCGACGGCCGCCATCCGCTGCCGCAGCTCGGTGTCGGCCAGGAGCCGGTCGACGGCACCGAGCAGGTCCGCGTCGGCGAAGGAGTACGTCGGCAGCCGCACGCCGTAGCCCAGCTCGTGCACGCGTTGCGCGTTGTCGTACTGGTCCCAGAACAGCGGCAGCAGGATCATCGGCTTGCCGAAGTGCATCGCCTCGGTCGTCGTGTTGTTGCCCCCGTGGGTGATCACGAGGTCGACCTGCGGCATCAGCGTCGTCTGGGGCAGGGTGGCGGCGCCGGTCATGTTCTCGGCCAGCCTCAGCTCGTCGGCGCGCGGACCCATGCTGACGATCACGCGGTGCGACGTCGTCCCGAGGAGGTCGACGAGCCGCTGCATCAGACCGATGTCGGCACTGCCGAGCGACCCGAGCGAGAGGTAGACCAGCCCGGAGCCGGGCGGCCGCTCGGCGACCCCCGGCGGTACGACGTACTGCTCCTCGGTCTCGCGGACGCTGGAGTCGATGCGGTGCCAGGTCGGATCCAGCGGGCGCGCGTCGGTGTAGTCGAGCTCGCGCGGGTAGACGTAGATGTTGGCGGCCGTCGAGGTGTGCACGAAGTCGCGCCGCGGCAGCGCCGGCGCCCCCTGCTCCCGGCACCACGCGTCGAACGCCGCCCAGGTCTGGTCGTGGGTGCGGTCGAACTCCGTCAGGAAGTCGGCCCACCCCGAGCGGTCGTCGGCCGGGTAGCCCGAGAAGACCGGGGCCACGTCGTCGCCGCGGACCTCCAGCGGGTTGCAGGAGACGATCCGGACGTACGCCGCGTCACCGGTCATCAGCGCCGGGAAGGAGACGACGTTGTCCTCCACGACGACGTCCGGCCGCTGCCGGGCGATGATCTCCCGCAGCTGCGGCTCGGCGTACCTCGCGCCGTCGATGAGCGCGGCGTAGGTCGGTTGGACGAACGTCGCGAGCTGCTCGACCGTCGGCTTGGCGAACTCCGGCGCCGTCTCCTTGATGAAGTCGATCCAGAACTGCCCGGCTGCCTCCTCGCCGGCATCCGGATCGGGAGCGGCGAGGTCGACGAGGTCCTCGACGAAGCCGAACGGCGAGAGCCTCGCCTCCCACGATCTCTCGGCCGCGAACACCACCCGGTGTCCGCGGTCGAGCAGCACCTTCCCGAGACCGATGCACTGGTTGGTCGGCCCATAGGCCGACTCCGGCATGAACAGGACGGTCAGAGCGTCAGTCACGCGCGCACGCTATCGCCCCGCTCCCGCCCTCGCCGCCGGTCGAGCCCCCTACGTCGGCCGAGCCCCTAGGTCGGTCCGTAGGCTTGTCCGGTTATGAACGACGGACCCCTGATCGTGCAGAGCGACAAGACGCTGCTGCTCGAGGTCGACCACGAGCGCGCGGGCGACTGCCGCAAGGCGATCGCGCCGTTCGCCGAGCTCGAGCGGTCCCCCGAGCACGTCCACACCTACCGGCTGACGCCGCTGGGTCTGTGGAACGCCCGCGCCGCCGGGCACGACGCCGAGCAGGTCGTCGACACGCTGCTGGAGTTCAGCCGGTACGCCGTGCCGCACGCGCTCCTGGTCGACGTCGCCGAGACGATGGCGCGCTACGGCCGGCTCCGGCTGGAGAAGCACCCGACCCATGGCCTGGTGCTGGCCGCCCAGGACCGGCCCGTGCTCGAGGAGGTGCTGCGCGCGAAGAAGGTCGCCGGCATGATCGGCACGCGCATCGACGACGACACCGTTGCCGTCCACCCCTCCGAGCGCGGCAACCTCAAGCAGGTCCTGCTCAAGCTGGGCTGGCCGGCCGAGGACCTCGCCGGGTACGTCGACGGCGAGGCGCACGCGATCGACCTGGACGAGACCGGGTGGTCGCTGCGGACCTACCAGAAGGAGGCCGTGGAGTCGTTCTGGCACGGCGGCTCCGGAGTCGTCGTGCTGCCCTGCGGCGCCGGCAAGACCCTGGTCGGCGCGGCTGCGATGGCCCAGGCGAAGGCCACGACGCTGATCCTGGTCACCAACACCGTGAGCGCGCGGCAGTGGAAGGACGAGCTGGTCCGACGTACCTCCCTGACCGAGGAGGAGATCGGGGAGTACTCCGGCTCGGTCAAGGAGATCCGGCCGGTGACGATCGCGACGTACCAGGTGATGACGACGCGCCGGAAGGGCGTCTACACCCACCTCGAGCTGCTCGACGCCCGCGACTGGGGCCTGGTCGTCTACGACGAGGTGCACCTGCTGCCGGCGCCGATCTTCCGGATGACCGCCGACCTTCAGGCGCGGCGCCGGATCGGTCTGACCGCGACGCTGGTGCGCGAGGACGGCCGCGAGGGCGACGTCTTCTCGCTGATCGGCCCCAAGCGCTACGACGCGCCGTGGAAGGACATCGAGGCGCAGGGCTGGATCGCGCCCGCGGAGTGCATCGAGGTGCGGGTGACGCTGCCGTCGTCGGAGCGGATGGCGTACGCCGTCGCCGAGCCAGAGGAGCGCTACCGGCTGGCGTCGTGCACCCACCACAAGATCGACGTCGTGGCCCAGCTCGTCTCCCAGCACCGCGGCCAGCCGACGCTGGTCATCGGTCAGTACCTCGACCAGCTCGACGAGATCGCGACGGCGCTGGACGCGCCGACGATCACCGGGGCGACGCCGGTCAAGGAGCGGCAGCGGCTCTTCGACGCCTTCCGCTCCGGCGAGGAGGAGCTGCTCGTGGTCTCGAAGGTCGCCAACTTCTCCGTCGACCTGCCGACCGCGGAGGTCGCGATCCAGGTGTCGGGCTCGTTCGGGTCGCGACAGGAGGAGGCGCAGCGACTCGGTCGCCTGCTCCGGCCGAAGACCGAGGGCAAGAGCGCCCACTTCTACACGATCGTCTCCCGCGACACCGTCGACGCGGAGTTCGCCGCCAACCGGCAGCGCTTCCTGGCCGAGCAGGGGTACGCCTACTCCATCCGCGACGCGGACAGCTGACCCCGCTCGCCCTGTTGCTGATTCTGCCGGCGCCACATTTCCTTGCCTTGCCTTGCCTTGCCTTGCCTTGCCTTGCCTTGCCTTGCCTTGCCTTGCCTTGCTGCCAAATCCCCCGCTGAAGCGGGGGATTTGGCACTTCTTGGCCGCTGCAACCCCCGGGAAGTGACAAGAGAGGCCAGGAAGTCCGCGCGCCCGACGGTCCAGGACACCCGCTCGGACAACCCCCTGACCCGTACGCTCGATCGCGTGGGGATGCGCGCACGGCTCGGCGAGGCGCTGTTCCGGCGGGTCGCGGGGCCGGACGGCGACCGCCATCGCGCCCGGATCCACGGCACCCCCGGCCCCCGCTGGTTCGCCCCCGGGAGCCCGATCACCGTCGTGCACGGTGACTCCTCGATGTTCGTCGGCGGCATCCGGGCCGTGCTGCTCCAGACCATGCAGCCCCAGGCGATGACGGCGGTCGCCGAGCACTCCGGATACCGCGGTGACATGTGGGGTCGGCTGGCGCGCACCAGCCGCTTCCTCGCCGTGACCACGTTCGGCACCGCGGACGACGCGCAGCAGGCGGTCGACGCCGTGCGGGCCATCCACGACCGCGTCCACGGCGCCATGCCCGACGGAACGGCGTACGACGCCAACGACCCGCACCTCCTGGAGTGGGTGCACGTCGCCGAGATCGAGAGCTTCCTGCTCGCCCACCGCCGCTACGGCCGCCGGCGCCTCGACCAGGAGGGGTACGACGAGTACGTCCGGCAGACAGCGCAGGTCGCGCGGCGACTCGGGGTCACCGACCCGCCGTCCTCGGAGGCCGAGCTGCACGCGTGCGTCGAGCGCTTCCGGCCCGAGCTGCGCGCGATCGACCACGCCCGCGACGCCGTGGCCTACCTGGTCCGCGAGCCTGACCTCCCCCTGGTGGCCCGGCCGCCCTACTGGGTCCTGGTCGCGGCGGCGATCGGGCTGATGCCGCCGTGGACCCGCGAGCCGCTCGACCTGCCGACCCTGCCGGTCGCCCACGACCGCGTCGCCGACCTCCTCGGCCACGCGGCGACGCGCACGGTCCGCTGGGCGACGGCGGCCGACCGCTCGCACAACGCCGCTCTCCACCAGCGAGCCGGCGTCGTGACAGGGGCGACCGGAGGCGACCACAATCACCTCATGACCGGGACCACGGGAGGCTGATCCCCACTCGATGACCGACCTCGCCGAACGCTGGCCGCTGGCCGAGCTCGCGGACGTCCGCGACGCCCTGCTGGCGGCGTACGACGACCCGAGCCGGGGATACCACGACAGCCTCCATCTCACCGAGGTGCTCGACCGGCTCGACGAGCTGGCCGACGCCGGGGTGGGCTTCGACCCGGCCGTCGCGGCGCTCGCCGCGTGGTTCCACGACGCGGTCTACGACGGCGAGCGCGACGCCGAGGAGCGCAGCGCCATGTGGGCCGAGGAGGCGCTGGACGGCACGCCGTACGCCGCGGAGGTGGCGCGGCTCGTACGGCTGACCGAGACCCACGACCCCGGCGAGGACGATCCCGACGGGCAGGTGCTCTGCGACGCCGACCTGGCGATCCTCGCCTCGCCCCAGCAGCGCTACGACGCCTACGTCGCCGGGGTCCGGCGGGAGTACGCCTACCTGTCCGGGCCCGACTTCGCCGCCGGTCGCGTCGCGGTGCTCCACGACCTCGCGGGCCGCGACCGGCTCTTCCACACGCCGTACGCGCGGGAGACGTGGGAGCCGGCCGCCCGCGCCAACCTCGGCCACGAGCTCGAGCAGCTGGCCGCGCCCAGGGACGCGCGAGGTCAGGAGTAGAGGCAGAACGGGTGCCCGGCCGGGTCGAGCAGGACACGTACGTCGTCCTGCGGCTGGAAGTCCGCGAGCGTGGCGCCGAGCTCGACGGCGTTGGCGACCGCGGCCTCCAGGTCGACCACCTCGATGTCCAGATGCATCTGCATGCCGGGCCGGCCGCGCTCGGGCGGCCACACGGGAGGCTCGTAGACCTCCGCCTTCTGCACCGCGAGATAGCCGACGCCCTCGCCGAGGTCGAGGCTGCCGCCGTCCTCCTCGTCGCGCCAGATCGGCCGGTCGAGCACCGCCGACCAGAAGGCCAGCAGGGCATGGGGATCCGGCGCCTCGAGCACCACGCCCCACCAGTCGCGCCTCTCCCAGCGGTCGGTGTCCGGCCCGTTCCTCTCGCGTCCGCGCATCAGTCCTCCCCGGTGACCCGGGACAGGTGCTTGGGCCGGCGCAGGCCGGCCGACCGGAGCCGCACGATCAGCTCGCGCGACGACACCTCCACCGCACCGAGCCCGACCGCCTCGTCGTACCACTGCGACGGGACGTCGTAGTGGTCGCGGTCGAAGCCCCGCTCGGGCACCCCGAGCTCGCGCGCGAAGGCGTGCAGCTCGTCGTACGACGTGTCGCTGGCGAGGTGCGACCAGAGGCGGCCGCGCGACGGCACGAGGGGCGGGTCGATGAGGATCACCGGGACTCCCCGGACAGGTCGTCGGCCATCGAGCGCCAGGAGCGGACGTAGCCGGCGTCGACGTAGGCCTTGGCCGAGCCGCCCGGCCGCACCTGGTCTCCGAGGTGGAGCTGGCGCACCCCGGCGTCGAGCAGCCACGGGACGTGCTCGGCCGCCAGGCCCCCGCCCGGCATCATCAGCGGGGCGAGCTCGGGGGTGACCAGGGCGAGCAGGTCCTCGAAGCCTGACTCCATGCCGCGCGGCGACCCGGCCGACCGCACGGCGAGGAGCCTGGGCAGCTGGACGAGCCGTCGCCACGACCGCCGCGGGTCGAGCGAGGAGTCGATGGCGCGGTGGAAGGTCCAGGGCACCTGGGGCAGGCGGCCCAGGAGCATCGAGCAGGTCTCGGTGTCGATCTCGAGGTCGGCGTCCAAGAACCCGAACGAGACCCCGGCCGCGCCACAGGCGAGGTAGTCCTCGCCCAGGCCGATCAGGCGGGCGAACTCTCCCCCGGTGGTCGACCAGGAGTCGTTGAGCCGCAGCAGCACGAACACCGGGAGATCGCTCTCGCGGCAGATGGCGCTGACCAGGGCCGGCTCCGGCGAGAGCGCACAGGTCGGGCCGGGCGCACCCACGTGGAGCCGGTCCGCGCCACCCTCGGCCGCCCCGGCGACATCGCGCGGGTCGCTGACGGCGACCTCCAGCACGACTCCGGGCATGACGCCAGCCTAGGGCCGCCCGCCCTCGGATCGTGTGCCTCCGGCACCGCCTCCTGTGGGGCGCGGGGCAGAATCGAGGGGTGCCCGACGACCTCCTGCTCTCCGCCCGCGCCCTGGTGCTGGCCGACCTCGCGGCCAGGCGCCGGGCCACCCCCGAGGCGGTCGACGCCCTGGAGGACGCCTGCGCCAACCGCGGCTGGTGGGCCGAGCAGTGGCCCGAGGGCCGGGTGTACGTCGCCGGGCTGGTCGCCCAAGACGTCCAGGACGCGCTCTTCGAGAGTGTCGGCCGCTGGCCGATGTGCCTGGCCTGCGACCCCGAGGAGCCCGAGCACTCGCTGTACATCGAGCCCGACATCGGCGGCCCCGCGCCGCAGTGGGTGTGCGAGGAGTCCGGTCGCACGATCGCCCCGCTCGGCGCCCTGGGCGAGGCTTGAGCCGCTGGCGCCGAGCGCACCTAGGGACTGACCGCCAGCGGGCTCCACCAGGTGTAGCGCGACCCGGCGTACACCGAGCGCGAGACCTCGATCACCATGTCTCCGACCAGGCCCCGCCGCGAGTGCCGCAGGATCGCGTCGCCGACCTTGAGCTCGAGGATCTCGGCCTCCGCCGCGTTGGCCAGATCGGCACTGAACTGGTCCTCGGCCGCCCGGGGCCGCAGCCCTCGGGTGGCGAGCAGGGAGTACAGGCTCTCGGGCAGCTCGCCGTGCAGGAACCCCGGCAGCAGGGTCTCGTTGAGGTAGACGTCCTGGTAGCACAGCGGTACGTCGTCGTGACGCCGGCGACGACGCCAGTGCACGACCGGGTCGCCGACGGTGATCCCCAACGCCTTGGCGACGCCGGGACCGGCCTGGCCGAGACCCGACTGAAGGGTCTCGGTGGTCACCGCCCAGCCCCTGGCCCGGGCGTCCTCGGCGAACGACAGCGGGCGCGCCACCGGGCGCGGGCTCTTGCACACGAAGGTGCCGCGGGCCGGGGCACGCTCCAGCAGGCCCTCCGCGACCAGGGCGTCGATGGCCTGGCGCACGGTCATCCGGGCCACGCCGAAGTGCTGCATGAGGCCGCGTTCGGACGGCGCCGGCGCACCCTCGGGGAGGCCCGCGATGAGCTGACGGACGTACTCGCGCACCTGGACGTGCTTGAGCCGTGACCCGAGAGGCGTGCCCACCTCATCCACGGCCGCGAGTCTAGGGTGTCCAAGCCTCGCCGGTCGCCCGGACCGGGTGCGGAAACGGGTGCGGGAAAATCCACCGCGTCACTCGAACGTCTGTTCGACTGCGTGTTATCGTCGGGTCATGGACTTCCAGGGCACCCTCTTCGAGGCGCCGGCCCCGGGCCTGCGGTCCCTGGCAGACGCCGAGCGCCATCCCCTGACCCGCGGTGCCTGGGTGGACGTCAGACGCGACTTCGTCTCCGGTGCCCACGACGTGCTCGAGCGGCTCGTCGCCGACGTCCCGTGGCGGGCCGAGCGGCGCCAGATGTACGACCGCGTCGTCGACGTGCCCCGCCTCGTGCACACCTACGGCGAGGGCGAGCCGCTCCCGCACCCGCTGCTCGTCGAGGCCCGCGACTCCCTGTCGGAGCACTACCGCCCCGAGCTCGGCGAGCCGTTCCTGACCGCCGGCTGCTGCTACTACCGCGACGGCCGCGACAGCGTCGCCTGGCACGGCGACCGGTTCGGGCGCGGCCGGACCCACGACACGATGGTCGCGATCGTCTCCTTCGGCGACCCGCGCCGGCTCGTCCTGCGTCCGCGTGGAGGTGGCGAGGCGATCTCGTTCGAGATGGGGCACGGCGACCTGGTCGTGATGGGCGGCTCCTGCCAGCGCACCTGGGAGCACGCCGTACCCAAGGTCGCCCAGGCGGGCCCGCGCATCTCGGTGCAGTTCCGGCCACGGGGAGTGTTCTGAGCGCCGGACCCGGCTCGGCGCCCAGCGCGGTCGGTAGGGTCGCAGCGTGCTCGTCGCGCTCGTCTCCTTCACCCTGGCCTCGGTGCTCGTCGTCCTGCTGCCCGGGCCGGACAGCCTGGTCGTGGTCCGCGGTCTCGTGCGCGGCGGACGCCGGGGTGGCGCCGCGACCGCGGCCGGAGTCCTGTGCGGCCTGGTGGTCTGGGTCGCCGCGGCCTCGCTCGGCCTCTCGGCGCTGCTCCAGGCCAGCCGGACCGGGTACGACGTGCTCAAGACCGCTGGCGCCTGCTACCTGCTGTGGATCGGCGTCCGCTCCCTGCTGGCGGTCCGCCGTACGCCCGCCGAGGTGGCCGCCACCGGGGACGGCCCGATGGCGCCGGCGCCCGGCTCGGTGAGCCGCGGGACGTCGGGGCTGCGGGGGTCGGGCTTCGTCGCGGGCTTCCTGACCGACATCCTCAACCCGAAGGTCGGGGTCTTCTTCGTCAGCTTCCTGCCGGGGTTCGTCCCGTCCGGTGACCACGCGGTGGGGTTGACGACGCTGGCCTTCGGGGCGCTGTTCGCCGTGCTGACCGCGCTCTACTTCCTGGGCCTGATAGCCCTCTCAGGCACGGTGTCGACCTGGATGGGGACCCCGGGGATCCGCCGGCGGCTGGATGCGCTGACCGGTCTCGTCCTGGTGGGCTTCGGCCTGCGGCTCGCCATCGAGGCCTGAGCGCCACACGTCGTCAGGAACCTGACAGGAAGGGGGACCTACCGTCGGCCGATGCCACGCTCGGTGCTCGTCTCCCTGGCCCTGACCGCCGCGCTCGTCCTCGCGGCGTGCGGCTCCTCGCGCGCCGGGGCAGACGCCCCGGCGAGTCGCCCGACCCGTCACCCGTCACCTCACCCGACGCACGCGACTCACCGCCCGGCGCGTCACCCCGCCGACGGGGCGAGACACCTGGCCAAGCACGTCACCAAGGTCCTCGTCGTGATCGAGGAGAACCACTCCCTGGCCGAGATGCGCTCGGGGATGCCGTTCCTCGCCCGCCTCTCCCGCGAGTACGGCTACGCCACCGACTGGCACGCGCTGCGGCACCCGAGCGAGCCGAACTACCTCGGCATCGCCGGCGGCTCGACCTTCGGCGTGAGCAACGACCACCCGCCGGCCAAGAACGCGGCCCGGGTCGGTACGGCGAGGTCGGTCTTCGCCCAGGCCGCCGCGGCGGGCAAGAGAGCCGCGACGTACGCCCAGTCGATGCCGCGCCGCTGCGACACCGCCGACGCCTACCCCTACGCCGTCCGGCACAACCCGTGGACCTTCTTCTCCGCCGACCGTGCCGCCTGCCGGCGGCACGACCGGAGTACGGCAGGCTTCGCGCGGGCGGCCCGCAAGGACCGGCTGCCGAACGTCGGCTTCCTGATCCCGGACATGCGCCACGACGCGCACGACGGCACGCTCGGCGCGGCCGACGCCTGGCTGCACGCGTCCTTGAAGCCGGTCCTGGCCAGTCATGACTTCAGCTCCGGCTCGCTGGTGGTCGTCGTCACCGCCGACGAGGACGACCGGAAGTCGGGCAACGTCGTACTCACGTCGGTACTCACGCCGCGGCTGCACCACGCCGTGGTCGGCCAGAGGCTCACGCACTACTCGCTGACCGGCTTCATCGCGCGCGTGCTCGGGGTCTCGGCGCTGCGCTCCGGTGCGCACGCTCCGGACCTGGCCGCGGCCTTCGGCCTCTGACCCGCTCGGCCACGAAGCGCCACACCACGTGGGTTCGATCCCATGGGGGCCCGGTGCAGGTGGGGCCCGGTGCAGGTGGGGCTCAGTGCAGCGGGATGCGGAGCTCGAAGCGCCCGCCGGGGCCCGGCCTCGCCTCCAGCCGGGCTCCCGCGGCGCTCGCCATCCGACGGGCGAGCGGCAGTCCGAGGCCGGAGCCGTCTCGCGAGGAGCGGCCCGGCTCGAAGACCCTCTCGAGCTCGTCCGGCGCAACGCCCGGGCCGTCGTCGACGACGCTGAGGACCAGGTGGCGTGGTGCCGACGCGACCTCGAGCCGGGGAGTCCCGGCGCCGTGCAGAGCGGCGTTCTCCAGCAGAGGTCGGACCGCGGCGACGAGCAACGGCGTCGGCGCCGCCAGCATCACGTCGTCCAACGCCGTCGGCGGCTGCTCCAGCGCGGCGACCAGGTCGCCGAGCCGGGAGGCACGCTGGCTGCCGGAGTGGGCGCGGGCGACGGCGAGCATGGTGTCGATCGCCGAGGTCATCCGCAGCGCTGCGTCGTGGATCGCCTCGAAGCTCTCCCGTTCCTCGCCGGTGGCGGTTGTCCGCGCCAGCTCGGCCTCCCCGAGCACCACCGCGAGCGGGGTGCGCAGCTCGTGGGCGATCTCGTCGGTGAGCCGGCGCTCCGCGGACAGCGCCTCGGCGATCCGGTCCAGCATCGTGTCGAGGGTTCGGCCCAGGTGGGCGATCTCGTCACCGCCCGGCCCGGGCTCGAACCTCGCCCCGAGGTCGTGCTCGCGCCACTCGTCGGCCGCCAGCGTCATCGCCTGCACGCGCCGTAGCGACCGGGTCGCGGCCATCCAGGCGGCCCCGGTCGCGACGGCGACCGACACCACCGCCAGGACGAGGGTCAGCACGAGCGAGTGGAGCTCGGAGTTCTCGTAGGGCTGCTCGTCCTCGGCCACGATGACGGTCGCCACGCGCCTGCCGTTGCGGACGACCGGCTGGGCCAGCAGCACCAGGTCGCCGTGGGTGACCCGGCGCTCGCTCGTGGACGTCGCCAGGGCGCGGACCTCGTCGCTGACCTGGTCCTCGGACTCCGACAGGCGGCCCGCCAGCAGGGTGCCGCCGGTGTCGAAGATCCACGAGCTCTGCTCCAGCAACGTCGAGGTCGGCGGGACGACCCGGATCCCCTTCGCGGTGACCCGGACGCTGGCCGACGCGGCGCTGGCCCGGTCGGACAGCCGGCTGTGCAGGGTGACGCCGTTGGTGTGGGCGAGCAGGACCTGCACGCCGACGATGAGCAGGGCCGACGTCAGCGTCGCCACGATCATCGACGTCGCGGCCAGCCGGAAGGGGAGGGAGTGGCTCCTCATCGCCAGCGGTAGCCGACGCCGCGCCGGGTCGAGATCTCGCCGCCGTCGACCTCCTCGAGCTTGTGTCGCACCCGACGCATGTAGGAGTCCAGGGTGTTCTCACTGACGTGGCCGCCCATCGGCCACGCGGCGGCGACCAGCGCATGACGCCGCACGACCCGGCCGGGCTCGGCCATCAGCCTGCCCAGCAGCCGAAACTCCGTCGGCGTCAGGCTCACCTCGAGGTCACCGACGACCAGGGCGTGACGGGCACTGTCGAGAACCGGGCGCTCCGGCCCGGCGGCCGCCGGGGACTCGGGGCTCGCGGCACGCCGTAGCAGGGCCTCGACCCGGACCTTGAGCTCGGCGAGCTGGAAGGGCTTGGTCAGGTAGTCGTCGCCGCCCGCCTCGAAGCCCGCCACCTTGTCGTGCAGGCCGTCGCGCGCGGTGAGGAACAGCACGGGTGCCTCGATGCCGGCGGCCCGCAGGGCCAGGCACAGGTCGCGTCCGTCGCCGTCAGGCAGGCCGATGTCGAGCACCAGCACCCGAGGCGGTGACTCGCGGAACACGCGGAGCGCCTCGGCGGCGGTCCCCACCGAGACCGGCTCGTGGCCGAAGCTGCGCAGGCTGCGGCTGAGCACCGAGCGCAGGGCCGGCTCGTCCTCGCACACGCCGACGGTCGCCACGTCGAGAATCTAGTCGGCCGTTCCGCGGACCTGGGGGTCCTGACCTGCGCGGTCAGGTTGTCGGCAGGCGCCCGCGCGCACCCTGTGCGCCGGAGAGGAGCCGCAAACGTGTCGCATCTGACGTGGGTCGAGGCAGCCGTGGTGGGCGCCGTCCAGGGCGTGTCGGAGCTGTTCCCGGTCTCGAGCCTGGGCCACAGCGTGCTGCTCCCTGCGGTGATCGGCGGGAGCTGGGCCCGTGAGCTGGACGTCGCGGCCCCGGAGTCGCCGTACCTCGCCTTCATCGTCGGCACCCACGTGGCGACCGCCCTGGCCCTGCTGGTCTTCTACCGCCGCGACTGGGTCCGGCTGATCGGCGCCCTGTTCACCAGCGTGCGGCATCGACACGTCACGGGACCCGACGAGAGGCTGATCTGGCAGCTGATCGTGGCCACGATCCCGGTCGGCCTGGTCGGCCTGGTCTTCGAGCACTGGCTGCGCACCCATCTCGGACGACCGGTCCCGGCCGCATGCTTCCTGGCCGCCAACGGTGTCGTGCTGCTGTGGATCGAGCACCGCTCCGGGCGGAGCCTTCCCGAGCGGCCGGAGTCCGATCCTCACTCCGATCCTGCGGCCGACGTGGAGACAGATCCGGTTGCGGCCGATCCGGTGGCGGCCGACCGGCGGCTCTCGCGGCTGACCATCCCGACCGTGCTGGCCATCGGGGGCTCGCAGATCCTGGCGCTGGCTCCCGGCATCTCCCGCTCCGGCATCGCCACCGCCACCGGGATGCGCGCCGGGCTGGCCCGCGAGGACGCCGTCCGCTTCTCCTTCCTGCTGGCGACCCCGGTGATCCTGGCCGCCGGTGTCCTGAAGCTGCCCGATCTCTTCGGTCCGTTGGGGAACGGGATCCGGCCGCAGGTCGTCTTCGGCTCGGCGCTGGCCGGCATCGGTGCCTACATCTCCGTGCGCTGGCTGACCCGGTGGGTGCACACCAACTCGCTGCGGCCCTTCGGGGTCTACTGCCTGGTGGCCGGCATCGCCTGCCTGGTCTGGTTCTCGGTGCGGTAGCCGGCGCGCGCCTGCTCAGCAAGGCACCAGTCCACGCCCGGCGCGTGCGCACGCGAGGTTCCGTCGCGACCGGCAGACTTGGAGCCGCCATGTCCCCCTCGTCCCCCACGTCCGCCGAGCCCGCCGAGCCCGGCCAACCCGTGACCGTCGAGCCCCGCGACCCGGCCCCCGAGCGGGAGCCCACGCGCGACCGGGAGACCACCCGAGAGATCACCGCCACGCTGAGCCTGGCGCTGCGGATCGGCGAGCTCCTGCTGTCGTCGGGGGCGGGCGCGGGAGACGTGAGCGCCGCGATGCGGAACGTCGCCTGGGCCTGCGGGCTGCGCGGCTACACGGCGGACGTGATGTTCACCCAGCTCACGATGAGCCACCAGACCTCCACCGACGAGCCGGCCCTGATCCAGATCCGGCAGGTCCGCTACCGCGAGGTCGACTACGGCGACCTCACCGAGGTCGACCACCTGATCCGCGACCTGGTCACCGGTGAGATCGACCGGGCCGAGGCCACGAGCCGGCTCAACCGGATCATCTCCACCGGGCATGCCCGCCGGCGGTGGCTGGTCACCGTGGCGCTCGGCGTGATGGGCGGCGGAGTCGGGATGGTCCTGGGCGGCGACTGGGTGGTCGTCGGAGTCGCCGCCGTGGCGGCCATGCTGGTCGACCTGCTCCAGCGCCAGATGAGCCGCCGCCGGCTGCCGACCTTCTACCAGCAGGTGGCCGGCGGGCTGCTGGCGACGCTGATCGCCGTAGGGATCGACGCCACCCCGGCCAACGTCTCGTCCAACCTCGTGATCTCGACCAGCATCATCATGCTGTTGGCGGGGGTGAACTTCCTCGGCGCCATCCAGGACGCCTTGACCGGCTTCCCGGTGACCGCGGGCGCGCGGATCCTCGAGGCGTTCCTGGCGACGGCGGGTGTCGTGGCCGGCGTCAGCGGTGGTCTGAAGCTGGCCGACGTGTTCGGGGTCGACCTGGGGCGCCTGAACCCGGGCGCGTACTCCATCGCCGACTGGCCCGCGATGATGGCCGGCGGCGCGATCGCTGCCGCCGCGTACGCGTTCGCGGCGTACGCCCCGCGCCGCTGTCTGCTGCCGATCGCGGCCGTGGCCGCTGTCGCCATCGGGATCTACGTCGCGTCCTACGACCGCGGCCTGGGCGTGGCGTGGTCATCGGCGGTGGCCGCACTCTTCATCGGCCTGGTCAGCTATCCGGTGGCCGCACGCGCCCGGATCCCCACCCTGGTCGTCATCGCCGCCGGCATCACGCCGTTCCTGCCCGGACTCTCGATCTATCGCGGACTCACGCTGCTCGCGACCAACTCCAGCAAGGCGCTGCTCGCGATGGTGACCGCGGCGGCGATCGCGATCGCCCTGAGCTCGGGCGCGATCCTCGGCGAGTACGTCGCCCAGCCGATCCGGCGCGAGGCACGACGGCTCGAGAGCCGGCTGGCGGGTCCCCGTCTGGTCGGGCCGCACACCGTCCCCGGGGTCCGTGCCCTCCGCCGCCGCCGCGCCAGGAAGCGCGCCCCGCGCCCCCCTGGCGCGACGTCCGGCTGAGGTCGGGCGCGCGTCGGGCAGCGTCTGCCTGTGGCCCGGCCGTCGTGGTGTTCGCCCGGGTGTCGGGCGGCGTGGTCGTGGTCGGGTGGCGGGTGTGGTGGTGGTCGGAGCCATGTCGGCGGTGACGTGGGGGTCGCGGGTGGTGGTAGCCGTGGGGGCTGGTCCAGGCGCAGGTGCCGGGGGCGAGGGCGTGGTGGTCCAGGGAGTGTGGGTGTTGAGTCGGCGGTGTCGCCGGCACAGGGGGGCTAGGTTGCACGAGCAGGTCGGGCCGCCGCGCGGGCACGCGCCTCGCCAACACCACATTGCTAACGCCGCATGCGCCTTCCTTCGTCGGTTCGGCCGCGGTGCGTGAGGAGCCCGGGCAATACTTGCTTCGTGGCGAACCACGGGCAGCACTCCGGGGATGGCAACTGGTGGTGGACCGGCTCACAGTGGCTCCCGGCGCGTAGCCAGGATGGCCAGTGGTGGTTCAACGGTTCCTCCTGGATTCGCGCCAACCGCGCCCACACTCTCCCCAAGCCGACAGCACTCGAATGGCGGCTAGGCATCGCCTGGGCCGTCCTCTGGGCGCTCGCCCTGGTGTGGTGGGGGATGCTCGACGCGTCGCGACCCGAACAAGGCGAGGCTTTGAGCTCGGGCCTCTTGCGGTCGGGGCTCGCCCTCGGAGTCTTGGTGCTGGCTTACCTGCCCGCGAGCGGTTATGCACTTGCCCGCGCCCGCCGATGGCCGTACGTCGGGGCTCTGGTCCTCTACATCTCGGCACTCCTCATCTTGCTGTACGTCATCGCGATGCTGACGGCACCGACCGACGGCGGAACGAGCAATGACACAGCGGCAAGCGCGGGAGTCGTCCTACTCGCGATCCCCACACTCCTCCTCGTCGCCGTGTGCGTGGGTCTCGGCGCGGGAGCGAGCGCGCTCGTCGGAGTCCTGTCGCACTGGCGTTCCAGAGCCACTTGATCGCCTGCCTCGGGCCCCGAGCTCGGGGCGGATGCGGTCGGCGTCGCACGGGTGGCGGGCCGGTCGCAGAGCGACCTTGTCAGCCGCGGATGGGCTCCTCGGCGACGCGGGCGAGGTGCAGGATCGTGTCGGCCTCGATCGCGACCGTGTCGGGCAGGGCGGCCAGGATGGCGGCGAACGCCTCGGAGCGTGTGGGCTCGGGGAGCTGGAGGTAGTAGGAGACCGTCGTGAGGTGGTCGACGTACTCGCTCGCCGGCTGGGTGAAGCGGCGGACGAGCACCTTCTGACGCACCTCGGTGAAGAGACCCGAGCGCTCGAGCTCCGTGCCGGGCCACTGCATCGGGTCCTCCGACGGAGTGCCGTCGGGAGATCCGCGATCGTCCTCGGGGAGGAAACGTCGCCGGGCGGCGTCCTCCAGGGCCTGGACGTGGTCGTCGGCGAGGCAGTACGGCCCACCGAACGACGCGAAGGTGCCGCCCCCGCGCAGCAGCGCCGCCGCGCGGGGCCAGCGTCCGGTCGGCTCCGTCCAGTGCAGCGACGCCGCGGCGTAGACGAGGTCGTACGTCGTGTCGAGGGGCAGGTCCTCGAACGCCGCCTCGACGGTGGTGACCGAGCTCGGGACGTGGCGGCGCAGCTCGGCGAGCATCTCCGGGTCGGGGTCGGTGGCGGTGACCGCGATGCCGCGGGCGGCGAACACCCGGGTCGCCTTGCCGGTGCCCGCCCCGATCTCCAGGGCCGTGCGGACCGGCCCGCGGGCGTAGGCCAGCACCTCGTCGACGAGCTCGCGTGAGTACCCGGGACGGAACCGCTCGTACGCGGACGCGACGGCCCCGAAGCTGCGCGAGCGCTCGCTCACCCTGGTGTCCTCACCCTCAGTGGGGCTGCGTCCGTGTCTGCCACGCCCCGGCTACTCGAGTGCCGTCGGATCTGTAGTCACCGTGAGACTACGCGCAGCGCAGCACCGAAGATCGCTCACGGGGCCAGGCACCGTCGTCCGAAAACCGGGTGAGGAGTGTCGGTGCTGCCTGGGAGAGTCGGCGCAATGTCCGGGACCTCCTCTTCCTCCGCCACCCTCCGCTCGTTCTGGCTCGACCTGCCCCGCGAGGGGCGCCTGCTCTTGTCCATCGTCGTGGTGCAGTTCCTCGGCACGGGTCTGGTGCTGCCGTTCCTGGTCGTCTACCTCCACGAGATCCGCGGCTTCTCGCTCGGTGACGTCGGGCTCCTGATCGGCCTCGGACCGCTGATGGGCTTCGTGGCGGTGGGGCCGGGCGGCGCGATCATCGACAAGTACGGCGCTCGCGTGGTGATGCTGGCGACGATGACCCTGGAGGTGCTGGCCGACGTCGCCCTCACGTTCGCCTCGACGCTCCCGATCGCCGCCCTGGCCGTCGTGCTCCAGGGCATCGCCTTCGGCGTGGAGTGGCCGGCGGCGCAGAGCCTGATCGCGACCGTCGTCCCCTCCGAGCTGCGCCAGCGCTACTTCGGGGTCAACTTCACGCTGCTCAACCTCGGGATCGGTCTGGGCGGCGTCGTCGGCGGGCTCGTGGTCGACGTCGACCACCCGGTGACCTTCCAGGCGATCTACGTCGCCGACGCGGTCAGCTTCCTGCCCGCGATCTACCTCCTCTCGGTCCCGCTGCGCCACCTCGCGGGCCGGCCGGTGCACGACGCGTCCACCGGAGACCCGCCTGCCGCGGCGTCGTACCTCGAGGTGATGCGGCGTCCCGGCGTCCGGCTGATGATGCTGCTGAGCTTCGTCTCGTCGTACGTCGGCTACAGCCAGCTCAACGCCGGCACCCAGGCGTTCGCCCGTGACGTCGGCCGGATCTCGACCCAGGGCCTCGGGCTGGCCTACGCCTGCAACACGCTGGTGATCGTGCTGCTCCAGCTCGCGGTGCTCCGTCGCATCGAGGGACGGCGACGCACCCGCGTGATGATGGTGATGTCCGCGATCTGGGGCGCCTCCTGGGTGCTGCTCGGGACCTCGGGCCTCCTGCCCGGCGGGCTGAGCGCGACCGTGCTGGTGGCCGGCTGCGCGTCGGTGTTCGCGCTCGGCGAGACGCTGATGCAGCCGACGATCCCAGCCCTGGTCAACGACCTGGCGCCCGACCACCTGCGGGGTCGGTACAACGCGCTGAGCACCGCCGCGTTCTCGCTCGCCTCGATCGTGGCCCCCGTGATCGCCGGCTGGCTGATCGGCGCGGGCCTCGGCTCGGCGTACATCGTCCAGCTGGTGATCGGGTGTGGCGTGCTCGCCCTGGTCGCGATGTACCTCGAGCCGCGCCTGCCCGAGGGGGTGAACGGCGTGGCGGCGTCGTCGGCGGATCGCGACGCGACCGTCAGCGCGTGAAGATCCAGACCAGCACGACGATCACGACGACCGCGGCCACGACCGGCTTCCAGTAGGTCTTGGCCAGCACCGGCAGCACGGCCGAGCCGAGGTTCAGCGCGTCGTCCGAGCCTCGGGCCCTGGTCGACGGGGTGGCCGACGGGGTGGTCGACGGGGTGGCCGACGTGTCGGTCGGCGTATCGGTCGGCGGGGTGGCCGGCGTCGATCTCGGGGTCGCCGCGGGAGGCGGCGTGGCCGGCGCGATCGCCACCGGGTCTCCCGGTGACTCGTCGGTGGCGGTGGTGACCGGCTCCGGCGCGACCTGGCTCGCGTCGTCAGAGGGGGGCTCGGGGGCCGGCCCGGGGCTCTCGCCCAGCCGCGACTCCAAGCACGAGACGAACTGGCCGAGCAGCTTGTCGGACACGTCCTGCATCACGCCACGGCCGAACTGCGCCGGCTTGCCGGTGATGGCCAGGTCGGTGAGCACCGTGACCTCGGTCGAGGCGTCGCCGTGCGGCGTCATGGTGAGGGTCACGGTGGCCCCGGCGGTGCCGTTGCCGCGCTTGTCCTTGCCCTTGGCGTCGACGACGAACCGGTGGTTGGTCTCGTCCCTCTCGGTGAAGGTGCCGCTGCCGTTGTAGGTGAGCGCGATCGGGCCGAGCTTGACCTTCACCGACCCGGCGAAGGAGTCGTCCTCGACGCCGGTGACGGTGGCGCCGGGGAAGCACTGGGCGACCGAGGAGATGTCCTGGAACTCAGCCCAGGCCTGGTCGACGCCGACGGGAACGGTGAAGGTGTGCTCGAGATCCATGCGGCCAGTCTCTCGTCAGGCGCCGGCGGCCTTCAGCACGGCCCTCCGGGTCAGCACGGTCGCGAGGTGCTTGCGGTAGTCGGCGTCGCCGTTGAGGTCGCTCGGCGGGCGGGTGCCCTCGGCTGCTTGGTCGGCGGCCGAGCGGACGCCGTCCTCGGTCGCCGCCGCCCCTGACAGCGCCGACTCGGTGGCGCCTGCCCGCAGTGGCGTCGAGCCCATGTTGGTGAGCCCGACCCTCGCCTCGCCGATCGTGCCGCCGGAGGCGCTGACCGTCGCGGCCACGGCCACGATCGGCCACTGGTGGGCGACCCGCACGAACTTCTCGTAGTGCGCCCCCCATCCGGTCTTCTTCGGCACCCGGATCTCGGTGAGGATCTCGTCCTCGCCGATCGCGGTCTCGAACAGGTCGACGAAGAAGTCAGTCGCCGCGACCGACCGAGAGCCACCGGAGCCCGCGATCACGAACTCGGCGTCCATGGCCAGCGCGGCGGAGCCCATGTCTCCGGCCGGGTCGGCGTGGGCGCACGAGCCCCCGAAGGTGCCCCGGTGGCGGATCTGGTTGTCGGCGACCTCGGCCGCCGCCTTGGACAGCAGCAGCGCGTGCTGGCGGACCAGGTCGCTGGTCACCATCTCCGAGTGCGTCGTCAGGGCGCCGATCACCAGGGCGTCGCCGTCCTCGCGGACGCCGCGCAGGCTGTCGATGCGACCGAGGTCGATGACGACCTCCGGCGCGTTCAGCCGCATCCGGAGCACCGGCAGGAGGCTCTGGCCACCGGCCATCAGCTTGGCGTCGTCGCCGTGCTCGGCCAGGGCGCTGAGCGCCTCCTGGACCGAGCCAGGGGCGAGGTAGTCGAACTTCGCGGGGATCATGCCTGCGCTCCTTCGGTGCTGGAGGCGCCGGCTTCGCCCTCGTCGAAGTGCGGCATCGCCGCTGCTTGGGTCGCGGCGCCGGAGCCGGCCGAGTTGATCGCCTGCCAGACCCGGGCCGGCGTGCACGGCATCTGCACGTCGTCCACGCCATGGTGACGGATGGCGTCGACGATGGCGTTGACCACCGCCGGCGTCGACGCGATCGTGCCCGCCTCGCCGACGCCCTTGGTGCCCAGGGAGTTGGTCGTGGACGGGCTGGTCGTGTGGTCGATGTCGAAGGAGATGGTGTCGGCCGCGGTCGGCAGCAGGTAGTCGACGAAGGAGCCGCTCACCAGCGTCCCGGAGTCGTCGTACACCGCCTCCTCCCAGAGCGCCTGGGCGATGCCCTGGACGAGCCCGCCGTGCACCTGCCCGCTGACGATCAGCGGGTTGATGATGTTGCCGATGTCGTCGCAGGCGACGTACTTGCGCATCGTGGACTGCCCGGTCTCGGTGTCGACCTCCATCGCGCACAGGTGGGTGCCGTGGGGGAAGGAGAAGTTGACCGGGTCGTAGGTCGACTCGGCGTCGATGTTCGGCTCGATCCCCTCGGGGTAGTCGTGTGCCGCGAACGTCGCCAGGGCGATCTCCTGGATCGACCTGCCCTGGTCGGTGCCCTTCACCGAGAAGGTGCCGGCCGCGAACTCGACGTCGTCGACGTCGGCCTCGAGCAGGTGGGCCGCGATCGGCTTGGCCTTCTCGATCACCTTGTCGGCAGCCCGCACCAGCGCCTCGCCGCCGACCACCAGCGACCGCGAGCCGTAGGTGTCCAGGCCCTTGTGCGCGACCTGGGTGTCACCGTGCAGGACCTCGACGTCGTCGAAGGGCACGCCCAGCCGGTCGGCCACGATCTGGCTGAACGCCGTCTCGTGACCCTGACCGTGCGCGCTGGCGCCGGTGACGACCTCGACCTTCCCGGTGGCCAGCATCCGCACGCTGGCGTGCTCCCAGCCACCCGCGCCGTAGTCGAGGGTGCCCAGCACCCGGCTGGGCGCGAGGCCGCACATCTCGGTGAACGTCGAGATGCCGATCCCGAGCTGGACCCGGTCGCCGGCGTCGCGCCGCTGCCTCTGCTCCGCGCGCAGGGCGTCGTAGCCGAACATCTCCTTGGCTCGCGCCGTCGCCGCCTCGTAGTTGCCGGAGTCGTAGGTGAGGCCCGCCACCGTGGTGAACGGGAACTCCTCGTGCCTGATCCAGTTCTTCGCACGGATCTCGAGCGGGTCGGCGCCCACGGCCACGGCGAGCTCGTCCATGATCCGCTCGATGCCGTACGTCGCCTCGGGGCGACCCGCGCCGCGGTAGGCGTCGGTCCAGGTCTTGTTGGTCAGCACGGTCTGGCAGGAGAAGCGGTACGCCGGGAACTTGTAGATCGCGTTGAACATGAACGCACCCAGCACCGGCACCCCGCCGCCGACGATCGCGACGTACGCCCCGAGGTCCGCGAGCAGGTCGACCTTGAAGCCGGTGACCGTGCCGTCCTTGGTGGCCGCCAGCGTGAGCCGCTGCCACTGGTCCCGGCCGTGGTGGGCGCTCAGCAGGCTCTCGCTGCGGGTCTCGGTGTACTTGACCGGCTTGTGGATCCGCCGCGCCACGGCCCAGGCGATCCACTCCTCCGGCGTCGCCTGGAGCTTGCCGCCGAAGCCACCGCCGACGTCCGGCGCGACCACCCGGATCTTCGACTCCGGTACGCCGGTCGTGGCGGCCAGCGCGAACCGCAGGATGTGCGGGATCTGGGTCGCCGACCACATGGTCAGCTGCTCACCGGTCGGGTCGACGACGACCGAGCGCGGCTCCATGAACGCCGGGATCAGGCGCTGCTGGCGGTACTCCCGCTCGATCACGATGCCGTCGGCGCGGGCCTTGTCGATCGCCTCCTCGACGTTGCCGCCGGTCCCCGCCTCGCCGGAGTCGAAGACCCACAGAGCCGACTTGTTGGTGCCGGAGTCGGGGTGGGCGATGACCTTGTCCGCCGCGGCCTCCTTCAGGTCCAGCGCGGCCGGGAGCTCGTCGTACTCCACGTCGACGAGCTCGGCGGCGTCGCGGGCCTCGGCGGCGGTGCGCGCGACCACGACGGCGACGATCTCGCCCGCGAACGCGACCCGGTCGGCCGGCATCGGCGAGTGGGTGGGCGTGACCTGCTCGGGCGTGATCGGCCAGGCGTTGATGCACACCCCGAGCTCGTCGCCGAAGTCGGCACCGCTGAAGACCCCGACGACGTTCGGCGCGCCCTTGGCCGCACTCGTGTCGATGCTGGTGATCGTGGCGTGCGCGAACGGGCTGCGCACCATGGCGAGGTGGAGCATGCCGGGCAGCGTGATGTTGTCGGTCCAGCGGGTGCGCCCGGTGATCAGGCGCTGGTCCTCCTTGCGACGGCGGTCCTTCCCGATCTCGGCGGCAGGACGCTCGGCGGTGGTGGTCACGACGCCCCCACCTCCGCGGCCTCGGCGGCGGCGTCGCCGGCGTGCTCCGCGGCGTACAGGACGCTGCGGACGATGTTGTGGTACCCGGTGCAGCGACACAGGTTGCCCTCGAGGCCGACCCGCACCTCCGCCTCGGTGGGGTGCGGGTTCTCGTTCAGCAGGTCGACCGACTGCATGATCATGCCGGGGGTGCAGAAGCCGCACTGGAGTCCGTGGCACTCCCGGAACGCCGCCTGCACCGGGTGCAGCTCGCCGCCCGTCGCGAGACCCTCGATGGTGGTCACCTCGTGGCCGTCGGCCTGCACGGCCAGGACGTTGCAGCTCTTCACGCTGCGCCCGTCGAGGTGGACCGTGCAGGCGCCGCAGTTGCTGGTGTCGCAGCCGATCACGGTGCCGGTCTTGCCGACCTTCTCGCGGAGGTACTGCACGAGCAGCATCCGCGGCTCGACGTCGTCGGTGACCTGGGTCCCGTCGACGGTCAGGCTGATCTGGGTCATCGAGGACTGCCCTTCCCTGGGGGTCGCACACCTGGACGCGCGCAAGACACGGGTCTCTCCGGGCACGCTAGGCCGGACCGGGTTGGCGAAAGGTTGCCCACCTCGTCGCCGTCGCCTCCGGTGCGCCGGTTTCAGCGGGTCGCGCCGTCGTCGATGTCCTCGGACCTGCCGGTGCCCCTAGGATCCGGACGTGGAGGACTGGGAGACGGTCTCCAGGGGGCACACGGAAGCGGTCGTACGCCGGTCGCCGGACGGTCTTGCCTACGCCAAGACGGGCGTCGGGATGATCCGCGACGAGCTGGCCGACGAGCGCGACCGGCTGGAGTGGCTGGCCGGCGTTGGTCTGCCGGCACCGGCGGTGCTGGACTGGGCGGACGACGACGGCTCCGCGACGCTGACCACCGCGTCGCTGCCCGGCGTACCCCTGAGCGAGCTGCCCGGCTCGTCGGTGCCGGTGGCCGCCCGGGCGTTGGGCGAGTTCCTGGCCCGGCTGCACGGCGTCCCCCGCGAGAGATGCCCGTTCGAGCGCTGGCTGGCGGTGACCGTGCCCCTGGCTCGGGTCCGGGCCGAGGAGGGCCTGGTCGACGCCGACGACTTCGACGAGGGGCGAGCGGGGCGCTCGGTCGACGAGGTGCTCGCCGACCTGCTCGCGGGGCGCCCACGCGCGGAGCAGCTGGAGATGGCCGACCTCGTCGTCTGTCACGGCGACGCGTGCCTGCCCAACTTCCTGGCCGACCCCGAGACGCTGGCGATCACCGGCATGGTCGACGTCGGCCGGCTCGGCGTCGCCGACCGCCATGTCGACCTCGCCCTGGCCACCCGGTCGATGTCGGATGCCACCCTCAACCCGGCGTACGGGCCGGATGCCGCGTCGGCCACGCTGACCGCCTACGGCCGCGACGCCGACCCCTGGCGCCTGGACTTCTACCAGCTCCTCGACGAGCTCCTCTAACCCCCGCGAGGCGGGGCAACTCCTCCCACCTCGCGGGGGGTTAGAGGCAGGTGTGGCCGTGGTCGTAGAAGCCCTCGCCGTGCAGGCCCGGACCGGTCAGGGTCGGCTCGCTGCCGCTGGGGTACGCCGTGTCGAACCACTGGGTGAAGAAGTCGGCGAGCCGCGTCTGGCACCCCGTGCTGTCGGTCGGCAGGTAGTGCGCGAACGCCGCCTCCAGCTGCGGCTCGGAGATGAAGCCGTACTGGCGCTGGACGAAGTGCAGCGCCTTCACGAAGCGCTGGTGACCGAGGATCTGGCGCAGTGCGAGGTACGCCGCCCCCGGGCGGGTGTACGTCGTCCCGCCGTCGAAGAGCGTCGCGGGCGTCGGGTCGGAGGGCGCGCCGGTCCAGATCTCGCCCGTGCTGGCGTAGGCGCGGTTGAAGGACTTCACCAGGCTGCGCTGGAAGGCCGCGCGACCCGCGGGGGTCCCGGGACCGCCGGCCTGGGCGCGGGCACGGCGCGCGTGGAAGAGGTACTCCCCGACGGTGGCCATGCCCTCCTTGAAGAAGGTCATCGAGAAGCCGCCCTCGGTGACGTGGTCGCCCCACCACTGGTGCATGTTCTCGTGGTTGAAGGTGTCGAGGTCGATCCGGCCGCCGGCGAACGTGATCATCGACTGCATCTCCTCCTCGAAGCTCGCGGGAGGGGTGCCGATCACGACGCCGTCGCTGGGGAAGGGGAAGGGCCCGTTGAACGTCGCCTGGAAGTCGGTGATGCGCTGCTGCTGGCGCATGACCCGCAGGTTCGCCCGCTTGCGGGCAGGGCTGAGCGAGCTGGCCTGGGCCATGTAGTAGCGGATCCCGTCCGAGCCCTTGCGCGAGGTCAGGTCGTAGTGGCCGACGCTGCTCTCGACGAGGTAGCTGGCCACGCCCTGGTTGGTCCGCCAGTGGAAGGTCCGCGACCCGTGCGGGAACTGCTTGTCGGGCCGATGGGTGCGGACGGCGCCGAGCCGGCCGTTGGCGATCGCCGTCCGGCTCTTGTTGACCGTCTCGGCGAAGTCGTAGAAGGGCTTGGCCGTGGGGTAGTTGTTCAGTGGCATCCAGTCCTCGGTGCCGACGGGCTCGGTGGTGACGAAGCCGCCGTCGCCCTTGGGGTGCTTGGAGCGGAACCAGCCCTCGGTCGAGCCGTCGCCGTCGATGTGGGTGCCCGGTCGGCCGGTGTAGGCCACCTTCACCACGACGGTCCGGCCGCGGGCGATGGGGTGCTTCGGCGTGATCACCAGCTTGTTCTTGGGGCACTGCTGCCCGTCCTGCCCGTCGACGTCACCGCCGGTCACCTCGGGGGTGCACGCCGGCGGCAGCGGGTTGTCGCCGGGCCCGCCGACCGGGTTGTTCTGCGACGCCTCGTGGGCGCGGGGGTCGGGGTCGTTCTGCCCGTTCGGGTCACCGGGGTACGTCGGCTGCTCGAACCTCCAGGTGGCGGGCTTCCCGTCGACCGTGACCGCGCGCACCCGCAGGTCGGGCCCGTTCACCTTGTCCGGCGAGTGCCGCTCGAGGTCGAGGCTGAAGTCGTTGAGGCAGTGCTGCGCCTTGATCTGGAGCCGGACGTGGTTGCCGCGCAGGAAGCGGTTGGACGGCGCGTCGTACACGAGGTGGACGGAGGTCCGGATGTTCAGGTATCCCGCGTTGCCCATCTCCGGATACACGTGCGCTCCGGGCGGCGACAGCGTGTGTGCCCCGGAGATGCAGGTGCGCTTGGCCGCGGCCGGCGCCGAGGGGTCGGGGCCGGCGGACGCCGGGCCGGCCATGGTGGCCACCAGCGCGGTCACGGACACCATCAGGGCGAGTCGTCGCATCGCGACACCTTTCGTGGGTGGGGTGGATGTCAGCCGCGGGCGACCGCGAGCCGGCCCTTGAGCAGGGGCACGGCGGGATGGGACCGGTCACCGAGCGCCTCGAGACAGCTCTCGATGACCTCGGCGTCGTAGGGCGCGAGCTCGCTGTAGCGGATCACCGCAGCCGGCTCGGGGTTGACGATCAGCGCCTCGCGCATCGCGACGGCGACGTACTCGCCCAGCTCGACCAGGGCCGGCGACTCGGTGCCCGGGAGGAGGTCGCCGCCGTAGCGTGCGACAGCCGCCGCGGCGTCGCCTCGCCCGAGCGCATCGAGGACCTCCTCGATGTCGGTGGCGACCGGCAGCGTCAGCCGGTAGGGGCGTGAGGCGAGCTGCCCCCCGAGCGCCGCGCGCAGGTGGGAGACCTCGGCCTTGAGGGTCGAGAGCGTGACCGACTGGTCGCCGTAGACCAGGGCGTGCAGGCGGTCGAGCGAGAGGCCGTCGGGATGCAGGGCCAGGATCGCCAGGATCTCGGTCTGCCGGCGGTTGAGGAGCAGGCGGCTGCCGTCGAGGGTCGCCTCGGCGTTGCCGAGGAGGCGCAGCTGGAGACCGGTGGGACCGCCGGGCTCCTCCAGCATCGGGTTGGCCGCCGAGAGCGGCATCGCGGTCTCGATCAGCCGGGCCAGCACGCGCGCGGTGGCCAGGCCGATCGGGTGGGTGCGGTCCCAGGTCGTCGAGAGGTCGACGACGCCGAGCTGGGCCCCGGTCACGGGGTCGTGCACCGGCGCCGCCCAGCAGACCCAGTTGTGCACGATCGGCGCGTAGTGCTCGGCGCTGAAGACCATGCTCGGACGGCGCAGCCGGGTGGCGAGGTCGAGCGCGTTGGTGCCGACCGACTCGTCGTCCCACCGGGCCGCGGGGACGAAGTTCACCGTCTCGGCCTTGCGGCGCATGACCCGCCCGCCGTACGTCCACAGGATGCGGGTGTGCTGGTCGGTGACGGCCAGCACGAGGTCGCCGTCCTCCGCCGTACGTCGCAGCTCGGTCTCGACGTGCGCCACGGCGAGCTGGAGCGGGGAGCCGTCCCAGAAGGCGCGGGCCTCGGACTCGTCGTCCAGGGGCGCCTCGGCGACGTCGCGCGAGACCCGCGGCTGCGAGCGCTGCCAGCTCTTCAGGATCTCGGGCCGCACGTGCCCGGCGGCCCGGTCGCCCTGCTCCACGAACGCCGTCCACGCCCGCAGCGCGCTCACGCGGCGGTCCTGCAGGTCGCCCTGCGGGTCTGTGGTCACGGCGATTCCTGACGTGGGACGGGTCCGGTCACGGTAGCGCGAGTGCCCGCCATCGGCAGCGCTCCCCTCCCTCCGCTTTGGTGGGGGCTCGCTTGCCAAATCCCCCGCTGACGGGGGGTATTTGGCACTTCCTGGCCGCTGCAACCTCCAGGAAGTGTCAACTCGGGCCAAGAAGTCCGGGGCCGAGGTGACCAAGGAGGTCGCGCGGCGCTAGTCGTGGTGGATCCGGCCCTCGCCGCGGGCCAGCGGACCGCCGGAGCCACCCCAGCGCCCCGCGATGATCTCCGCCGCGATCGAGACCGCGGTCTCCTCCGGCGTACGCGCGCCGAGGTCGAGCCCGATCGGGCTCGCCAGCCGCTTCAGCTCGGCGTCGGTGACCCCGGCCTCGCGCAGCCGGGCCTCCCGGTCCTGATGGGTACGACGTGAGCCCATCGCGCCGATGTAGGCCACCTCCGGCAGGCGCAGCGCGACCTCGAGCAGGGGTACGTCGAACTTGGGGTCGTGGGTCAGCACCGTGATCACCGTGCGGGCGTCCAGGGCGCCGGCATCTCGCTGCTTCTCCAGGTAGCGGTGCGGCCAGTCGACGACGACCTCGTCAGCGTCGGGGAAGCGCGAGCTGGTGGCGAAGACCGGACGCGCGTCGCAGACGGTCACGTGGTAGCCGAGGAAGCTGCCGACCCGCGCGACCGCGGCCGCGAAGTCGATGGCACCGAAGACCAGCATCCGCGGCTTCGGTGCGAAGGCCCACACGAAGACGCGCATCCCCTCGCCGCGCCGTTCGCCGTCCGGCCCGTAGGTCAGCGTCGCGTTGGTGCCGCTGGCCAGCAGGCCGAGCGCGTCGTCGCGGACCGCTTGGTCGGCGCGGGTGGAGCCGATCGAGCCGGAGACCTCCTCGGTGTCGGGGTGGATGACCAGGCGCCGCCCCAGCCGCGCGGGGTCGGGGTGCTCGATCACGGTGGCGACGGCCACCGGCCGGCCGCTGTCGATGTCGGCCGCGAGCTCCTCCAGCTCGGGGAACGTCGCTCGAGAGACCTTCTCGACGTACACGTCGAGGATGCCCCCACAGGTCAGCCCCACCGCGAAGGCGTCGTCGTCGGAGATGCCGTAGCGGGTGAGCACCGGGACGCCGGACTCGACGACCTCCTTGCCCAGCTCGTAGACCGCGCCCTCGACGCAGCCTCCCGACACCGAGCCCACCGCGGTCTCGTCGGGCCCGACCAGCATGCTCGCGCCCGGCGGACGCGGCGCCGACCTGAACGTCGCCACGACGGTGCCGACTCCCACCTCGTCGCCCGCACGCCACCACGCCATCAGCTCGGGAAGGACCTCACGCATCGGCCAGCACCTCCACCAGGTCGGCGAAGGTCGCCAGCGAGTGCCCCGCGAGGAAGTCGTGGCAGAACGGCAGCGCCGCCAACACCCCGGTCTGGACGGCTTCGTAGCCCACCTTGCCGCGGTGCGGGTTCACCCACACGACGCGATGCGCGATACGTCGCAGCCTAGCCATCTGTCCTGCCAGCACCGACGCGTCACCTCGCTCCCATCCGTCGCTGAACACAACCACCACGGCGCCCCGCGCCATTCCGCGCTGCCCCCAGCGGTCGAGGAAGAACCGCAGCGTCTCTCCCAGCCTGGTGCCACCCGACCAGTCGGGGACGGTCTCACCGGCCGCCACCAGGGCCCGCTCGGGGTCGCCGATGCGCATCGCGCGGGTGATGTGGGTGACCCGCGTGCCGATGGTGAAGGTCTCCACCCGCCCGGACCCGGTCGCCATCCCCTGGGTGATCCGGTGTGCGAGCCGCAGCAGGGCATCGGCGTACGACGTCATCGACCCGCTCACGTCGACGAGCAGGACGACGCGGCGCGGACGCCGGGCCCGCCGCCGCCAGGCGATCTCGGCCGGCTCGCCCATCCGGCGCAGGCTGTCGCGCAAGGTGCGTCGGCTGTCGACCTCGCCGCGGTGCCATCGCTGGTGGCGCGCCGTACGCCGCGACGGCGGGCGCGGGCGCAGGCCGGCGAACATCGCCGCCAGGCGCTGCTTCTCCCCCGCCGTGAGCGATGCGACGTCGCGATGGCGCAGGACCTCGGCCGGGCTGGCCGCCGCCCGGATGACGTCGTCGGCGGTCGCGATGTCGCCTCCGTCGGGCTCCTCGAGGGGCAGCTGGTCCGCACTGGTCTCCGCGCGGACGACGGGCCGCGGCCTCGGCAGGCCGTGTCGGACGCTGAAGAACGCCTCGAAGACCTGGTCGAGCCGAGCCAGGTCGTCGGGACCGGCGCACAGCGTGGCCCGACCGGCCATCCGGACCGCAGCCGGCTCGGCCGCGTCGAGCCGCGCGGCGGCGGCCAGGAACTCCTGGGTCCGGTCCTGGGTGACCGGCACACCACCGGCCCGCACCGCTCGCGCGAACCCCAGCAGGATCTCGTCGCCCTCCCGGGCCGTCGAGGTGCTCATCGTCGGCTCAGGTCCGCAGCAGCTGGTCGAGCGCCTGCTTCACGCGATCGGTGTCCTCGCGGTACTTCACCAGCGCGCCCAGCGTCGTCGCGGCCGACTCGAGGTCGAGCTCGACCGTCCCGAGGTAGTGCAGGGCTCGCGCCCAGTCGAGGGTCTCGGCCACCCCCGGTGGCTTGGTGAGATCGCGCGCGCGCAGGTCCTGGACCGCGGCGACGACCTGGCGGGCCAGCGTCTCGGAGACCTCCGGCGCACGGGACCGGACGATCTGGAGCTCACGCTCGAGCCCGGGGTGCTCGATCCAGTGGTAGAGGCAGCGCCGCTTCAGCGCGTCGTGGAGGTCGCGGGTGCGGTTGGAGGTCAGGACGACGACCGGCGGGGTCGCCGCCTTGACGGTGCCGAGCTCGGGGATGCTGACCTGCCACGTCGAGAGCACCTCGAGCAGGAAGGCCTCGAACTCGTCGTCCGCGCGGTCGACCTCGTCGACCAGCAGGACCGCAGGGCTCTGCTGGAGAGCCGCGAGTACCGGCCGGGCGAGCAGGAACCGCTCGTCGTACAGGCTCTTCTCGGCCTCCTCGACACCGGCTCCCTCGGGACCACCGGCGGCCTCGAGCGCGCGGAGGTGGAGGATCTGGCGGGGGAAGTCCCAGTCGTAGAGCGCCTGGGACGCGTCGATCCCCTCGTAGCACTGGAGGCGCACCAGCGGCAGGTCGAGGGCCTCGGCGACCGCCTCGGCCAGCGCGGTCTTGCCTGTGCCCGGCTCACCCTCGAGCAGAAGCGGGCGCCGCATCGCCAGCGCCAGGTAGGTGACCGTGGCCAGCTCGTCGTCGGCGAGGTAGCCGGTCTGCCCCAGCAGGCTCGCCACCTCTGCCGCGGACGAGACCTCGCTGCGCTCGGACATGCCCCCAATCTACTTCTCCGGCCGCGGAGAGCCGATCGGATCACCGATGTGCCGAGGCGTCGGCCCGAACCACGACGACGCAGGGCTCGGCCACCCGGCGAGAACCCGCATCTCAACCGGTCGGAAGGCGCCACTCAACGGGAGTCGACGTCGTGGCCGGAGGCGAGGTCGCCGCACTCGACCAGGGTGACCTCGCGGGGCGCGAGGTAGGCGCGCGCGCCCTGGTCCCCGACCGCCGAGGCGACGACCCCGGCCCAGTGCTCGCGCCCGAGCAGGACCGGGTGGCCCGGCCTCCCGTCGTACGACGCGCGCGCCAGCGCCGCGGGGCCGTCGGACGCCGCGGCGGCGATCACTCGCGAGACGACCTCCGGCACCAGGTCGGGCACGTCGACCAGGGAGACGACGGCCCCCGGCTCCGTCGAGTCGGCGAGAGTCCGCAGACCGGTGCGCAGCGAGGCGCCCATGCCTTCGGCCCAGTCTGCGGCCACGACGACCTCGACGCCCAGCCCGTCGAGAAGCGGACGTGCCTGCTCCGCCTCGGCCCCGAGGACGACGGTCACGCGCGAGCAGCCGCCGGTGCGCAGGACCTCGACCCCGCGCACCAGCCACGGCCCCCCGTCGTCGCTCACCAGCGCCTTGGGCATGCCCATCCGACGACCGGCACCCCCGGCGAGAAGCAGACCCTCCACGCCACCAGCCTCTCAGACCGTCCCGCGCCGAGACCCGCACTCAGCCGAGGGCGATCAGCCCTATCCCGGCGAGCACGACGACGGCGCCCACCAGCCTGCGGGCGGGCCGCGGCTCGCGCAGCACCAGCCACCCGAAGACCGCGCCGACCACGATGCTCGACTCCCGGCCCGCCGCCACCAGGGCCACCGGCGCCAGCTGCATCGCGCGCAGGACGAGCACGTACGCCAGCGGCGAGCAGGCCGCCACGGTCAGCGCGGCCCGGCGGCCCGTGGTCCACACCTCCCGCACCGGCGTCGGGTCGGTACGGCGGGCCAGGGCCACCCACAGGAACGGCAGCTGGAGGACCAGGCCGAGCACGAAGTAGGGCACCGGGGGCACGTGGAGGCCGTTGACCGAACGGTTGTCCCACAGGGTGTACGCCGCGATCGTGGCGCCGGTGGCGAGTCCCCAGGCGGCACCGGCCCGCGCGTCGCCCGTCGTGCCGCCGAGCGAGATCAGCAGGACCCCGGCGACCACCGAGAGCACCCCGGCGACCTCCGCCGGCGCCGGGTGCTGGCCGAGCACCGTCACCGCGACGACGAAGGTCAGCAGCGGCCCGGTGCCGCGCGCCAGCGGATAGACGAGGTTGAGGTCGCCTTCGGCGTAGCCGCGCTGGAGGACCAGCTGGTAGGCGATGTGCAGCAGCGCGGAGACCACCGGTCCGACCAGCCAGGACCAGGTCGGGCGCTCGCCGGCGACCAGCACCCAGCAGACGCCGATCGGGAGCCACAGCGCGGCACTCGCCACGACGTACACCCAGACGAAGGCGACCCGGTCGGCACCGTCGCTGACGCCCTTGACCGCGAAGTTCCAGGTGGCGTGCAGGAGCGCGGCCGCCAGGACCAGCCCGAGCGCGGTCGTGCTCACGAGATGGGCGAGACGGGCGAGATGTGCGAGGGGGACCAGGGTGCCAGGTGGCCGCGCGCCATCCGGATCTCGGTCACGCCGGTCTCGGGCTCGGGCTTGCGACCGCCCTCGTCGGTGAAGCCGAGCTTGGCGTAGAACGCGATCGCCCTCGCGTTGCCGTCGAGGACCCACAGGTACGCCGGCCGGTCGCCGATCGCATGGCCCACGAGGTCGGCGGCCAGGCCGGTGCCGTGGGCACGCGCCAAGACGTTGATCGCGTAGAGCTCCAGGGGGACGGGCGCGTCGTCGTCGCGGCCGGGCCCGGACGTCGCCAGGCCGACGATGCCCGCCTCGTCGCGGGCCAGCCACCAGCTGACCGCCGGGGAGCTGCCGAGGCGTTCGCGCCACCGGCGCGGACCGGACGCCGGGTCGAGGGCGGCGAGGTACTCGGCCGGGAGCAGCCCGGCGTAGGCCTCCTGCCAGACGCGGACGTGCACCCGGCCCATCTCGTCGAGGTCGTCGAGGACGGGTCGAGCGATCGTCCAGGACACGCCCCTCACGCTCTCACAGCGGGATGGGACACCTCAGCGGCAGGTGCCGAGCATCGCCGACAGCGCGGCCTCCTCCGACGGGTCGACGGCGAGCCGGTAGCGCGTCTTGACCCCGATCCAGCGCCTGGCGTAGGTGCACTGGTAGCCCCGCCGGGGCCGCCACGACGCCGGGTCGTCGTCGCCCTTGCTCGCATTGGTCGGGCCGTCGACGGCGAGCAGCTCGGTCAGGTCGTTCGCGAACGCCACGCGCCGGTCCGGGCGCCAACGTCTCGCCCCGGAGACCCAGGCCTCGGCCAGCGGCACGACGTGGTCGATCTGGATCGCCTCGGCCTGCCGGAGGTCCTTGAGGTCGGTGAAGGTCAAGGTGCGCCCGGTGTAGGGGTCGTGCCAGCGGCCGGCGAGGACGTCGTGGTCGCACGAGCCCTGCTGCGCCACCGTCGTGGTCCCGGGCACCGCGTCGCGGAGCAGGACGTCGTCGCGCTGGTTGCACCCGTCGTGGTCGGTGTCGAGCCAGGCCGCACCGAATGCGTCGCGGTGGTAGCCCTCGGTCCCCCGCGGCCGCGGCGCGACGTGGAGCCGAGCGAGCTCCGCCCGCGCCCGCACCGCGTCGGGCGGCTGCGGGGATGCCGGGGACGACGGGGACGACGGGAGGTGGCGCCCGTGGTGCTGGCGGTGGCCGGCCCGCGACCCGGCCGACGACGTGCCGAGACCGCAGCCGGCCGCCAGCAGGAGGACCGCCCCGAGGGCGGCCGGCAACAGCAAAGGCCCCCGCCGTCGGCGGGAGCCTTCGCTGGTAGGACTCGTTGCTGGCCTGTCGGTCAGAAGTCCATGCCGCCCATGCCGCCGTCGCCTCCGCCGGGCATGGCAGCGGCCTTCTCGGGCTTGTCCGCGACGACCGCCTCGGTCGTCAGGAACAGCGCGGCGATCGACGCGGCGTTCTGCAACGCGGAGCGGACGACCTTGGTCGGGTCGGGCACGCCGGCCTTCAGCATGTCGCCGTACTCGCCGGTCGCGGCGTTGAGACCGTGACCCTCGGGCAGACCGGCGACCTTCTCGGCCACGACGCCGCCCTCGAGCCCGGCGTTGAGCGCGATCTGGCGGACCGGGGCGCTGAGGGCGACCTTGACGATGTTGGCGCCCGTGGCCTCGTCCTGAGGCAGGTCGAGCTTGTCGAACGCCTTGGCACCGGCCTGGAGCAGGGCCACACCGCCACCGGCGACGATGCCCTCCTCCACCGAGGCCTTGGCCGCGCGAACGGCGTCCTCGATGCGGTGCTTGCGCTCCTTGAGCTCGACCTCGGTGGCCGCCCCGACCTTGATGACCGCGACGCCGCCGGCGAGCTTCGCCAGCCGCTCCTGGAGCTTCTCGCGGTCGTAGTCGGAGTCGCTCTTCTCGATCTCGGCGCGGATCTGGTTGACCCGGCCCTCGATCTGGCCGGAGTCACCGGCACCCTCGACGATCGTGGTCTCGTCCTTGGTGATGACGACCTTGCGCGCCGAGCCGAGCAGCTCCAGCCCGGTCGACTCCAGCTTGAGGCCGACCTCCTCGGAGATGACCTGCCCGCCGGTGAGGATCGCGATGTCCTGGAGCATGGCCTTGCGGCGGTCGCCGAAGCCCGGAGCCTTGACGGCCACGGACTTGAAGGTGCCGCGGATCTTGTTGACCACCAGGGTCGAGAGGGCCTCGCCGTCGACGTCCTCGGCGATGATCAGCAGCGGCTTGCCGCCCTGCATGACCTTCTCCAGCACGGGCAGGAGGTCCTTGACCGAGGAGACCTTCTGGTTCGCGACCAGGATGTAGGGGTCGTCCAGGACGGCCTCCATGCGCTCCATGTCGGTGGCGAAGTACGCCGAGATGTAGCCCTTGTCGAACCGCATGCCCTCGGTGAGCTCGAGGTCGATGCCGAACGTGTTCGACTCCTCGACGGTGATGACGCCTTCCTTGCCGACCTTGTCCATCGCCTCGGCGATGATGTCGCCGACGCTCTGGTCGCCACCGGCGGAGATGGCCGCCACCGAGGCGATCTGCTCCTTGGTCTCGACGTCCTTC
The DNA here is from genome assembly GCF_036267815.1 of Nocardioides sp. GTDB lineage: Bacteria > Actinomycetota > Actinomycetes > Propionibacteriales > Nocardioidaceae > Nocardioides. The sequence goes on along the minus strand of NZ_DATAVI010000029.1, from coordinate 12,071 downwards.
GACATCGAGGTGAGCTGCTCCGAGACGGCCTCGACGGCCTTCTCGATGCCCCGCTTGATGCCCATCGGGTTGGCGCCCGCGGCGACGTTGCGCAGTCCCTCGCGGACCATCGCCTGAGCCAGCACGGTAGCGGTCGTCGTGCCGTCACCGGCGACGTCGTCGGTCTTCTTCGCGACCTCCTTGACGAGCTCGGCCCCGATCTTCTCGTAGGGGTCCTCCAGCTCGATCTCCTTGGCGATGCTCACACCATCGTTGGTGATGGTGGGCGCGCCCCACTTCTTCTCGAGGACGACGTTGCGGCCCTTGGGACCGAGCGTGACCTTGACCGCGTCGGCGAGTTGGTTCATCCCTCGCTCGAGCCCGCGGCGGGCCTCCTCGTTGAAAGCAATCAGCTTCGGCATGTTGTCTGCGATTCCTTCTGGCGTGAATACAGATGTGGTCGGCCGGAGGGCTGCCCGCGACGGACGGCCAGGCTGCCCGGCGGACCCTTCCCGCCGTCGCTACTGACCTCAGCTCACCCGGTCGAATGCGTTGTCACTCTCGACCCGAGAGTGCCAGCCTCATGTTTAGCACTCGCACCCCCCGAGTGCAAACGGTCCGGGCCGTCCTGGCGGCGCGCGACCCACTACCGTCGCCGCATGAAGGATCTGCGCCGGCCCGTCCGGCTGCCGGAGAAGGCGACCACCGACCGGGCCGCCCTCGACGCCCTGCTCGACACCGCCCGAGTCGGCCATTTCGCGGTCGTCGCCGCGGACGGCGCGCCGGCCGTGATCCCCACGATGGTGGTGCGCGACGGTGACCGGGTCCTCGCCCACGGCTCGACCGGCTCCCGCTGGATGCGACGGCTCGCGGCCGGCGTCCCCACCTCGCTCGGCGTCACGGCGTACGACGGGCTGGTCGTGGCCCGCAGCGCCTTCGAGTCCTCGATCCGCTACCGCTCCGCGGTGGTCTTCGGGCGCTGCTCGACCGTGACCGACGACAAGGAGCGCTTCCTCGACCTGGTCACCGAGGCGCTGATCCCGGGCCGCACGGCCGAGATCCGCCGGCCGAGCAAGGCCGAGCTCGCCGCCACCCTCGTCCTGGCCCTCCCCCTCGACGACTGGTCGCTGAAGATCTCCGCCGGCTGGCCGGAGGACGAGGACGACGACGTCGCCGGGCCCGCGTGGGCAGGCGTCGTCCCGGTCCGGGAGAGGTACGACGCGCCGCTCGCGGCCCCCGACCTGCGCGACGGCATCGACGTGCCCGCCTCGGTGCGCACCCTGGAGCCGCCCGACGCGAACGTCGATCCCGATGCGGGTGCCTCGTCACCCCGGTGACCGATCCACCTGAGAGGAAGACACCATGACCAGCTACCTGATCCTGTTCCCCGCCGACCGGGAGGACGAGTGGGCCGTCAAGACGCCGGAGGAGCGGCAGGCCGTCTACGACACCGACCTCGAGTTCGGACGGCTGCTCGAGCAGCGCGACGGCATGGTGACCGGCGGCGCGGAGCTCGACACCTGCCAGCGCGCCCACTCCATCCGCCGCGGTCCCCACGGCACGGCCCTGACCACCGACGGCCCGTACGCCGAGTCGGCCGAGCAGCTCTCGGGCTTCTACGTCGTCTCGATCGACGACGAGCAGGCTCTGCTCGACGCGGCCCAGGTGCTGGTGAAGGCCCATCCGGCGGTGGAGATCCGCCCGATCGAGAGCCAGGGCGACTGACCGGCCCGGCTGTCGATTCCGACGAGGCTCGCGCGTCACCAGGGTGAGGGGGAAGACTCCTCCCCACGACCCGAGAGGACCGCCATGACCAGCTACGTCGTACTCCTGCCCGGTGACGAGAGCGCCTGGGCGGCGACTCCGGAGCCTCAGAAGCAGGAGATGTACGCCGTCCACGCGGAGTTCGCCAAGCGGCTGGCCGAGCGCGGGCACCAGGTGACCGGTGGCGCGGAGCTCGCTCCGAGCAGCCAGGCCCGGGTGCTGCGCACATCCGCGAACGGCGAGCACACGGTCACCCAGGGGCCGTACGCCGAGACCGCCGAGCAGGTGACCGGCTTCTACGTCGTCGAGACCGCCGACCTCGACGACCTGGTCGAGGTCTGCAAGGTGCTCGGCCGCGGCGAGAGCGCGATCGAGATCCGTGAGTGTCGCGGCGGTGGCATGTGAAGGCGATGGTGCTGCTCGCCGAGACCGAAGGCGGGTGGGAGAGCGCCACCGAGCAGCAGCGGCAGGAGGTGATGGACGCCCACACGGCGTTCCACAAGGCGGTCGCGGAGCGCGCCACCATGCTCGCCGGCGAGGCGCTCGCGGAGGCTCGCGAGGCCAGGACCCTGCGCCACGTCGGCGGCGCTCCCGTGGTCACCGAGGGGCCGTACGCCGAGACCGCCGAGCAGATCGGCGGCTTCTACCTCGTCCAGGCCGAGTCGCTGGACCTGGTCGTGGAGCTGTGCGGCCTGCTGCCGTCGTCGTACGCCGTGGAAGTGCGTCCCGTCGTCGACATCGAGGGCTATGACGACACCCGCGACTGGACCTGACCCCGCGCCGGGAGTCGCGCAGGCGGTCGCCGAGGCGGTCGCCATCGCGTGGCGCGACCAGTGGGGCCGGCTGACGGCTCTGCTGGTCGCGCAGTACCGACGGCTCGACCTGGCCGAGGACGGCCTCGCCGACGCCTTCGAGGCGGCCGCGCGCACGTGGCCCCGCGACGGCGTTCCCGCCAACCCACCGGCGTGGCTGCTCACCAGCGCGCGCCGTCGCATCCTCGACCGGTTGCGCGCCGAGGCGGTCGCCGCCAGGCGGCTGCCCGTGCTCGCCGTCGAGGCCCAGCTCCAGGAGGAGGTGCAGCGCGTGATGGCCGACGCCGGCGAGCCCGTCCGCGACGAGCGGCTGCGCCTGGTGCTGCTGTGCGCCCACCCGGCGCTGTCCCGGGAGAACGCGGCTGCGCTCACCCTGCGGATGGTCATCGGCGTCTCGACCGCAGACATCGCGCGGCTCTTCCTCGTGCCCACGGCCACGATGGCCGCACGGCTCACCCGCTCGCGCAAGAGCCTGGCCGGCGAGAGCTTCGGGGTGCCCACGGGCGCCGAGCTCCGGCGACGGGTGGGCCGAGCGGCCGACGTGGCCTACCTGGCCTTCACGGCCGGCTACGCACCGCCGTCCGGCTCCCAGCTGGTGCGCGGCGACCTGGCGGCCGAGGCGATCCGCCTCGCGCGCGTGCTGCACGAGCTGCTCCCCGGACGGGCCGATCTCGACGGTCTGCTCGGCCTGATGCTGCTCCAGCACTCACGGCGCGACGCCAGGCTGGACGACGGGCAGCTCGTCCTGCTGCCCGACCAGGACCGGGCTCGCTGGCACGCCGCCGAGATCCGCGAGGCCCTCGAGGTGCTGACGCCACACGTCACCGCGCCCGGCACGCCGTACCTCCTCCAGGCGCTGATCGCCGCGGAGCACGCGATCGCGCCCCATCCCGACGCCACCGACTGGCCGCGCATCGTCGAGAGGTACGACGAGCTGGTGGCGCTGGAGGACACCCCCGTCGTCCGCCTCAACCGCGCGGTCGCCGTGGCCGAGGCAGACGGTCCGCTGGCCGGGCTGCGCGCCCTGGACGGCGTCGAGCTCCCGGGCCACCGGCTTCCCGGGGTCCGTGGCGAGCTGCTGGCCCGGGTCGGCCGCACCGACGAGGCCCGCACCGAGCTCAGCCGCGCGATAGCCCTGTGCGACAACGACCCCGAGCGCGCCCACCTCAGCACCCGCGTGGCCGGCTTGTCCTAGGGAAGCGCTGGTCCGCGGGTCTCCTCGGCCGGAGCCTCCAGGACTGCTCGGGTGGGGACGACGTGCGCGAGCCCGCAGGCACGTCTCTCGGGCACGACGGAGGCCGACCGGGTGTCGGAGGGCGGCTCTAGGGTGAGCGGCGTGGCCACCTCCCCCGCTCGGATCCTCGGCGAGCTCCGCGCCCGCCCGGCCACGCGATTCTTCCGCTGTCTCACCCGGTCGGTGCCGGGGCTCGCTGCCGCGTGGTGGCTGCTGCTGCTCGTCCGCGCGCTGGTGCCGGCCGGGCTGGCCATCGCCACGGGCCTGCTCGTCGGCCGGGTGCAGGCGGGGTCCGACCTGACCGCAGCGCTGGCCGTCTTCGGCGTGGTGTTCGTGGCCTCCCAGGTGAGCCCCTCGGTCCATCAGGTCGTCGGCGCTCTGCTGGGCCACCACCTCAGCTCGGTCCTCAACGACCGGCTGATGGCCGCGAGCCTGGGGCCCGACGGCGTCGGTCACCTCGAGCGCGGCGATCTCACCAACGACCTCACGACGGCTCGCGACTTCGACCTCGGCTGGACCGGCCCGCCGATGTTCATCAACATGGACTTCATCGCCCAGGGCCTGGTCATGCTGCTGGGCGGCATCGCGTCGTCCCTGGTGCTGGTCGGGTTCGCCTGGTGGGCCCCGCCGCTGCTGCTGCTCGGCTGGGGGTCGACCCACTGGCTGCTGCGCGAGAGCGGCGTGTGGCGAGACCGCAACACCGACGAGGTCAAGGCCGCGCGCCGTCACACCGACTACGCCTACGACCTCGCGACGGAGCCGGCAGCGGCCAAGGAGGTGCGGCTGTTCGGGCTCGCGCCCTGGCTGCTCGAGCGCTTCACGGGCCACCGGCTCCACCTCCACCAGCTCCAGTACGACGCGACCCGGCTGCGCGAGCGCTCGCTGGCCGGGGCGCTCGTGATCGTCCTGGCCACCAACGCGCTGCTGTTCGGCGTCCTCGCCCACCGCGGATACGCCGGCAGCCTCGACCTGCGCGCCGTCGTGACCTACGCAGGCGCCGGGTTCGGGTCGAGCGCGATCGCCTTCGGCGGGCTGAGCTGGGCCCTCGACGGCGCGGCCGCGCCCGTGGTCGCCATCGAGCGGCTGGAGGTGGAGATGGCGCGGGCCGGCGCGCTCACCGCGTCCCGGGTGGCTCCCCGACCGTCGTCGACGACCAGCGGGTCGGCCGCTCCGGAGATCAGGTTCCGCGACGTCACCTTCACCTACCCGACCGGCAGCGGGCCGGTCCTGGAGCACCTCGACCTGACCGTGCCCGCCGGTGCGTCGCTGGCCATCGTCGGGCAGAACGGCGCCGGCAAGACCACCCTCGCCAAGCTGCTGTGCCGCCTCTACGACCCCGACTCGGGCAGCATCGAGATCGACGGCGTCGACCTGCGCGAGCTCGACCTCGTCGCCTGGAGGTCGCGCCTGGCCGCCGTCTTCCAGGACTTCGTCCGCTACGAGCTGCCGCTGCGTGACAACGTCGCGCCGCTGGGCGCCGACACCTCGGTGGTCGAGGGCGCGCTGGAGCAGGCCGGTGCGCTCGGCCTCGCCGAGCTCGACGCGCCGCTGGCCAAGGGGTACCCAGGCGGCGTCGAGCTGTCCGGTGGTCAGTGGCAGCGGGTGGCGCTGGCACGGGCGATCGCCAAGGTCCACGGCGGTGCCAGCGCCGTGCTCCTCGACGAGCCGACCGCCATGCTCGACGTGCGCGGCGAGTCCGAGATCTTCCGCCGGGTGCTCGGTTCCACGGCTGCCGCGACCACGGTCCTGGTCTCACACCGGTTCTCGACCGTCCGGCAGGCCGAGCTGATCTGCGTGGTCGAGCAGGGGCGGGCGCTCGAGCTGGGGACCCACGACGAGCTGATGGCGCTGCGGGGGCGCTACTTCACGATGTACGACCTCCAGGCGAGCCGCTTCCACGACGAGCGCGAGCTCGACGAGCACGGCGAGGAGCTCGTCCATGACCACCTCTGAGGCCGCCGGACGCCGTGCCGGCGTGCCGACCGACGAGGCCGGCGCCCTGCCGCGGGCCGTGCCCTCGATGATCCGGGTCGTCAGGCACGGGTACCACGCCGAGCCCGGGCTGCTGTGGTCCTCGCTGGCCATGACCGCGCTCGAGGCGCTGCCCGACGTGCTGGTCGCGATCTGGCTGGCGCTGCTCACCGACGGGCTCGTGGGTCACCACCGGTCCCGTCTCTACGTCGGCGCCGCCGGCCTCGCGGCGTCCGCCACCTTGATGTGGGTCCTGTCGGTCACCCTCGACCGCACCACCCGCCGGCTCGGCGACCGGCTGAACATCATGTTCCAGGGCCTGGTCGCGCGGCTCCAGGCCGAGGTCGCCACCGTCGAGCACCACGAGCGCCCGGCGTACCTCGACCGGATCGCGGTGCTGCGCACGGGCGTGTTCGCGCTCGACCATCTGTTCCGGTCGATGTTCACGATGGTCGGCTGGCTGCTGCGCCTGGCCTTCGTCTGCGTGCTGCTCGCGGCGATCGACCCGCGGCTGCTCCTGCTGCTGGTCAGCGCGGTTCCGCTGCTGGTCGTCGCGGGCTGGCGGCCCAAGGTCGAGAAGCGCGTGGAGGAGCGCGTCGCTCCCCACGGCCGGCTCGGGCGCCACGTGTTCTCGGTCTCGACCACGCCGCCGCCCGGCAAGGAGGTGCGCGTCACCGGCAACCAGGCCGACCTCGCCGCGCGCCGGCAGGCGGCGTGGAGCAGCTGGTTCCGGCCGATCCGCGCCACCGGGCTGGTCAGCGCTGGCTACCTGTCGCTGGCGTGGGCGGTGTTCGCCCTGTCCTTCGTCGGCGCCGTCGTGTGGGTGGTCTCCGGCCTCGACCGGGGTCCGGGGGCCGTGGTGCTCGTGCTGACTGCTGGGGGCCGGCTCTCGGCGTACGTCGGCTCCGCGGTCGGCGAGCTGGGGTTCCTGCGCGGCATCTGGCTCGACTCCGCGCAGCGGCTGGCCTGGCTGGAGGACTTCGCCGCCCAGCAGAACGCGCAGGTCGACGAGGTGGCCCCCGACCACCTGAGCCAGGGCATCCGCTTCGAGGGCGTGACCTTCGCCTATCCGGGCACGACCCGCGAGGTGCTGCGCGACGTCGACCTGACGCTGCCCGCCGGCAGCGTGGTGGCCGTCGTCGGTGAGAACGGCGCGGGCAAGTCCACCCTGGTCAAGCTGCTCGCGCGGATGTACGCCCCGACCGCGGGCCGGATCCTGGCCGATGACACCGACATCGGGCGGATCGACGTCGAGCAGTGGCGCGCGCGACTGGCCGGTGCCTTCCAGGACTTCGCACGCCTGGAGTTCGTCGCGGCCACCACGGTCGGGCTCGGCGACGCGCCGCGTCGCGACGACCGCGCAGCCGTGGGCTCGGCGGTCGACAAGGCCGGCGCGACCACGGTGGTCGCCGGCCTCGGCCAGGGGCTCGACACCCAGCTCGGGCCCTCGTGGGAGGGCGGCGTCGATGTCAGCTTCGGCCAGTGGCAGAAGCTCGCCCTGGCCCGCGGCTACATGCGCCACGATCCGCTCCTGCTGATGCTCGACGAGCCCACCGCCGCCCTCGACGCCGAGACCGAGCACGCGCTCTTCGAGCGGTTCGCGGCCGGCGCGCGCGAGGTGACGGACAACGGCCGGGTCATCGTGCTGGTCTCCCACCGCTTCTCCACGGTGCGGATGGCCGACCTGATCGTGGTCCTCGACGGCGCCCGCGTCGCCGAGGTCGGCAGCCACGACGAGCTGATGGCCCTCCGCGGCACCTACGCCGAGCTGTATGCCATCCAGGCCGAGTCCTACGCCTGAGGCGAGCATCAGGGGGCCCCGCCCGCGATCGAACCCCGCGCCCGCATGGCACGTAGGTTCGCTTCATGAGACCGGTGCTGCGCTGGGGGGTGGCCGGGCTCGCCACCGCCCTGCTGGCTCTCACGCCGTACGCCGGGCGCCTGTACCGCGTGTCCGACCCCGACGTCAGCACGGCGGCCCTGGTCGCTGCGGTGCGCGCCTCCGCGGGCACTGCGTACTCCGCGACGGTCGAGGTCGACGGCCATGTCGGCCTGCCGATCGCCGACCACTTCAGCGACCTCGCGGACCTGTTCGGCGGCACCACGAGACTGAGGGTCTGGTGGCGCGACGAGACCGACTGGCGAGTCGACCGGCTGCTCGACACCGGTGAGGTCGACCTCTTCCACCTCGGCCAGGTGACTACCGAGTGGGACTACGAGCGCGGAGACGCGCGCTACTCCCGCGACCCCGAGATCCGGCTGCCGCGCGACTCCGACCTGCTGCCCCCCGAGGTTGCCCGCCGTGCTCTCGACGACGCGGCGGCCGGCCAGGTGACGTCACTCCCGGCGCGTCGGATCGCGGGCGTCGACGCGGCCGGGCTGCGCGTGCCCGTCACCGGTGTGCAGAGCAGCCTGCGCCACGTCGACCTGTGGGTCGACCCGGCGACCGGGGTCACGCTCGCCGCCCGGGTCTACGGCGTCTCGTCGCAGCCGGCCGTCAGCACGACGTTCACGACGTACTCCAGCGCCATCCCCGGCACCGCCGCGACCCACTTCCGCCCGGCGCCGGGCGTCACGCGCTTCGCCGACCGGATCGTCGACATCGCGGACGCGGCCGACGAGTTCGCGCCGGTGAAGGCACCGGCGTCACTGGCCGGGTTGTCCCGCACGTCCGGATCGGCGGCTGCCCTCTACGGCCACGGCCTGACCCGTTTGCTAGCGATCCCCCTGCCCTACCGCGATGCCGACGAGCTCGCCGCGCAGCTCACCAGCTCGGGCGCCACCGTCGTGCACGGGCAGGAGCTGCTCCGGGCCGGCCCGTTGGGCGTGCTGGTGACCCGCGGCGTGGGCAATGTCTATGTCCACTGGCTGCTCGCCGGCACGGTGACCGATGCGGCGCTGCGTCAGGCGGCCCGGGAGCTCACGCGCACGGCGGTCCACCGGTGATCCGCACCCAGGGACTGACCAAGCGCTTCGGCCGGCTCGCGGCCGTCGACGGGCTCGACCTGGACGTCGCCGAAGGCGACGTCTACGGCTTTCTGGGCCCCAACGGCTCGGGCAAGACCACGACGGTCCGGATGCTGCTCGGGCTCGTCCTGGCCACCTCCGGCACCGTGGAGCTCCTGGACCAGCCCATGCCGAAGCGGGCCGCCGACGTGCTCCCCCAGGTCGGGGCTCTGGTCGAGGCGCCCGCGGCGTACGCCGGGATGTCGGGGCGCGCCAGCCTCGCGCTGCTCGACGCGATGGGTCCCGGCGGCGGCCGACGCGACCGCAAGCGCCGGATCGAGGAGGCCCTGGACCGGGTGGGCCTCGGCGGCATCGACCGCCGACCGGTCCGCACCTACTCGCTCGGGATGCGGCAGCGCCTCGGCCTGGCCGGTGCGCTCGTGCGCCGGCCTCGGCTACTCGTCCTGGACGAGCCCACCAACGGCCTGGACCCGCAGGGGATCCGCGAGATCCGCGACCTGCTCCTGGAGCTCAACCGCGAGGGCACGACCGTGTTCTTGTCCTCGCACCTGCTGGCCGAGGTCGAGCAGCTGTGCGGGCGGGTCGGCGTCCTGGACCGCGGCCGGCTCGTGGTCCAGGGCCGACTGGAGGACCTGCGCGGACCGACCGGCCGGCTCCACGTGCGGACACCGGACGTCGACGCGGCTCGGGCCCTCCTCGACGGTCGGATCGAGGTCGCGAGCGACGACGGCCTGCTGATCCGCCACGACGACCCCGCCGCGCTGAACCGGCTCCTCGTCGAGGCCGGGGTCCGCGTCGAGCTGCTCGCCCCCGAGCACCGCTCTCTCGAGGACGTCGTGCTGGCGGCGACCCGGTCCGGGTCGGACCGGGTGGCCCGATGATCCGGGTGGAGCTCGTCAAGCTGCTGCGCAGCCGGCGGACCTGGGTCACCGTGGCCGTCATCGACGCCCTCCCCTCCCTGGTCGCGGTCCTGCTCGCCACCACCGACATCGGACCGCGCCCGGGCAGCGGGCCGGCGTTCCTCTCGGCCGTGCTCTCGGACGGCTCGCTCTACCCGCTGGCGGCGATCGCGATGGTGCTGCCGCTGTTCCTGCCGGCGGCGATCGCCATCGTCGGCGGGGACTCGGTCGCCGGCGAGGCACAGCAGGGCACGCTGCGCTATGTGCTGGTGCGGCCGGTGGGACGTACCCGGCTGCTGGTCGCCAAGCTCGTCTCGGTGATGGCCTTCGCCCTGCTGTCGCTGCTGGTGGTCGCGGCGACGGCGTTCGTCCTGGGCACGCTGCTGCTCGGGCAGGGTCCCGGTCAGGTGACGACGACGTTCTCGGGCACGTCGCTGAGCAACAGCCAGCTCGCCGCACGCACCGCGCTGGCGCTGGTCTACGCCTTGCTGTCGATGCTCGGCGTGGCCTCGGTCGCGCTGTTCCTCTCGACGATCGTGCGCTCACCCCTGGCCGCGACCATGGGCACCCTTGCCCTGCTGATCGGGTCCTCGCTCCTGCTGACCCTGGACGCCGCCCACGCGCTGCGGCCCTACCTCGTCACGAGGTACTGGCTGTCGTTCGTCGACCTGTTCCGCGACCCCATCTTGTGGCACGACGTACTGCACGGCGTCCTGCAGCAGGTGGCCTACGTCGTCGTCTTCCTGCTCGCCGCCTGGGCGAACTTCGTGACCAAGGACGTGACCGACTGACCCCTCCCCCGCGAGGTGGGGTGGGGTGGGGGTCAGGCTCCTCGGCCGCGGACTCGCCGCATCTCGTCGGCCAGAGCGGGGTTGCGCTCGCCCAGGTGGGCGGTGACGTTCTCGACCACCTCGGGCGACTTGTTCTGGCTGAGCTTGGCGCGGGCGTCGAACCGGTCGACCCGCATCCGCAGACCGGCCGTCCCCTGCGCCGTACGACGGGTGCCGGCCTCGTCCTCGGCGAGACTGCGGCCGTGCGGCTGGCGGCTCTCGAAGTAGTCGGTGAGGCGGCCCAGCGCGGCGTAGTTCGCCTCCGCGCTGAGCACCTCCGGCGTCCCGTACAGGTGAGCGGTGACGTGGTTCCACGTCGGGATCAGGTCACCGGGCGCGTACCAGCTCGGCGAGACGTAGTCGTGCGGGCCCGCGATGATCACCAGGACCTGGTGCTCACCGAGCTCGTGCAGCTCGTCGTCGGGCCGCCCGAAGTGGCTGATGATCGTGATCTGGTCGCCCTCGGAGGCAGCCTCGTCGAGCATCACCGGATAGTGGGAGGCGACAACGCCGCCGTCCACCGGCGAGCAGAAGGTCGCCCACGGGTTGTTGCGGATGAGGCGCCGGACCTCGTCCGGATCTGTCATCAGGTAGTGAGGTGTGTGCCGCATCAGCGTCGGGCTCCTCCTCGGACGGCGGGCACGGGCGTGCCTCGCTCTGCCTACCACAGGCCCCGTCACCCACGGCGCGGATGGTCCCGGGGCGGTGCCGGGTGCGACGATCACGATGACCGGGCACTCGAGGATCGGAGGTCGCCGTGGACGGAGCCGACCTCCCGGAGGTGGTCTCGGGCGAGCTCGTGACCGAGCGCCTCGGGTACGACGGCGGCCGGCAGGTGTCGGCGTACGTCCCGTCGGCCCCGCCCGAGGCGATCGTGTTCGCGGGTGACGGCCAGGTCGTCACACGATGGGGCGAGGACCTGGTTGCGGCAGGTGCGCCACCCACGATGATCGTCGGTCTCCACCGGGCGAGCGACAAGGAGCTCCGGCTCCACGAGTACTCACCCGGCTTCGATCCCCAGCGCTTCGCGGCGCACGAGAGGTTCCTGGTCGACGACGTCCGCCGCTGGGTCGAGGCACGGTTCGGCGTCGCGATGCCAGCGGAGCGCACCGCGTCGTTCGGGGTCTCGGCGGGTGGGGAGCTGGCCCTGGCCCTCGGCATGGGACACCCCGACCTCTTCGGGGCCGTGCTCTGCGCCTCCCCCGGTGCCGGCTACCGGCCACCGGAGGTGCTGCCCGTCCGGCTGCCGCGCACCTATCTCGTGGCCGGCACTCGGGAGCCGTTCTTCCTCGCGAACGCGGGCCGATGGGCGCAGTCGCTGCGCGACGCGGGTGCGGAGGTGGTCATGCAGGAGCGCGACGGGGCACACGGCGACGGGTTCTGGCGCCGGGAGCTCCCGCTGATGGCGACGTGGGCGTTCGGCTCTTCTCGGTAGGGAAGACGCGCGACGAGGCGCGGCCCGCACCGAGTGCGGGCCGCGCCGTCGTGGTCGTGCTAGTCGGGCAGGGGGACGGGTCGACGCCGGCGGGCGCGGGCCGCTCGGCGTCCCAGTCGCCGCTGTTCGGCATCGGCGACTCGGGTGGCGATCACTTCTCGGGCAACACGGTGGGGCAGC
>NZ_DATAVI010000028.1:0-2555 GCF_036267815.1 Nocardioides sp. | reverse complement strand
AACCCAAACCGCATTAGCAGTGCGGCGCCATAAACCGGACTAGGCGAAGCCTCCTCGCGACCTCTCGGCCGCCTGACGAGATTATCGCAGCGCCGCGCCGGCCGGGACAGGTCGCTCAGTCGAGCGTGGTGACGTCCAGCTCGCCGTCGGCGTAGGCCTGCCGCAGCACCTTCTTGTCGAACTTCCCGACGGAAGTCTTCGGGACCGACTCGACCACGGCCCAGCGCTCCGGCAGCCACCACTTCGCCACCCGGTCCGACAGCCACTCGCGCAGCACCTCGGGCCCGCAGTCGGCACCTTCCATCGGGACGATGCACGCCAGCGGCCGCTCGTCCCACTTCTCGTCGGGTACGCCGACGACCGCGGCCTCGAGCACGTTCGGGTGCGCCATCAACTCGACCTCGAGCTCGACCGAGGAGATCCACTCGCCGCCCGACTTGATGACGTCCTTGGAGCGGTCGGTGAGCGTGATGTAGCCCTGCGGGTCGAGCAGCCCGACGTCACCGGTCTTGAGCCAGCCGTGGTCGAACTTCTCCGGGTCGTCGTCGGCGTAGTACGCCGCGGTGACCCACGGGCCGCGGACCTGGACCTCACCGACCGCCTTGCCGTCCCGCGGCTGCACCTCACCGGAGTCGTCGACGATCCGCGCCTCGACCCCGAACAGCGTGCGCCCGGCCGTGGCGCGGTAGTCCAGCGCCCGGTCGCCGGTCACGCCGACCGGCGGGTGCGCGACCGACGCCACCGGAGACGTCTCGGTCATCCCCCAGCCCTGCACCACAGTGATCCCGAACTCCGTGCCGAAGTTCTCGATCAGCGCACGCGGCACCGCCGAGCCACCGCAGAAGATCCCGCGCATCGACGACAGGTCGCTGTCCGGGTGCTTGCGGAGGTACTGCAGCACGTCGTTCCACACCGTCGGTACGCCGGCCGAGATCGTCACCCGCTCGTCCGCGATCAGCTTCACGATCGGCTCGGCCTGCAGGAACCGGTCCGGCATGATCAGGTCGGCACCGCACATCAGGGCGGCGTACGGCGCACCCCACGCGTTGGCGTGGAACATCGGCACAATCGGCATCGTGCGGTCGGCGGCACCGAGCCCCTGGTTGTTCTCCGTGCACACTGCCATCGAGTGCAGGTAGCAGGACCGGTGGGAGTAGACGACCCCCTTGGGGTTGCCTGTCGTGCCGGAGGTGTAACACATCGCCGCGGCCGACCGTTCGTCCACGTCCTCCGGCCAGTCGTAGGACGGCGACGCGTCGGCCAGCACCTCCTCATACGACAGCACCTGCTTGCCGGCCGACTCCAGCGGCGAGTGATCCCCGTCGCCCACGACAAGCACGGTCTGCACGGTCTCGAAGCCGTCCAACACCTTGGCCAGGACCGGGATCAGCGAGGCGTCGACCATGACGACGTGGTCCTCGGCGTGGTTCGCGACGTACGTGACCTGCTCCGGGAACAGCCGGATGTTCAACGTGTGCAGCACCGCACCCATCGCGGGCACGGCGAGGTAGGCCTCGAGATGCTCGGCGTTGTTCCACATGAACGTCGCCACCCGCTGGTCGCCATCGATCCCCAGCCCACGCAGACCGTTCGCAAGCTGCGCGGCCCGCGTAGCGATCTCGGTGAACGAACGACGGCGGCGGTTGCCGCCCTCGCCCAGCGTTACTACCTCGCTGTCACCGAAGACGTCGCGGCCGAACCGCAGGATCGAACCGATCGTCAGGGGGAAGTCCTGCATCGTGCTGCGCACTCGCGTCTCCTCGGACTCGGCGGCGTACCCCCTGCATTGTGCCCTCTCCGCCTCGCTAGCGAACCGTCAGCCGGACGGACGGTGAAATGCCTGCCCCCCGGTGGTGGAACGCCTCGGACACGACCCGGTAGACGTCCACCGTCTTCGAGGTCGGGTGGATCTTGAAGGAGTACGTGCCGGTCGACGAGACCTTCCGGGTGTTCCAGACGTGCCAGGCACCGGAGTAGAAGCCCTCGCGGGTGACCGTCTCGCCGGCCCGGAACTTCTGGACCGTCCCGCTGAGCGTGACCGTCTTCCCGGCCCTCACCTTGGTCTTGGACAGCACCGCGGTGACCGCGGGACGCACGACGACCGAGGTGATCTTCGAGGCACCGCGGACCCCTGGCTTGCCGGCCCACACCACCTCGTACTCGGCCGAGAAGTTGGGCGTCAGCGTCGTGGCGATCCGGCCGTGGCCGTCCGTCTTGAGCGTGCGGACCGCGCGCCACTTGCTCGACGGGCCGCCGCGCCGGTAGACGGTGACGGTCTTGTGCTTGACGCCGTGTCCGCTGTCGTTGCGGGTCAACGTGGCCGAGTAGTTCAACGGCTTGTTGAGCGGCAGGCTCACCGTGGAAGGCGCCGACCACTCCGACAGGATGACCGGCGTGACGGCCACCGACCGCGCGGAGCTCGCTGAGCTGCCGACCTTGTTGATGGCCTTGACCGTGAACGTGTAGCTGGTGCTCGGGTCGAGGTTGGTCACGGTGGCGCTGGTGCTGGATCCCGCAACGGTCGCCGAGTGGTTGCCCGAGGACGCCGTCACGAC
>NZ_DATAVI010000027.1:0-39434 GCF_036267815.1 Nocardioides sp. | reverse complement strand
CCGGCCAATCGCCGGTCCACCGCTCGAAGGCACGCGCGCCGCCGCGGTCGATGAGTGCCTTCACGACGGAGTAGATCGCGCCCTGGATGAGGGCGGCGAGGAGGACCTTGCGGAGGCGGTAGCCGGAGGCGAGCGGCTTGGGAGCCTCCCCCGTGCCCTCGCGGTCGACGCGCTTCCAGACCTGCTGGAAGACCTGGCTGGCGACCAGGCCGCCGACGATGCTGGCTGCGAGGCCCCACGGCCGATACAGGATCCTCGCGGTCTTGGTGCTCTGGTGCTCCGATGACATGCCGTGCCCGTACCCGCGAGCCGGTCCCGTCAATCGCCACCGGATCGGCGTTCGGGCCGCATGACCGGCGCCTGGCCGGGGTACCGGATCGGTGTCCGCGCACGACACCTCGAGGGAGAGCCATGACCGACCTGACCGGCAAGACGATCGCGTTCCTGGTGGCCCATGAGGGCATCGAGCAGGTCGAGCTGACCGAGCCGTGGGAAGCGGTCGAGAACGCGGGGGGCACACCGCGGCTGATCTCGACCCAGAGCGGCACCGTGCAGGCGTTCCATCACCTCGACAGGGGTGACACGTTCGACGTCGACGCAACGGTCGCCGACGCCGACCCCGACTCCTACGACGGGCTGGTCCTCCCCGGTGGCGTGGCCAATCCCGATGCGCTTCGTCTCGACGAGGACGCCGTGGGCTTCGTGCGGTCGTTCGTCGAAGGCGGCCACCCGGTCGCGGCGATCTGCCACGCCCCGTGGACGCTCGTGGAGGCTGACGTCGTACGAGGCAAGCGACTCACGTCGTGGCCGAGTCTCCAGACCGATCTGCGCAACGCCGGGGCCGAATGGGTCGACGAGGAGGTGGTCGTCGACGGCCAGCTGGTCACGAGTCGCAAGCCCGACGACCTGCCGGCGTTCAACCAGGCGCTGGTGGAGCTGTTCGCCGGCTGAACGGACCGTTCGTAAAAGTCAGGAGAAGACGATGCCCGGACGCAAGAAGCCAGGACCATCCGTCAAGGACGACGAGACCTACGAGGCGTTGCGCCGCGAGGGCAACAGCAAGGAGAAGTCAGCGCGCATCGCCAACGCGGCCGCGAACACCTCCCGGTCGTCAGTCGGGAAGAAGGGTGGCCACGCACCGGCGTACGACGAGTGGAGCAAGGAGGACCTCGTGGAGCGCGCCCGCGAGCTGGACGTCGAGGGCCGCTCCTCCATGTCGAAGAGCCAGCTCATCGACGCCCTGCGCCATCACTGAGCACGCCTGCCCGCTCGAGGCCGCTGGCGTTCGCCGTCCCCGGAAGGTCGGTACGCCTGGCGCCGCCGGCCCGGGCGCGCCACTGCTGCTCGCGGGAAGACGCGGAATGGCGACAGCGACACGACCGCCGGCGATGTCGTTCCTCCGCGCTTACCCCCAAGGTGCGATCTCCCGACCTCGACTCCGATGGCGTCTGGGTGCAGGCCCCCCTCACGACTGAGCCGGATGTGGTTCCCGCGGCTCGGGCTGGTGCGCCCGCCGGTTGGGTAGTCCCTGACAGATGCGTCGTCGTTCGGGCTGGACGGCGACCGTTCTGTCAGGGACTACCCAACCCATGAAGATCGTCGATCTGAGCCTGCGTGAACACCGGCGCGTGTGCCACGCTCCCGGTATGGCACGGCCCAAGCGCATCGAGCCGGACGGCGAGGTGGTTGCGCGGCTGGGTAGCACCGCACTGGCGCTGCCCGAGGCCCATGAGGAGGACGCCTGGACCGGGGTCCGGTGGCGGATCCGGACCAGGACGTTCGCTCATGTCATGGTCGCGCAACCAGGCTTCGAGTCGGCCTTCCGCGATCTCACCGGCGTCGTCGACCCCACGACGGTCCTGACCCTGCACGCCACGGGTGAGGAGCTGCTCGCCCTGGTTCACGCAGGACTGCCGTTCTACAAGCCGCCGTGGTCACCGACGATCGTCGGGATGGTGATCGACGACGGCACCGACTGGACGGAGGTCGCCGACCTGGTCACCGAGAGCTATCGATTCTGTGCGCCTCGAAAGCTGGCACGGCTGCTGGGCACGCCGGACAACCCCACGTGGCCCGATCCGTAGGTGGCCATCGCCGGACCCGTGGAAGGCGCCGCCCACCATCGAGGGCTACCACCACGTCCAGCTCACGAGGCGGTGCGCGCGGTGCGCTTGTCTCGGTTGTATAACGCCGATTGTCCGACCTCGGTCTTGGGCTCATCCTTCGGACGGGGCCCAGGAAGGAGCCGTGAGATGGGCCGTTGCCGCTGGTACGCCGCAATGGCGATCCTCGCGTGCTGCCTCACCGCCTTCCGCGGCGCGAGCGCGACGGACCTCGACCAGGTGGCCACCGCCTCGTCACTCCAAGCCGCCGTGGCTCAGGTCGTCGGCTCTCTGGGCGGCCGTTCGGTCCACGGCGCCACCGTCATCCCAGCGCCCGGCGTCTACGAGTGTGGCTCCCCGTGCGTGCGGTTACGCGTCGACAACAAGGCGGACCACGAGGTTCAGGAAGTCTGGCTCGGCAGGCTGGTCGAGGGAGCCGTCGGTGAGCTCGTCCGACCCGATCAGAAGACCCTCGCCGAGGACCTCGGCGTCGAGATCGTCGTCCGAACACGCGGCGGACACCTCGCAACAGTCCCCATCGCGACAGGCGATGCCCAGCTGGGCCGGCACTTGGACTCCCCCAGCGACGAAGACCTGCGCCAGCGCGCCGCCACCGCGGCGGACAAGTACGGACTCACCCTTGACTCGGTCGAGGTCCTGCACCCGCTCGACAGTGCCCTCGCCGTCAGGTTCTCCGTCCCGCCCGGCAAGGTGCCCTGGACGATCGGCCAGCTGAGCGAGGACCTCGAGGGCTCCCCGGCTGACCTGGAGGGACTCTCGATCCAGCTGACCTCCCCGTCTGGCAGTCCCCTCTTCAGCTATGCGTACGCCGTACGAGCCGCAGGCGGCGGAGGGTGGTGGGCCCCCGGCCAAGACGCGCGATTCGGACTCCAACACGGTTGACCAGGATCGCTGCGGCGCTCTGTCGCCGGCGTACAGCGACAAGGTGTTCGCGTGCCGAGGGGACATGCAGCGCATCGGGTGCGGCCCACCGGTCGAAGAGCCACGCCTGGGTCGCCCCGGCCGGCTCACCAGACCCCGTCCGAGTGCTGCGGTCGCGACGAAGAGCCGGGAGCGGCGCCGGCATCACCCTCGGCTTCCACGCCTCGAGCAGCTCACCCACGACCGCGACCGTCACCATCAAGTCTCGCGCGGGCTGGCGGCCTGTTCGTGCACGTTCGGGTGAGACGACAGCGGGTGTTCGGGCCTGTCCGCGTGGCTGTGGGCGGTCTGGGTGCCACGCCGGCGCACGTATCAGTCCCAGCGACGACACTCTCCTGGAAGAACGAGGATCCGCGCTGCTGCCAGGAGGTCCCGCATGAGTGCAGCGATACTCAGCCCCGCTCTTGCCGTCGTGGCCCTCGTGGTGGGCTGGTTCGTCCTCGGCACCCAACGAGTCACCGAGGAGCTCACCAAGGAGCGCCGCCTTGCCTATGCCGAGGTGCTGAGGCAGGCGAGGGTGCGCAAGTCGGGGCGCAAGGGCGACGCCGCCTTCGAGGAGGCGATCCGGAAGGCGCACTTCCTCAGCTCCTCGTCCATGTATCGGGCGCGCCGGCTCCCGGCTCTCCTCGAGAGCGTTGGCACCGACCGGTGGGCATCGGAGCTCCAGTGGTTCACCGAGCTCGCCCGCTTCGAGACCCAGCGGAACTCGAGTCTCCTCAGGCGGATTCGGCGGATGCGGTACTTCGAGCATCCCTGAGACCGTGGGCCGCCCCCGGCCAGGACCTTCCTGCCGACGGTCCCCGCCGCCTCGCGCCGACGTGAGCATCACCAGACGGGTGGGACACTCGACCCGATGTCGCTCACCACGGATGGCCAGGAGCCGCAGGCACCACATCGGGTGCCCACGCCGTGGGGTGAGACCGCCGAACGGGCGGACATCGCGATCGCGCTCCTGATCGGGCTGTGCGTCGCGTACTCCCTCGTGTTGTGGCCGCTGGTCCCGGCGCTGATCGGATCGCACCCGCTCCTGCTGGAGATCGTCGGCGGGTCCACGCTGGCCGAGGTGACCATGGGGGCACACAGCCGGCTGGGCGAGCTGCCGTTGTGGATCGCGGTGGTCGCCGCCGTGCCCGGCTCGATGATGTTCGACTGGGTGTTCTGGTGGGCCGGGCGGCGGTGGGGTGACCGCGCGCTGCACATGCTCCTGGGCCGCCCCACCACGCCTCGCGGCCTGGCGAGACGCGAGGCGCGTTCGGCCCGCCTCGAGCGGATGGCTGGACGGTTCGGCCCGGCGGCCGTCGTGCTGGCCTACTACCTGCCACTCCCGTCGCTGCTGATCTACGCGGCTGCTGGCCTGTCCGGCATGCGCCTTCGGACCTTCCTGGCACTCGACGTGGTCGGCACCCTGCTGTGGGTCGGCCCGGTCGTGGGCCTGGGCTACGCCATCGGCAGGCCCGCCGTGGACGTCGTCCACCGGATCGACCACTACGCCACGATCCTGACCATCGTCGTGATCGTGCTCGTGATCGGCGCCCAGGCACGTCGACGACGCCTCGGAGTCGGCTGACCACACGCAAGGTCCAGGCTCGCCCCCGGCGTTCGCCGAGCAGCGACGGGACGCCGTACTCCAGAGGCGTGAGGGAGACCCGGTCGCGTCCGACAGCCACGCTCCGGTCCGCGGGGTCCAGGTAGCGGCTCTCGCTGATGCCGAGCTCCTCGGGAGCCAGGTGCGCCCGCCAAGTCGCGGTACGTCGTCGAGGCGATGCGGCTCGACGCTGTGGACGTGGGCCGTGGTCGGGAACATCGCCTCACGGACCACCGGGTTGTCGATCAGGAACAGCAGGTCGGCGGTGGAACGTGCCAGCTCGCGTCGCGCGAGACCGCGAGACCCGGTCTGCAGGTGACGCCAAGCAGCGGTCCGGTAGGCCGGTGATCCCGGGGGTCGCGATCGCCTGCGCCACGATGTCGGAGTCGAGGTACGCCGTCAGGGCGGCGCGGTCCACGAAGGCGTAGACGCCGCCGTACACGCCCGCGTCGTCGTCGGCCAGCCAGGTCTTGGCCACCAGGCCGGGGCCTCGGCGAACGCCGGTGCGATCTGGTCGGCGAACTCGCCGTACTGACCCGCCGTCATGCCGTCGAGGGTGAAGGTGATGAGGAGGATGTCCATCGCTGGCTCCCGTCCTCGGACGGCCCGCTGCCGTCGTCCGAACCATCCTCGGCGCGTCCGATCCGGCCAGGATGAGGAGAAGACGAGGATTCGCGAGCCCCAGCAGCCTCAACTGAAGCACTCGGTGCAATCCCCCGACGTCATGGCCGACGAGCCTCTACCCTCTGCCCTGGGGGTAAGCGAATGGTGAGTGACGTCAACCGGAATCCACGGCGCTGGGTCGATGGTTCCGGTCGCGTGCGCGTGATCGAGGGCTGGCATCCGTCCGACCCGGGCACAGTCGGGTACAACCTGCTCGTGGACGGCGACTGGCTGGGCACGTTCCCCACGCTCGAGGACGCGGCGGACACCGCCGAGGCCTGTGTCGGGATCCGCCGAGGCGCCGTCGAGCTCAGCCTGCACGAGGAGCCCCGACGATCGGGGGACGAGCCCCGGGCGGCCGATCTCCAGCTCGTCCCGCCGCTGCCGGACACCCTGGACGACGTCTGAGTCGTCGTGGCGGTGGTGACAGGCGGCTCCGCTGAGGCTCCGCCGGTCAATGTCAGCCAGGCGTGCGGTCGTGCTCGTGGCGTCGGGCGTCGTGCTCGCCGGCTGCGGGCACAGCGACGCGCACGGGGCCGACCGACCGCGGCACCGACAGCCGCCACCGGTGCAGCACACGTCGGTCCCCACCAAGCCCGCCGTCGCCCCCGCGTCCGTCCTCGCGTCGAACGTGCCGCTCAGCAGCCCGCGTCGGTGAACACACACAGCCGGGCCAGCACTCCGCGGTCGGCGCGCCGAAGGTGACGGATGCCGTCGACGGCTGAGTCACGGGTCCACTCACCGCTGTCCTCGACCGCCAGGACCGCGCGCCCGACCCGCCTGAAGACGAAGACCGAGCCGCCGGGCCGGTCGTCTGCCAAGGTCTCGGCGAAGCTCGCCCCGGCGTGCGACACCCGAGCCCCGACCCCGTCGTACGGCGTGACGTCGAGCGCGACCTGCCCGGGGCGGGCCGGCAACGCCTGGCAGCGTGTGGCACGCGTGTGCACCCGCGCGACCTCGGCGGCAGCGGTCGCCGCATCGGCGTAGACCACGAGCTCGCGGGTCACTCCCAGCTCGGGTCCGCGCTGCTGGGCGACGAGGCGGTCGCGCAGGCGACCTGGCCACACGCCGTTCCAGCACCTCGACCGGAGGCTGATCCCGCGCGCGTCCCGCCGTGGCCCGGTGACCGTGTTCTCGCTGTCTGCCCTCAGCCCCTGCGCCAACGGGAAGTCGACGGGGATGTCTGCGCCGCCCTGCCGCGCTGACGAGCCCGGCGCCGACGCCGATCCCGGTGTCGTCGTGGCGACGTGGCCCGCCTCGGACGACTGGCCACCGCAGCCCACGAGGGTCACGGCCAACAGGATCGCCGGGCCGCCTGTGCGGATGAGCTGTCTGGTCCGGTGTCCCGTCACGACGGTGAGACCCGCCGGATCGACGAAAGGTTGAGAACAGTCCCAACCGCCGCGAGGCCCGGCGTTGGGCAACAGCGCCCCGCGACAGCACAGTGCCACCGCGGAGCGCCGCGCCACCGTCGCGCTGACTACCCCGATCAGGGCGTCGGCACCACGATCAACGACCCGGGCGAGCCCAGGTCACGGCGCGGACGGGCAGCACGAGCGCGATGGGCGCGGGGACGCCCGCCGGTCTGATGTCCCGGCGGGCGTCCTGCTCGGACCCGTCAGTCCCAGCACGGCCATGCTTCCGGGACACAGGGCCCGCCCGACAGAGGCGGACGGCCCTCAACCGCGTGAGAGCCCGCGAGATGAGCAACGCCCGCAGTCAGGGAGACCAGCGGGCGTTGCACTGGGCTGTCCCCCCAGCCCGACCATGGTGCCGCCTCGACCGACCACCTCGACAGAGTCGAAAGTCAGTCGAGCTCCTTCCACGCTCGCCCCCCGACCTCACTAGAACCGCGCCGAGAACCCGCCGTCGACGTTGAGCAGCTGGCCGGAGACCCAGCGACCGGGCGCAGAGACGTGGCGGTGATCGGGCCGCGGTCTCGACTGACGGAGTCGACCAGCTGCTGCGGCCCGTCGCTCGTCGACAGGTCGCACGGGTAGTCGACGTCGGCCAGGTCGCTGGTCGCGACCTCCCACCCGTCGGCTGCGAGCCGGGGCACGATCGCGGCGGCGGTGCTGTCCGTGCGCGCAGCACCGGTGACCAGCGCGAGCGGCATGCGACCACCCTAGGTGTTCCGACCAGGAGGGCGCCGGCGACTCGGCCGTTCCTCCGGGCCGCGCAGCGGGTTCGTCGGTAACGTCACCCGCGTGGGTGCCACCGTGTCCGAGCCGGCTCGCGACATCGACGTCGTCCACGAGACGGACGTCGTGGTGGTGGGCTCGGGTCCCGCCGGGCTCGCCGCGGCCATTGCCGCCGCGCGGTCGGGCGTCGAGGTGTCGCTGGTCGAGCGGTTCGGCTGCTTCGGGGGCAACATCACCGCGGTCGGCGTCGAGGGCATGGCGTGGTACCGGCGTGAGCAGACCGTGGAGGCCAACGGTCTGGGTCGCGAGTTCGAGGTCCGCGCCCACGAGCTCGGGGCCGCCGTACCCGAGAGCCAGTCGGACTCCTACGAGATCGACGCCGAGGGCTTCAAGGTGGTCGCCGACCTCCTCGTCGAGGAGGCCGGCGTGCACCCGATGCTGCATCGCCTCGTCGTCGCCCCGGTGATGGACGGCGACGTGGTGAGGGGTGTGATCACCGAGTCCAAGGCCGGGCGCGAGGCGATCCTGGCCCAGCGGGTCATCGACGCCAGCGGGGACGCCGACGTCGCCCATCGAGCCGGTGCACCGACCCGGACGACGCCTCGCGAGGAGATGCTCGCGGCATCGGTGATGTTCCACCTGGCCGGCGTCGACAAGGCCGCCTTCCTGGCCGGCGTACGCGACGACCCGCAGACCTACGCCGACTGGAGCGCCGGTGACTGGGAGATCGAGACCGACGGCAAGGAGGACGAGCTGTTCTCGCCGTACCTTCGCAAGCCCTTCGAGCGTGCGATCCGTGACGGCGTTCTCCCGGCCACCCTCACCACGCTCGGCGGCACGTGGGGCGCCGTGCATGACACGGGCGAGCTGACCTACCTCAACATCGTGCATCTGCCCGGGATCGACGGGACTCACCCCGACGACCTCACCCGGGGCGAGATCGAGGGCCGGCGCCAGGCGATGCACGCGATCGAGGCCCTGCGTCGGTACACACCCGGCTGCGCGGGTGCTCGGCTGCGCAACTTCGGAATGACGATCGGGATCAGGGACACGCGCAAGATCGAGGCCGCCTACGACCTCACCGAGGCCGACGTGCGCGGGCAGGCGAGGTTCGAGGACTCGATCGGGATCTATCCCGAGTTCATCGACGGGTACGGCGTGCTCGTGCTCCCGACCACGGGCCGCTACTACCAGGTGCCCTTCGCGAGCATGGTCCCGCGCGGCCCGCGCAACCTCCTGGTGCCGGGGCGGTCCTCGGGCGGTGACCGGATCGCCCACGCCTCGACCCGCAACATGTCGTGCTGCGCGGTCCAGGGTCAGGGTGCCGGCATCGCCGCGGCGGTCTCACTGCACGCCGGTCGGGAGGTGGCCGAGGTGGACATCGCCGCCGTCCAGCGAGAGCTCGAGCGGCAGGGCGTCCGCTACCGCTGACGGGCCGGCGGTAGACGCCGTCGAGCGTCCGGCGTAGTTTCTTCCTCGGCGAGATGCCGCGTCTTCCGGCGCGGCTGAACCGGATACGGAGCCGCTGACTCGGCGTGGACCTCTCAGGACGTGTCCCTCGACGGGGAGGCTCAGCCGTGCCGGAGACGGACCGGACGCATTCGCGATCCGAGACGACGGCCGGTCACCGGTAGCCGCACCGGGCCGCCCTGGCGCTCAGCGCGACGGAAAGCGGCGAACTTCTGGGCCCGCGCGCCGTGATCCGCAGATGCGAACGCAAAATCCTCCGATTTCGGGACACCGTTCGGCGATCCTCCCCTACTTTGGTGACCAAGGCACCTCGGGGGGCCAGCGCGGGGGCGTTGGCCGAGGTCCATAGCCATGGGGGAGAAACCAATGAGCAGCACTGCTTTCGCACCGACTCGCACCGCCGATGAGAACGCGCCCGCCATCGTGGGGCACCCGCGCGGTCGCGGCTTCGGCATCCTGAGCCGGCTGGCTCGCACCGATGACGTCACCGGGCGGCACGTCCGCGAGGACGTCGCACCCGAGGAGCTCTCCACGGTGGTGTCGTTCGAGCGTCGTACGCCGAGCCCGCGGCACCGCCGCGACGACCTCGTCGCCGCGGGCATGCTCAGCTTCGGCTGACCCAGCCAGACCGTCAGCACACCCTCGCATCGCCGAGTCGGCACGTGCCGACTCGGCGTGAATTCGATGTACTTCTGCGCCGGGTCGGCGTGGGGCGCGTGAGCCGTGGCTCGGCCGGTCCGAGCGGCCAGCGCATCTGCGCCGTCGGCGGCTGGCAGAGCACCGCCGAGGCGGAGCACGGATACCGGTCGGCCCGAGCCGGGCGAGCGCTCGCCCCCTTCGAGCACGCCGACCGCGCGGCGCCGTACGTCGCGCACTGACCGGTGCGTCCCGGCGTCCCTCAGCGGAGCACGAACCACCGCCCGACCACCAGCACCGAGGCCACCCACTGGCGCACGCGCCTGATCCCCGGCCAGTCGGCCGCCGCGGGTCGGCCGGGTCCATCAGGTGACGCGGCCGACGGCGAGGCGCGGTGCTGTCCATCGGTCACCAGTGTGCCGGCGGCGGGGTTCCGCTACTCCGCCGGGTCGACCTGGAGCTTGAACGTCCTGGTGGTGGAGATGTTCGGGTCGTAGCTGCTGGCACACCTCACCTCGAAGACGTAGGGATCGGACTGTCCGGCGGTTGACGCGATCGTGCCGGCGATCTTGACGTGGAAGTCCTTGTCGGCCGATGCGAACGCGAGCCCGGGGGGCACGTTCTGCGGATCTTCGAACCGCCAGCCGATCGGAGAGAAGATCGGCGCCTTGCTCTCCAGGTCGTCGACCGAGTCGGTGACGAACAGCTCAAGGTCGACGGCCTCCCCAGCCTTCACCCGCAGGGGCCAGCCCTTGGCGACGGGGTGAGGCTCGAACGAAGCCGCCACCGGACCCATGAACATGTACCAGATGCCCGCGCCCACGTCGGCGCCGATGTCCGTGGCCATCTTCACGTAGGGGAGAGGACTGTCGGGGACCTGGTACTCGCCGAGAATCCGAGCGAACGCCGTCACGCTGGACCACATGCTGAGGAACTGCGACCACCACCAGATCTGGGCCATCTGGGTGCTGCCACCGGTGATGGCGCACAACGAGATGCTCACCGCGAGCTCGCCCAGCCCCAGGGCCGTGATCATCGCGTTGCCGAAGTTGCCCTGCATCGTGCCCAGGATGCCGGTGAAGATCGGGCTGCTCGTGAGCGCAGGGTAGGCAACGGCACAGCAGATGTCGCCACTGTAGATGACCATCTTGAGGAGGTATTCCGCCCACCACAGCTTGTCGGCCGCATCGGCGTCCTGGAGCCAGTTGCAGCCCCAGAAGACCGGCATGTCCAGGCTGCCGAACCCGAAGAAGTCGCTGAAGCAGATGAAGGCGATCTGAAGCCTCTCGAAGTCGTTCGAGGGTGGGGAGTTGCTGCCCGCGACGCTGCGCGAGTCCATGTACATGTCCACTCCCGCGAAGAGGATCTGGGCAATGCCCGTGACCCCCTGCACCCCGGCCTGCCAACCGGGGGGGACGACGTAGTCCTCCGGCGCATAGTGCTCGCTGCCAGGCGGGAACCACGCGCCTGCCCTCGCCTGGTGAGGGCGGGGGTCCAGCGTCGAGCGGAGATCGGGAAAGCCGCCGGGGAACGGGGCCTGGCCCCAGAGCGCCTTGCTCACCACGTTCATGGGCAGGGCGAGGGTGGCGAAACCGATGTCGCCGAGCTTCACCGGCCTGTGCTCGATCCCAGCCTCGTCGCAGATGAACTCCCATATCCACCCGACGACGGAGTCCTTGAGGATGTCGATCTCCAAGATGGCAGGCAGGCAGGCCAGGACCTTCTCGACCAGGGTGATCAGGCGATCCACGGCAGCGTCCGCCAGGTCGAGGAGGAGGTCGATCATGTCCTCGAGCAGGTCCATGAACGTCACCACCTCGATCCGAGCGAGGCTCTGAAGGTCGGTGACGTCGAACAGATTGGTCCACAGCCGTCCGAGATCCTCGACCCCTGCCCAGAAGTCCGCGGCCACCCTGTCGTCGTCGAAGAACGTCATGAGGTCGACGAAGGCCTCGGCGGCCGCCAGGAACTCAGGAGGAGTGCTCGCCTCGGCAGTCGCCCCGAAGATGTCTCCGTCGGCGTGGTCGCACAGCCAGTCGTGCAGCCAGTTGGTCTTCGGCGCCAAGCCCTCCTGCGGGTCCAGAACAGAGCTCGGCGGGTTCTTGGCACCACCGAGCGGAACGAGGGTCGGGATCGCCTTCGGCTTGTTGCTGAAGGTCTGACCGACCATCTGGTCCTTGGCCGTGATGAAGAACTCGTGGACGCTCTCCTTCACGCCGTCGAACCAGTTGTCGACGATCTCGGTCTTGAAGTACTCCAGCTGTGGGTTCACCAGATCGGGAATCTGCTCGCCTGCGAAGCGGAGCTGCTCCGCGGTCGCAAGGATGTCGCTCCAGTCGAAGACCCAGGACAACCAGTCGATGACGTCCTCGACGTCGCCCTCCAGCTCGTTGACGACGGCCTGGATGAACTGGAAGGGGTTCTCGCTCTCAGCCCAGAGCAGCTTGAGGTGCAGCAGCGTGCCCTCGACCCACTTGATCACGACCGACGCCGTGCCCTCGAGGAAGTCGACGCCCGTCTCGACCACGGTCACCAGGCCGCTGCCGATGCCGAGGAAGATGTCCCCCAGCGAGCCGGCCTCCCACTCGTCAGCACCGACGACGCGCGCCGCGACGAGCTCGGCCTGGCGATCGGCCGTGGTGACCTCCTCATAGGCCGGACGCGACGGGTCCCAGGTCTGGAGGACGACCCCACGAAGCGGGATCGGCACCCCGGTCGTGGATGTGGTGAGAGGCGCCGTCCCGGCCTTGGCCTCATAGGCATGGCGGCACCAGTCGAGGACCTCCCTCGGCTCGGGGAGGACGGCCAGCGAGGTCTGCCCGTGCCAGGCCGGGAAGACCCACCGGCCGTCGGCAGTCCTGGCGTCCCTCAGCCCGTCCTCGGAGATGCCGTTCTGGTGCATCGGCAGCGTGCCCGTCCCACCCAGGAAGCTGTGCAGCGGAGTGACCGGGTTGAACGACGTTCCGTCCGGCAGGCCGACCGCCGTCGCGTGGATGGTGCAGCCGATCAAGTCCCTGGCCACGGTGGAGAGACGGATGACGCCCCGGTGGTCGGTCGTCGCGGTGACGGGGTGCTCGGGCCCGCAGCGGTAGAACTCGCCGCCGATCCGGAAGTCGACCGCCCGGTCCGCGGTGAGTGTCACCGAGCAGTTGGCGATCGGTCCGCCGGCCTGGCTCGTGAGCGTGAGACGCGACTCGTGCATCTTCATCTTGTACGGCTTGTGCGCGGCCCGGAGCCGCACGACCTCGCGTGACCACCACGTGGTCGTCACGTCCTGGGTCATGATCACGCAGCGCTCTGCGTCAGGGACCGATCCGGGGACGTGCATGACGTGCTGGCTCGGGTATTGGTCGGGGAAGCCGTCCAGCGCGTACATGTTCACCGAGCCGGTGAGCGGCCGGCTGACGGCGAGCGTGATCTCCTCACCGTTCACCGTGGCCTGCCGGCTCTCCCAGTCCGGAACAGGCACCTCCCTCTCCCAGAAGCGAAGCCCCGCCTGGTGCACGACGCGAAGGTCGCCGTCGACCAGGCCGTAGAGGTGGTAGCGCCCGTCGCCGTCCTCCCACAAAGTCACCTCCAGGAGCCGCGAGTCGACGTACGCGTCGACGCTCCGGACCAGGTCGCCCTGGGGCCACATGGTGGTGATGGTGTGGATCCCGGGGTGTCCGGAGGGGTTGTGAGCGCGTAGGGCGATGCAGCCGATGCCGTCCGGCGAGTGCCAGATCCCGGCCAGGTCTTCGGCCGCGCCGAGGCTCTTTCTCGTGGACTTGTCTCGATCTCCGTAGATGCACCAGACGGTCCCGGCCTTGTCGATGGTGTAGATGCGGGCGGTGCCCTTGGGGCTGTCGAGGCCGTAGAAGGCCACGGCATGCTCGGTCAGCAGCTTCGGGTCGAGCGCGCGCAGGACGTCGTAGGCGAGCCAGGGAGAGACGTTCCTCGGACTTGCCACGGCCACCATGCCGTGCAGGGTCAACAGACCCCCGTGGTCGTAGAGGAAGAGCACGACCGGGCGCGCGGGACGCTCGGGGAGGTACTGGACCTGAAGCCCGCGGGCGTCCTTGAACGGCGTCTCGTCTCCGCCGAGCCACAACGCGGAGCCGTCCGCACGCGGGATCAGGCGCCACGACCTCAGTCCGCGCGCGTCGAGGGCCAAGGCGAAGACGGTGCCGTCGAGGTGGACCGCGGTCGCGACCTCCAGAGCCGTTGCCGGCTTGCCCGGCGCGTCCATCAGGGGCACGGTCTGCCACGCACCGTCGGCGTCGTGGGTCAACCAGAGAAGATTGCCGGCGATGTCGACGAAGAGCATCTCCTCGCGATCGGCAGCGAACGGGTTCGCGAACAGTGCCTGGGAGTTGGCTCCTGCGCCGACGAGCATCTCGGTGGCGAGGATCGCGTCGTCGGTGAGGTTGTTGGCCACCGTGATCGTGGCGGGCGCCGCGGCGCTCTGGGCGACCGGCGACGGCCGGTCCTGCCGAGCAGCTGCGCTCGGGTCGGTCATGCTCTGGGTGGGACGTGTCGTGGTCTCGGTCATCTACCGTGCCTCGCTTGTGTGGGTGTCATGGCGGGCAGACTCCCGGACGCCTCCCGCTGGCAAGTCCGCAGAACGTAACGCCATACGAGGGCGTGCATGCCCAATCAGAGACCGAGAGAAAACGGCCAGTCCCCTGCCAAGTCTGGGGCTTCGGAATCCGCGGCCGTCGGCCCACTGATCGAGAGCATCCGGTCGTAGGAGGTCGCGTTGACCGTCACATAGCGGTCTGGGAGGCGCCGCAGTTGCGACCCATCATCAACCACTCGTTGGTGGTGTGACCGATGGCCGGCGCGCGCGACCTGGCGCCCGCCGGGGTGTGCGCCTGGGCGGAGGGACCCAGGAGCAGGCCGGCCAGGACGAGCGCGCCGGCGGCGCGGAGCAGGCGCCGGCTCATGAGGGGTCGTGGTCCTCGCAGTGCAGCCCCATCCGCATCCCGTTGGCGCCGTACTTGTGCGGGGCCGGCGCCTGGAAGTGGTCGGCGGCTCGCACGAGCTGGGCATGGTGAGCACGGTCGTGGCTAGTCGCCACGGTGCCGGCAGCCTGTGCGCCGTACGTCGAGGCCACGACGACCCCGCCGAGCGCCACCGCCGCGAATGTGGACGTGATCCGGGAGAGCGTCATCTCCTAGCCTCCTCCGGACGTGGTGCCCCCACGGTAGGCCGCGGCCTGGGCAGGCTCAAGCGCGGATCCCTTGTCGGGGTCCCGCCGGAGCTCGCGGGGACGACCGGTCAGCCGAGGGCGACCTCGGCGAACCACGCCGCCACCTGCGCCGGGTCGTGCGCCAGCGCGGCGTCGTGGACCGCGACCTCGGTCTCCGCCACGCCGGGCACGCGTGACTCCCACCACCCGCCGCAGGGCTCGACCAGCTCGCGCTCCATGAAGGCCACCTTGCGCTCGGCGACCTCCTGCGCGGCGGCCTCGGCGAAGACCAGGAAGGTGTTGGTGTGCGGCGGGTCGGGGCTGACCTTCAGCCCGTGTCCGGTGAGCTCGGCGGCCAGTGAGCGCGCCCACGCGGCGTACTCCCCCATCTGGGGCAGCCGCTGCTCGAGCCCGGCCAGGGCCGAGACGGCGTACGGCGTGAGGTGGAACAGGGTCCCGCCCATCCGGCGTCGCCAGGTGCGTGCCTCGGCGACCAGATCCTCGGGGCCGGCCAGGGCGGCCCCGGCCAGGCCCTCCAGGCCCTTGTAGAAGGAGACGTACATGCTGTCGACCAAGGCGGCGATCTCGGCCAGGTCCTTGCCCCAGAAGGGCTGCGACTCCCAGATCCGCGCGCCGTCGGCGTGCAGGGGTACGCCGAGCTCCCGGGCGGCCTCGGACAGCGCGGCGAGCTCGTCCCAGGACGGGAGCAGGCAGCCGGCGTCGCGCAGCGGGAGCTCGACCAGCGCCGCGCCGAGACCGGGTGAGAGGCGGCGCAGGTCGTCGGCCTTCGCGGTGACCCGACCCTCGGTGAGGTGATCGAACTCGAAGCCGTGCAGCCGGCGCGGGCCGTCGTCCTCGTGCTTGAGCAGATGGGACAGGTCGGGGATCGCCACCCGCTTGGATCCCGTGCGGTCGCACCAGACGCGGAGCGCGGCCTGCTGGGCCATGATCCCGCTGGGGAAGAACGCCGCCGCCGGCTTGCCGAGCAGCTCGGCGACCCTCGTCTCGACCTGCGCGACGGCGCCCTTCTCGGCGTAGGTGTCCCACTCGTCGACGCCGAGCCCGTCGGCGGCGTCGGCCACCGCTCGCAGCGCCTCGCCCGGGGTGCGCCGGGCGTGCCAGAAGACCGTGGTCGTGCAGGCCTTCGAGGCCAGTCGGGCGCGTTCGCTGAGCTCGTCGTCCACGACCGCCAGCCAACCAGGTTGCCCCGGCCTCCGGCAAAGGACTTGCCCGTCCCGGTGCCTCAGGTGAGCGGGCCTCAGGTGAGCGGGCGGGTACCCGCGGGGATGCCTTCGCCGCGACCGACGCCCTCGACCATCTCCTGCAACGCCGTCAGCGCGACCTGCTGCGGGAACGGGCCGAACGAGACCCGGGCTACGCCGAGCTCCGCCAGCCGCGCCAGGGACGGACAGCCCGGGACTGGGAGCATCGTGAGCCGCTGCGGGCCGAACGCCTGCACCAGCGCCTCGACCTGCTCCTCGCTGACCCGGCCGGGCACGAACACCACGGGGGCACCAGCATCGAGATAGGCCCGGCCGCGGACCACGGCGTCGGCGAGCACCTCGGCCGGGTCGCGCTCGCCGGCCTTGAGGAACGCGTCGGTGCGGGCGTTGAGCACGAAGTCCGGCACGCCCTCGTCGAGTGCCGCGCGCAGCACAGCCTCGACGACCGCCGTCGCCTCGTCGACCGGCTTGAGCTGGTCCTCGATGTTGCAGCCGACGACCCCGAGACCGATCGCGCGGCGGACGGTCTCGGCCGGGTCGCCGTACCCCGCTTCGAGATCCGCGGTGACCGGCAGGTCGACCGCAGCCACGATCCGGCCCACCGCCTCCAGCATCAGGTCGCGCGGGATCTGCTCGCCGTCGTCGTAGCCATGGGCCGCGGCGATGGCGTGGCTGGCCGTGGCGATCGCGGTCGTGCCCGACGTCTGCGCCACGACTCTGGCGCTGGCGGCGTCCCAGACGTTGACCAGGGACAGCAGGGTCGGGTCGGCGTGGAGGGCCAGGAGCGCCGAGGCGCGCTCTGCTGTGGAGGACGTCATGAGCAGAGTCTGCTGGATGGTCGGTCAGGCCCAGAAGACGCGGTCGACGACGGCGCGGGCGCGGCGGGTGACCCGCAGGTGGTCGTTGACCATCTCGTCGGAGCGGCCGGCGCCGTAGCCGAGGATCGCGGCGACGGCAGCGCGCTCGCGGGCGTCACGCGGGAGCTGGTCGCCGCTGCGGCCGGTGGCGAGAGTGATGGCGTTGCGCAGCCGGCTCACCGAACGCCATGCCTCGCCCAGCGCAGCGTGGTCGGCGGTCCCGATCAGCGCGGCGTCCCGGGCGGCGTCGAGCGCGGTCAGGGTGCGTGGGCTCCGCAGCTCCGGCACCGGTCCGGCGTACCTGAGCTGGAGGAGCTGCACGGTCCACTCGATGTCGGCGAGCCCGCCCCGCCCGAGCTTCAGATGCGTCTGGGGGTCGGCGCCACGGGGCAGGCGCTCGCGGTCGACCCGAGCCTTGATCCGCCGGATCTCGGCGACGTCCGCCTCGCCGATCCCGTCCGCTGGATAGCGCAGTGGGTCGATCAGTGCCGTGAACCTCTCCCGCACACCGGGGTCCCCCACCACCGCGTCCGCGCGCAGCAGCGCCTGGGTCTCCCAGACCTTCGACCACTTCGCGTAGTAGGCGGCGTACGACGCGAGCGTGCGCACCAGCGGACCTTGCTTGCCCTCCGGACGCAGGTCCGCGTCCACGACGAGCGCGGGGTCGGTCGCCGGCGCGAGGAGGAGCTGCCGCAGCTCGTTGGCCACCGCTTGGGCGTACGACGTGGCGGCATCGCCGGTCTCGGCCGGGTCGACGGGGTCGACGGGGTCGACG
The DNA here is from genome assembly GCF_036267815.1 of Nocardioides sp. GTDB lineage: Bacteria > Actinomycetota > Actinomycetes > Propionibacteriales > Nocardioidaceae > Nocardioides. The sequence continues at coordinate 21,870 of NZ_DATAVI010000027.1, read as the reverse complement.
GGGTCGTGCACGAAGAGCACGTCGGCGTCACTGCCGTAGGAGAGCTCGAAGCCGCCGTAGCGGCCCATCGCGACGACGGCCATCGTGGTCGGCGCCTCGGCGAGGCCGCGCTGCTCGCGCACCGAACGCCCTGCGATCTCCAGCGTCGCCTCCAGCGTGGCGTCGGTGAGCCTCGACAGCGCCGCGCCCACCGTGGCGACGTCGACCTCGCCGACCAGCTCGGCCACGGCCACGCGGAACAGCTCGCGGCGGCGCAGGCCCCGGACCGAGCGCACCGCCTCCACCGGCTGCTCCTGCCGCTCGGCCGACGCACGCATCCGGTCGAGGATCGCCTCCGATCCCCAGGGGGTCAGGTCCCCGGTCAGCATGCGCACGCCCTCGGGCTCGCGCTCGAGGAGGTCGGTGGCGTAGCGCGACGTGGCGAGCAGCCGGGCCAGCCGCTCGGCCACCTCGCCCTCGTCGCGCAGCGTCTTGAGGTACCAGTGCGTCGAGCCGAGACTCTCGCTGATCCGGCGGAACCCGAACAAGCCGGCATCGGGATCGGGCGCGTCGGCGAACCATTCGAGCATCGCCGGCAGCAGGGCGCGTTGGATCGCCGCGGTGCGTGACACCCCGCTGGTCAGAGCCTCCAGGTGCCGCAGCGCGCCAGCCGGGTCGACGTACCCCAGAGCGGCGAGCCGCTGGCCGGCCGCCTCGGGACTGAGCCGAGCGCCGGCCGCCGGCACGCGCGCCACCGCCTCGAGCAGCGGCCGGTAGAACAGCTTCTCGTGCAGTCGCCGCACCTCGCGGCGGTGCTGGGTCCACGTCTCCTCCAGCGCGACGGCCGGGCGCCTGCCGAAGCCGAGGCCCCGGCCCAGCCGGCGCAGGGACTCCTCGTCGGTGGGCACGACATGGGTTCGACGCAGGTGCTGGAGCTGGATGCGGTGCTCGAGCGTGCGCAGGAACTCGTAGGCCTGGTGCAGCGAGTCACCGTCGTCGCGACCGACATACCCCCGAGCAGTCAGCGCGTCGAGCGCCTTCAAGGTCCCGGGCAGCCGGAGCCGCTCGTCACTGCGACCGTGCACGAGCTGGAGCAGCTGGACGGCGAACTCCACGTCGCGCAGGCCGCCGGCACCGAGCTTGAGCTGCCGGCCGGCGTCGCGGGCGGGGAGGGTGTCGAGCACGCGTCGTCGCATCGCCTGGACATCGCCCACGAAACCCTCGCGCCCGGCCACCTGCCACACCATCGGCTCGACCAGGCGCACGAACTCCTGGCCCAGGGCGAGGTCGCCGGCCACCGGCCGTGCCTTGAGCAGCGCCTGGAACTCCCACGTCTTCGCCCAGCGCTGGTAGTACGCGCGATGGCTGGCCAGCGAGCGCACCAGCGGACCGGCTCGCCCCTCGGGTCGCAGGTTCGCGTCGACCGGCCAGATCGTGCCCTCGGCGGTGTGCTCCGAGCAGGTCACCATGAGCAACGCCGCGAGCTGGCTCGCGACGCGCGCCGCCGTGGCCTCGTCGGTGTCGCCGGACGGCTCGAACACGAACAGCACGTCGACGTCCGAGACGTAGTTGAGCTCGTGCCCGCCGCACTTGCCCAAGGCGATCACCGCCAGCCTGGCCGACGCGGCGTCCGGGACCTGTGACCGCGCCACGGCCAGGGCGGCCTCCAGGGTGGCGGCGGCGAGGTCGGACAGCTCGGCCGAGGCATCGTCGACGCCCAGATGATGAGCGAGGTCGCGGGCGGCCAGCCGGGTGAGCAGCCGCCGGTACTCCACGCGCAGCGCGTCCACCGCCGAGGCCGGGAGCAGCGTCGCGACGGGTACGGCGTCGCCGGGATCGGCCCCGACGCTCCTCAGCATCGCGTCACGCACGGCGTACGCCGGGGGTCGCGTGGAGCCGAGGAGCGGGTCGCGGAGCTCGCGCCACTGGTCGGGATGGCGACACAGGTGGTCGGCCAGCGCCTGGCTCGCGCCGAGCACCGTGAGCAGCCGCATCGCGGTTCCCTCGTCGTCGACCAGCGCAGGCAGCAACGTCTCGTCGGCCCGGTCTGCAAGCCGCACCAGGCTCGCGAGGGCCTGGTCCGGGTCGGCCGTGCGAGCGAGCAGAGCGACCAGCGGCTCGCCGGCGTCTGCCAACCGGGCGAGGTCGGCCGCGGCTCGCTCGGAGTCCTCGAAGCCGAGGCGCAGCAGGCGACTGCGCGCGGAGTCGCTGCGTGGCCTCACCGCGTCAATGTAGGTCACCCGACGCCCCGGCAGGACCACGATCCGACGCCCGGTGCCGGCGAGGGTCTTGCGCGAGTCGTGTGACGTAGTGCACGCTATTAGGAAAGTTTCCTATCTAATGGCTCGCTCGGGGCGAGCCCACGACGGGGTGGATGGCATGCGGCATCGGTCGGTCGGTCCCTTGGTCGCGGCGACCGCCGCGACCTCGGCCGCGGCCCTGGTGGCGGCCGTGCTCGCCCAGCCGCCGGCCTCCGGCGCAGGAGCCGGCGTCGAGGCCGCCTCGAGCGCCCACGGCGTCATCCGGGTGAACCAGCAGGGCTACCTGCCCGGCGAGCCGAAGCAGGGCCGGCTGATGAGCGACGCCGCGGTGCGGGGCGCCCGCTACCGCGTGCGCAACGCCTCGGGGCGCGTCGTCCTCAGCGGACCGGTCCCGGCCCACTCGACCGGCGCGTGGAACGCCGCCTACCCGGCGGTCTACCGGCTCGACCTGAGCGCGCTGCACGCCCCTGGCCGCTACCGCGTGACGACCACGGGCGGGGTCAGCGCCCGCTCGCCGTGGTTCCGCGTGCGCAGCGCGGGGTCGATCTTCGGCACCCTCCTCGACGCGGGCGTGCTGTTCGACCGCAACCAGCGAGACGGCGCGGACGTCGTCCCCGGACCGCTGCACCGCCGCCCCTCCCACCTGCTCGACCGGCATGCCTTCCTCTACCGCTGGCCACACATGGAGCACGGCTCGGACCTGATCACCGACCGCAGGCTGCACCGCATCGGCGGGCCGGTGAACGTCGAGGGCGGCTGGTTCGACGCCGGCGACTACCTCAAGTTCACCCACTCCGCGGCGTACGCCGACGTTCTGCTGTACACCAGCGCCCGGATGCTCGGACGCCGTACCCCGCCCGCCCTGCTCACCGAGGCGCGCTTCGGCCTCCGCTGGCTCAGCAAGATGTGGCGGCCGCGCAGCCGCACCCTGCTGGTCCAGGTCGGCATCGGGTCGGGCAACCGCGCGGGCACCTTCCGCGGCGACCACGACGGGTGGCGGCTCCCGCAGGCCGACGACCGCGACACCCGCCACGTCGACCGGTTCGTCTCGCACCGACCCGTGTTCCTGGCAGCGGCTCCGGGACACCGGATCAGCCCCAACCTCGTCGGCCGCACCTCGGCCGCGTTCGCGCTGGCCGCGCAGCACGACGCGGGCGGCAACCCCGCGCGGGCACGCCACGAGCTGCATCTGGCGACGACGCTCTACGCCCGGGCGGCCCTCAAGCACCGGCCGCGCCCGCTGGTCACCGCACTCCCCCACGCCTTCTACCCCGAGTCCACCTGGCGCGACGACATGCAGCTCGGCGCCGCCGAGATCGCCCTGGCGGCCCACGCGCTGGGTCGCCCCGCCCAGCGCTACCTGCGCGACAGCGCGCGCTTCGCCCACGCCTTCATCGGCCATGGCAGCACCGGTGACACGCTCAACCTGTACGACACCGGGGCTCTCGCGGACGCGTCGCTCGCCGACGCGATGAGGACGGTCCGGCACGGCAGGCTCGCCGTGACGCGCCACGACCTGGTCGGCGACCTCTCCGCCCAGATCCAGCGCGGGATCGCCCACGCCCGCCAAGACCCCCTGGGGGCCGCCGAGCCGGTCGACGAGTTCGACGCCAACTCACACACCTTCGCCCTGGTCGCGACAGTCGGTCTCTACGACGAGCTCACCCACTCCCGCAGGTACGCCGGCTTCGCCAGCCTGGAGCGCACGTGGCTGCTCGGCGGCGACCCGTGGGGCGTGAGCGCGATGGTCGGAGTCGGGCACCGGTTCCCGCGGTGCATGCAGCACCAGGTGGCCAACCTGTCCGGCACCCTCGACGGCACGCCCCCGCTCGACGTCGGCGCGGTCGTCAACGGGCCCAACGGCCAGGACAACTTCCAGGGCGGTCTGGGCGGCTTCCAGGACGGCATGCGCCACTGCGCGGCGAGTCACGCGCTCAAGAAGTTCGACGGCCAGAACAGCCGATACGTCGACGACGTCCGCTCCTGGCAGACCGACGAGCCGGCGCTCGACATGACCGGAGCGGCGATCATCGCCGCGGCCGCACAGCTGCGGATCCACCAGCACGCACGGGTCCCCGCCCACCTGCCCGCGGCACGCGACGGGGCGCGGTGAAGCCGGGCACCCCGCGCATGCTGCGCGGCATCAACGACCGGGCCGCGCTAGAGCTCCTCCTGGAGCACGGCCCGCTGTCACGCACGCGGCTCGGGGAGCTGACGGGGCTCTCCAAGCCGACGGCCTCCCAGCTGCTCTCGCGCCTCGCGGCGACCGATCTCGTCGTGGCCAGCGGGAGCTCCCGCGGCGGGCCTGGTCCGCGCGCCCAGCTCTACGCCGTCAACCCGCGGGCCGGCCACGTCGCCGCGATGGACGTGACACCGGCCCGGATCGTGGCTGCCGTCGCCGACATCACCGGCCGCGTCATCGGGGAGCACGAGCTGCGGACGCCTCGGCGCCCGCGCCCGGACGCCGTGGCCAACGTGCTGACGGCACTCGAGGGGGCCGCCACTGCCGCAGGGCTCGCGACCACCGACCTGCTGCACCTCGCGATCGGCACGCCGGGCGCCTTCGACCGGCGTACCCGGCGGCTGCGCTACGCGCGACACCTGCCCGGCTGGCACGACCCGGACCTGCTCGACCGGCTCGCGGACGCCACCGGACTCCCTGTCCACGTCGACAACGACGTCAACCTCGCGGCCGTCGCCGAGCTCTCCTCCGGGCGCGGGCGCGGCGTCGACGAGTTCGTGCTGCTGTGGGTCGACGAGGGCCTGGGCGCCGCCATCGTCATCGGCGGCCGGCTGTACGACGGCGTCACCGGCGGCGCCGGCGAGATCGGCTTCCTGCCGGTGCCGGGCACGCCCCTCGTGCGCGACGTGCGCCGCGGCAACGCCGGCGCGTTCCAGGAGCTGGCCGGGGGGCCGGCGGTGCTGGGCCTGGCCCGCTCACTGGGGCTCCGGGCCGCCAGCGCATCCGCCGCCATGCGAACCGCGGTCGCCACACCCGGCGCAGGCGACGAGCTCCTCGCCGAGGTGGGCCACCGGCTGGCCGTCGGCATCGCGTCGCTCGTGGCCGTGCTCGACCCGACGTTGGTCGTGCTGTCCGGCTCCGTCGGCCTGGCCGGAGGCGAGCGCCTCCGGTCCGTCATCTCCGACGAGCTCGGCTCGCTCGCGGCCACCCGGCCAGGGCTCGAGCTCGCCGGCGTGCGCGAGGGACCGGTGCTCACCGGCGCCCTGCACACGGCTCTCACGGCGGCTCGGGACGACGTCTTCGACACCGTCCGACACCTCGCCAGTCCGGGCAGTGCCCGGCCCGTCACCAGGAGAACACCATGACCGGACCTCGGCACCTACGCCGTCGGATCGCCGGCTGCGCCATGCTCGCCAGTCTCGCGCTGGCGCTGACGGCGTGCTTCGGCTCGTCCAAGGGCGGGGCGAACGACAACCCCGACGCCGACGTGACCATCACGTTCTGGCACGGCTGGAGCGCACCCAACGAGGTGGGCGCCATCAACGCGAACATCGCGGCGTTCGAGAAGAAGTACCCCAACATCACGGTGAAGGCCGTCGGCAACATCACCGACGACAAGATCAACCAGGCCTTGCGAGCCGGCGGGCCCAACGCCCCGGACGTGGTCTCGTCGTTCACCACCGACAACGTCGGCGAGTTCTGCGACTCCAAGGCGTTCGTCGACCTCGCTCCCTTCATGCAGAAGGACGGCATCGACCCGAAGACGACCTTCCCTCCGGCGCAGCTCTCCTACACCCAGTACAACGGCGACCAGTGCGCGCTCCCTCTGCTCAGCGACGCCTACGGCCTCTACTACAACAAGGACATGTTCAACGCCGCCGGCATCAGCAGCCCGCCGAAGACGCTCTCGGAGTTCGACGCCGACGCGGTCAAGCTCACCAAGCAGTCCGGCGACACCTACTCGCAGCTCGGCTTCATGCCCGACTACCACGGCTACGAGTCGACGATCACCCACTTCGCGTCGCAGTGGTCGCCGACGTACTTCACCTCGGCCGGCAAGTCGAACGTCGCCGACGACGCCGGCATCAAGGCCGCGTTCGAGTGGCAGAAGGCGTTGGTCGGCAAGCTCGGCGGGTACTCGCGGCTGGAGAAGTACCGCACGACGTTCGGTGACGAGTTCAGCAACAACAACCCGTTCATGACCGGCCAGGTCGCGATGGCCATCGACGGCGAGTGGCGCGCCGGCATGATCGACGACTCCAACAGCAAGGTGAGCTACGGCGTCGCGCCCTTCCCGGTCCCCGACAGCATGGCCAGCCAGTACGGCAAGGGCTACATCACCGGCACGATCGTCGGCATCGCCAGCACCAGCCAGAAGCAGAACGCCGCCTGGGAGTTCGTGAAGTTCATGACCACCGACACCGACGCCGTGGTGAGCTTCGCCAACGCGATCCACAACGTGCCCTCGACCATCGCCGCGCTGGCCTCGCCGAAGGTGAGCCAGGACCCGAACTTCCAGCAGTTCATCAAGATCGCGGCCAACCCGAACAGCAACACGACACCGTCCAGCCCCAACGGCGGCGCCTACCAGCTGACCCTGCAGAACCTCGGCTACAACTACGAGTCCGGCAAGCAGGCGGACCTTCAGTCCGGTCTGGAGGCGACCGCGAAGACGATCGACAACGACATCGCGCAGGCCCAGTGAGGGTGGTGCAGTGACCGTCACCGCCACCCGGCCCCGCCGTCGGGCCAAGAGCCCAGGGCTGCGGAGGCGTCGCCGCCGCGACCACCTCCGCGCCCTGGCGTTCCTCTCCCCCTGGCTGCTGGGCACCGGCCTGTTCTTCCTGTACCCGCTGGTGACCACGGCCTGGCTGTCGTTCACCAAGTACGACGGCTTCGTGTCGCCGACGTGGGACGGGCTCACCAACTGGAAGTTCGTGTTCCAGCAGTACCCGTTCTTCTGGCCGGCGCTGCGCAACACGGTGTGGTTCGTGGTGGTGCTGGTGACCCTGCGGATCATCGCCGGGCTGGTGCTCGGGATGCTCGTGATCCACGTCAAGCGGGGCAGCTCGGTACTGCGCACGATCTTCTACGCGCCGTACCTCGCCCCCCCGGTCGCCGGCACGCTGGCCTTCGTCTTCCTGCTCAACCCCGGGACCGGCCCGGTCAACGCGATCCTCGGCCGCCTCGGCCTGGGCGAGCCGGGCTGGTTCAACGACCCCACATGGGCGAAGCCGGCCCTGACCCTGCTGGCGTTGTGGGGTGTCGGCGACCTGATGGTGATCTTCATGGCCTCCCTGCTCGACGTGCCTCGCGAGCTCTACGAGGCCGCCTCGCTCGACGGCGCCGGCGCCGTCCGCCGCTTCCGGCACGTGACGCTGCCGCACCTCCGGCCGATCCTGCTCTTCGCGGTGATCACCGGCGTGATCACGACCATGCAGTACTACACCGAGCCGCTCATCGCGGGTCAGGTCTCCAGCGGTCAGATCGGCGGGTCGGGCCAGCAGGTCGAGCCGGGCTATCCCGGAGGCTCGACGCTGACCCTCCCGCAGCTGGTCTACAACCTCGGGTTCCAGCGCTTCGACATCGGCGCAGCGTGCGTGATCGCGATGGTGCTGTTCGTCCTGTCGATGGCCTTCGCGGCACTCCTGATGAGACGCGGCAGCGGCTTCCTGACGGCCGAGGACTGAGATGACCACGACCCCCGCCCCTCCCTCGGCGATCGGACCCGACGCCCCCGACGCCATGGCGCCACCGCGTGGTGACGAGCCCGCGCCGTACCGCCGTCCCCACCCGTTCCTCGACTGGGTCTGGCTGCATGCCCTGGGGATCGCCCTGGCCCTGTTGTTCGTGCTGCCCTTCGTCTTCATGATCCTGACCGCCCTGATGTCGGACCAGCAGACGTTGACCCGCGACATGTGGCCCAACCCCTTCGCGTGGCACAACTTCGTCGACATCTGGCACACACAGGGCTTCGGGATCTGGTGGCGCAACACCATCGTGTACGCCGTGTCGGGCACCGTGCTCACCCTGCTGTCCAGCGTCCCGGTCGCCTACGCCCTGGCCTACTTCCGGTTCCGCGGGCGCAACGTGGCGATGATGGTGGTGATCGCGACGATGATGCTGCCCCCGCAGGTGGCGATCATCCCGCTCTACCTCGTCTGGGCGCAGGACCTGCACCTGACCGGCACCCTGTGGCCGCTGATCATCCCGATGGCGTTCGGCGACGCGTTCTCGATCTTCTTGTTGCGCCAGTTCATGCTCACCGTGCCGCGCGAGTACCTCGAGGCCGCTCGGATGGACGGGTGCAGCGACCTGCGCACCCTGCTGCGGGTGGTGGTCCCCATGGTCAGGCCCGCCATCTTCGCGGTCGGCCTCTTCCAGTTCTTCTACTGCTGGAACGACTACTTCGGCCCCCAGATCTACTCCAGCGAGAATCCCGGGGCCTGGACCTTGAGCTACGGCCTCGGCTCGCTCAAGAGTGCGCACCACACCGACTGGAACCTCACGATGGCCGCCACGGTGCTGGTGATGGCGCCGGTGATCATCGTGTTCTTCTTCGCCCAGAAGGCCTTCATCGAGGGCGTCACGCTGACGGGGGTCAAGGGATGAGGCGCACCCCATGAGGATCGCGGTGGTCGGGGGCGGGTCGACGTACACCCCGGAGCTGGTGGACGGCCTCGGCCGGCTGCGCGACGTGCTCCCCGTCGAGGAGCTGGTGCTGGTCGACCCCGCCGCCGAGCGCCTCGAGCTGGTCGGCGGGCTCGGCCGACGCATCCTGTCCCGGCTCGGCCACCCCGCCAGCCTGGTGACGTCGACGGAGCTCGAGCCGGCGCTGGACGGCGTGGACGCCGTGCTGGTCCAGCTGCGGGTGGGCGGGCAGGGCGCCCGCCTCCAGGACGAGACCTGGCCGCTCGAGTGCGACTCGGTGGGTCAGGAGACCACGGGCGCGGGCGGGCTGGCCAAGGCGCTGCGGACGGTGCCGGTCGTGCTCGACATCGCCGACCGGGTACGCAAGGCGGCACCGGACGCGTGGATCGTCGACTTCACCAACCCCGTGGGCATCGTCACCAGAGCACTCCTCCAGGAGGGGCACCGCGCCGTCGGGCTCTGCAACGTCGCGATCGGGTTCCAGCGCCGCTTCGCCCAGCACCTCGGCGTGGCGCCGGACCTGGTGCAGCTCGACCACGTAGGCCTCAACCACCTGACCTGGGAGCGAGCCGCGGTCGTCGACGGCACCGACCGACTCCCCGAGCTGCTCGCCGCGCACGGCTCGGAGATCGCCGAGAGCCTGGAGCTCCCGCTGGGGCTGCTGCACACGCTGGGCGTCGTCCCGTCGTACTACCTGCGCTACTTCTACGCCCACGACGAGGTGGTGGCCGAGCAGCAGGCATCGGAGTCGCGGGCCGCGCAGGTCGCCGAGATCGAGCGGCAGCTCCTCGAGATGTACGCCGACCCCGAGCTCGACGAGAAGCCCGACCTGCTCATGCAGCGCGGAGGCGCCTACTACTCCGAGGCGGCGGTCCAGCTCGTGGCAGCCCTGCTCGGGACCTCCGGTGAGGCCAACACGCAGGTCGTGAACCTGCGCAACGACGGGACCCTTCCCTTCCTGCCCGACGACGCCGTGGTCGAGGTGCCCGCCGCGGTCGACGGCACGGGAGTACGAGCAGTCCCGCTGGCCCCGCTCGAGCCGCTGTTCGCCGGGCTGGTCGCGGCGGTCACGTCGTACGAGCACCTGGCGCTCGACGCCGCGCTCCGCGGTGGCTACGACCGCGTCTTCGAGGCGCTGCTGGCGCATCCTCTGATCGGCCAGGCGGACCAGGCGCACGGCCTCGCCGACCGCCTGGTCGCCCACAACCGCGACCACCTCGGGTGGGCCTGAGGTGAGCGACGACGCGCCGGAGGCGACGCCCGGCGAACCAGCCGCCGTGCTCGCGATCGACGCCGGGAACAGCAAGACCGACGTCGCGCTGGTGGCGGTCGACGGCTCGATGCGGGCTCGCGCGCGAGGCGGGTCGTTCCGCCCCGACCGCGTCGGCGCGGACGCAGCCGTGGCCGGGCTGGCTCCCCTGGTCGACCGGGTGCGCGCCGAGGCCGGGCTGGTGGGCAAGGGCGTGGTCGCCCGGATGGTCGCCGCCTGCCTGGCGAACGCCGACCTCCCTGTCGAGCACGAGGCGCTCGAGGCGGCGATCGGAGCGCGCGGCTGGGCCGGGTCGATCGAGGTCTTCAACGACACCTTCGCGCTGCTGCGCGCCGGGCTTGACGAGCCACGCGGTGTGGCCGTCGTCTGCGGCGCCGGGATCAACTGCGCCGGGCTGCTCCCGGACGGCCGAACGGCGCGCTTCGCGGCGGTCGGACACATCTCCGGCGACTGGGGCGGCGGGGGGAACCTCTGGCAGGAGGCCATGTGGTGGGCGGCCCGCGCGGTCGACGGCCGTGGTCCGACCACGGCACTCAGCGACGCGCTGCCCGGTCATGTCGGCCTGGACGGCATGGAGGCCCTGATCTCGGCGGTGCACCTCGGTGCCCTCTCCGAGGCCGACTGCATGGGCCTGACCCCGGTGCTCTTCGAGGTCGCCGCAGGCGGCGACCCGGTGGCGGGCAACCTCGTCCGCCGCCAGGCCGACGAGGTCGTCGCCCTGGCCGTGGCCGCCATGCGCCGGCTGGGCGTTCTGGGCGAGCCCATCCCGGTGGTCCTCGGGGGCGGCGTGCTGACGGCCGGCCACGCTCAGCTCATGGACGAGATTCATCTCCTGCTCGCGCAGCGGGCTCCCCTGGCCACCGCCAGCGTCGTCCGCACCCCGCCCGTCGTCGGCGCGGCCCTGCTCGGCCTGGACCGGCTCGGCGCACCGTCGGAGGCCCGCGAGCGCCTGCGCCGGACCATGACGAGCAGCCCCTCCCCGACCGCCGGCTGAGCAGACAGATCACCACGGCCCGTGGGCCGGACGCCGGCTCCGGTCCGCTGACGTCGTGCAGCGGTGCTAGGCCGTCGCGCCCGCCAGCGCGGCGAAGCGCCGCGCGAGAGGGATCCACGCGGCGTCCAGGGCGGCCCGCGAGCGGACCAGGTCTTCCAGCACCCGCTGCCTCTCGCTCTCGGGCAGGCCGCCATCGCTCGCCCATGACGCGACGACCGCGTCGTCCACCTCGGGGTGCCACTGGATGCCCCACACGGTGCGAGCGTGCCGTGCGGCCTGCACCTCGCCGGTGCTGGCGGTGGCCAGCTGGCGCGCGCCGTCGGGCAGGCGCATCACGATGTCGTCGTTCCAGTGCATCGCCCGCCTCGGCCCGACCAGGCCGGCCATCAGGTCGTCGTCGGCGGCCTCGGCGGTCCAGCCGACGTCGAGCAGCCCGAGCTGGCGGCCGCCGGGGTTCACGATGACCTCGCCCCCGAGGGCGACGGCGCAGAGCTGGTGACCCAGGCAGATTCCGAGGGTCGGAACGCCGGCGCTCGCTGCGTTCCGGATGAGCTCGCGGGTCGCGGGGAGCCACGACGCCTTCTCGTCGTCGTTCGCACCCATCGCGCCGCCCATGACTACCAGTCCGTCGATCCCCTCGGGCGACTCGGGCACGGGGTCGGCGCCGTAGGCGCGACAGATCTCCAGCTCCACCCCCTCCATCCAGGTGCCCAGCAGATGGATCGGGTCGTCGGCTTCGTTCTGGACGACGAGCACGTTCGGTCTCACGGGCCCAAACTAGCGCCGTGGCGAGCCGGCGGGGTCGTCGGGACGGGCGAGGCTAGCGCCGCGCGCGAGCCGTCCTCGAGCCGAGGACCGAGGCAGCGCCGCGAGTTGTCCGGTAGACCGTGGACGGCGGCCTCGTCGGCAACACCTCGCGGCGGACGAGCCCGGCCGACTCCAGGTCACGCAGGGCCAGGGCGAGCGCGCGCGGCGTCACGTCGGGGAGCGCGGACCTGAGGCCGGAGAACCGTCGGGGCTCGTCCAGCGAGACCAGGACCGGCACCGACCACTTGCGCAGGAGCGTCTCACGGGCGCGGGAGCCGGAGACCCGGGTCGCGAGCTGCGCGGCGGAGCGGCCCGCCCCGGTGATGACGTACTCGGGACGCAGGGGGTGTCCGTAGCCCTCGTTGCGGCGGACATATCCCAGTGACACCAGGGCGTCGAGAGCCCGGTGCAACGACTCGCGACCCACTCCGAGCTTGCGCTGGAGCTCGACGAACCTGGCCCCACCGCGCTCGGCCAGCAGGGCGAGCGCGGGCGCCGCCCATCGATGGTGGAAGAGGTCCACCAGCTCTCCTCCTGGCGGCGTTGACATGAAACACAACCTAGTATAAAAACACTTCATGCCGATCGACTTCGACGCGACGAGCTGTGTGGTCTCGGTGAACGTCTCGGACTACGACCGCTCGGTGAGGTGGTATCGCGAGGTCCTGGGCTTCGAGCTCGCCTACGAGCTTGCCGACTACGGCTGGTGCGAGCTCCGCACGCCGTTCGGGTTCACCGTCGGCATCGGGCAGAGCGAGGAGGTCACGCCCGGCACCATCGTGCCGACGTTCGGTGTTCACGACATCGACGCGGCCATCGCCCACCTGCGCGAGCACGACGTGAGGGTCGAGGACTGGCACGAGCTCCCCGGAATGGTGCGGCTGTCGACGCTCTACGACCCCGACGGGACGGCGTGGATGCTCGCCCAGAGGCTGGACGACGACAGGTCGGTACGCGGCTGATGGAGCTGGAGTCCTACTCGTTCGTCCTGCTCCGCAGCGGGCCGCGCTCGGAGGAGTACGACGCCGACGAGGCGGACCGTCTCCAGGTGGCCCACCTGGCCCACCTCGACCGGATGCGCGCGGCCGGCAAGCTGCTGCTCGCCGGACCGTTCAGCAACCGCACGGACGAGACCCTGCGCGGCCTGTGTGTCTACGCCTGCGAGCTGGACGAGGCCCGGACCCTCGCCGAGAGCGACCCGGCGGTCCGAGCCGGCCGGCTGAGCGTCGAGATGATGACGTGGTGGGCGCGCCGCGGCGCGGTCACGTTCCACCCGGAGGTCGTGGGCGACTGAGCCGTCCGCCCTCAGAGGACGGGCAGCATCCGGTCGCGCTCGAAGGCCGAGACCTCCGTGCGGTACTCCTGCCACTCGGTGCGCTTGTTGCGCAGGAAGAAGTCGAAGACGTGCTCCCCCAGCGTCTCGGCGAGCAGCTCGGAGTCCTCGGCCACCCCGATGGCCTCGGAGAGGCTGCTCGGAAGCGGCTCGATCCCCAGGCTCTTGCGCTCACGCTCGGTCAGCGACCACACGTCGTCCTCGGCCTCGCGCGGCAGCGGGTAGTCCTCCGCGATCCCCTTCATCCCCGCGGCGAGCACGACGGCGTACGCAAGGTAGGGGTTGCACGCGGAGTCGATCGTGCGCAGCTCGACCCGCGTCGAGACGCCCTTCTGCGGCTTGTACATCGGCACCCGGACCATCGCGGAGCGGTTGTTGTGACCCCAGCAGATGTACGACGGGGCCTCACCGCCGCCGAGCAGGCGCTTGTAGCTGTTGACCCACTGGTTGGTGACCACGGCGATCTCGTTGGCGTGCCTCAGGATGCCCGCGATGAACTGCCGCCCGGTCCGCGACAGGTGGTACTCCGCGCCCGCCTCGAAGAACGTGTTGCGGTCTCCCTCGAACAGCGAGACGTGGGTGTGCATCGCGGAGCCCGGGTGGCTGGTGAAGGGCTTCGGCATGAACGTCGCCCAGACCCCCTGGCCGAGGGCGACCTCCCTGATGACCGTGCGGAAGGTCATGATGTTGTCCGCCGTCGACAGCGCGTCGGCGTACCTCAGGTCGATCTCCTGCTGTCCGGGGCCGCCCTCGTGATGGCTGAACTCCACCGAGATCCCCATCGCCTCCAGCATCGTGATCGCCTCGCGCCGGAAGTCCGCACCCTGCGACTGCGCCGTGTGGTCGAAGTACCCCGACCGGTCGACCGGCACCGGGTCGCGGCCCGGGACCGGGTCGTCCTTGAAGAGGTAGAACTCGATCTCGGGGTGGGTGTAGAAGGTGAACCCCTGCTCGGCCGCGGTGCTCAGCGTGCGCTTGAGCACGTGCCGCGGGTCGGCGTACGAGGGTGAGCCGTCGGGCATCACGATGTCGCAGAACATCCGGGCCGTGCTCGGCCCGTCTCCGCTGCGCCACGGCAGGATCTGGAACGTCGCCGGGTCGGGCTTGGCCAGCATGTCGGCCTCGTAGACCCGGGCGAACCCCTCGATGGCGGAGCCGTCGAAGCCGATCCCCTCGTCGAAGGCGCCCTCCAGCTCGGCCGGCGCCACCGCCACCGACTTCAAGAATCCCAACACGTCGGTGAACCACAGCCTGACGAACCGGACGTCACGCTCCTCGAGCGCGCGCAGCACGAAGTCCTCCTGCTTGCCCATGCCGCGCAGTCTGTCTCAGCCGTGTTACGGCGATGTTGCGCACCGTCGGGCCGTGCGCCGGAGACCGCGCCCGGGCGCGGTCTCAGGCACACGACCCGAATGGGGACCGATGCGATCGTCAGCGGTCGCAGGCGATGACCTCCTGGCTGCCGAGGATGCCGTCGTACGCACGCATCATCGGCCGCAGCCAGGGCTGGGTGACGCTCGCGAAGGCGACCGAGCCGTGGGTCGGGCCGGTGTTGCCCTGCACCCTCACCTTGCGGATCGTGAGCGGGACCGTCAGCGACTTCGCGGTGGTGCCGCCCCAGCAGGCCGATCCGTGTCGCGACGCGCGAGCGGTGGCGACGTCGACGTTGCTGCCGACCTTCTGCCCGCCGTAGCGCCACGCCACGACGGTCGTGTAGCCGGTGTTGCCCTCCCACGGCGCGTACACGGTGGCGCTGATGCCGCGGGTCTCGTCCCGCGGGACCCGCACGGTGACCTGGCCGTGGGTCATCGTCTGCTCCTTGGCCTCCCAGGTGTTCTCCGGGCGCAGCGCGCCGTTCATCACCTGGATCTGACAGCCGTCGCAGTTCGCGGCGGTCAAGGTGAGCTTCGTCGTCTTCGGACGCGAGCAGTAGAACGCGTCCTGGTTGCCGGTGGTCCCCTTGAACGTCTTCACCGCCGGCTTCCAGCTCGACATCGTGTGCGTCGCGTAGGCCAGGGGGATCTTGGTCTTGTGACCGTCGAGGGTCCGGCCGGCGACCCGCGCCACGTGGAAGCCGAGGAACACCTCGTCCACGTCGGTGCCCGCCCAGCAGCCTTCTGCCCGGCGCGCATGCCGCGCCACCGTCCGGCTGACATGCGAGTCGACAGCCTGTGCGGGATAGCGCGTCACCATGTTCGACACCGCACCGGTGTCACCCTCCCAGGGGGCACGGACGACGAAGGAGAGGCCGTGCGTGAGCCGGGTCGCGACGACGAAGACGACCTTGTGGTCGGGTCCGACCTTGCGCTCCTTCGACGTCCACACGGTGAGCTCGTGGTTCACGGCGTGCTGGAGCTGGACGGTGCATCGGTCACAGCCGGTGAGCCGCAGGTTCACCGTCGTCCGAGCCGGCGCCGCAGAGGTGTCGGACTTCGTCGCGGCGTGGGCGTCGCCCTGCGCGGTCGTCGCCAGCGCGACGGCCGTGATCGTGGCGAGGACGGCGGCCGCCCCCTGTGTTCGTCTGGATCGAGTCATGTGATCCCTCCCGAGGGTTGCGGGCGGCTCCCCCGTCGGTGCTGCCCCGTGCCCCTACGACTCGGCGATCGCAGCGTTGGTTGCGAGTTCGGGTCACGATCCGGTCACGCGCCGGCCGCAACGAACGTGCGCCGGCAGTCGGCGACGCCCTCCGGTCACCGGACCAGAGGGCGTCGCACGGAGCAGAGAAGGTCAGCGAACCGTGCAGTAGTAGGCGTCCTGGTTGCCGATGCTGCCGTGGAACGTCCTGGTGAAGGGCCTCAGGTAGGGCAGCGTGTGGGTGGAGAAGACCAGGGGCGTCACGATCTTCCTCCCGGTCGGCGAGGTGGTCTTGACGCGCTCGACCTCGAAGTGCAGCGTCTTGGTGCCGGCCTGGTTCGGGCCCGCCCAGCAGCCGGTTGCCCGGTGGAATGAACGAACGGCCCGGCCGCTGACCACCGCGCCGATGGCGTGCTCGCCGTACGCCGTGACGGCGTTCGGCACGGCGTCGGTCCCCTTCGCCCAGGGTGCCTCCACCACGAACGACATGCCGGCAGTGCGACCGGGGGCGACCTCGAAAGTCACGACACCATGACTGTTGAGCTTCTTCTTCTTCGACTGCCACACGTGTCGCCTGCCGGTGAGCGCCTGCTGAAGCTGGACCTTGCATGTCGGACATCCGCCGACGTGGATGTGCAGCGTGGTCTGGTGTGAGCCTCCGGCCTTGGTGGTGCCGGCTGCATCGGCGCCACTCTGGGTGGTCGTGGCGAGCGTGGTTGCGGCGAGTGCTGCGGCAACCGCGGCGACCCCCCAGAAACGTCGCAGACTGAGCATGTCGTCTTCTCTCTTCCTCTAGGCCGCGGCACCCCAATGGGCCGCTGCTGGATAGTGACGGCCGGCCCACCGGGAGTGTTGTCAGCGATGAGACACAAGCTGGGTCACGAGCCCTCGGGTTCCTTGGCAGTACGGGCCGCACCCCAAGCCCGACCTGCACCTGAGCCGCGACTCGCGCCGGTCAGGTGGCCGGTGCTATCTCGATACCCTCGGTCCACACCTTGCAAGGAGTCTTCGGCAGGGCGCACGCGTTGTTCACCGCGTCGGGGTAGACGTCCCAGTAGCCGAGCTGGGCCCCGGTGACGCTGTCCTCCCAGGAGATCGTGTACATCACGCGGTAGAGCGTGCTACCGGCCGAAAGGGTCGGGTACCAGAAGATGTGCTGCCCCATCACGAAGCTGGCAGCGTCGTGATCCGGGTTGTACGGGCCCACGTTCTTCGAGACGTCGTACTCCTGCATCGGGACCCACGTCGGGTCCGCGTCCGACCAGGACTCGAGCCGATAGCGCGCCGTGACGGTCTGCGAGTTCCTGCTCGCCGCCGTCGGGCCAACGGTGACCCCCGTGGTGGTGAAGAAGGGAGCGCCCTTGACGTCGGGCAGGGCCTCGATCATGGGCGGGGAGGAGTGGCCTGCCTGCGGCGTGACCACGTAGGGCCCGGGGCTGCCGATCGAGCCGTCGAAGTACGCCGACGCGGTGGGCGTGGGGCCGACGGCGAGCAGGGCGAGAAGCCCGCCGAGGAGGGTGACGAGGGCTGCGGCGCTGTTCCGGACTCGAGGGCTGATGGTCATCGGGGTCGTCTCCGTTCGGGGATGAGGTGCTCGATGCCTCACTTCATCGGAAGATCGCGGGCGCGTCTGTCGGCGTGATGACGCTGCCAGCGACCGGTCCGGTCAGCCGGGGATGTTCTCCAGGTCGGCGAGCCAGGCAGTGGCCGCCGCGTCGCTCGGCATCCGCCAGTCACCGCGCGGGCTCATCGTGCCGCCGGCGCTGACCTTGGGGCCGTTCGGCAGCGCGCTCCGCTTGAACTGGCTGGCGAAGAACCGCCGGCAGAAGACGTCCAGCCAGTGCCGGATCTCCGCCAGGGTGTACGCCGGCCGCCGGTCCTCGGGGAAGCCGGGCGGCCACTGGCCCGACGCCGCGTCGTGCCAGGCATGCCAGGCCAGGAAGGCGATCTTGGTCGGGCGGTAGCCGCGTCGCAGCACGTGGTACAGCGTGAAGTCCGCCAGGGCGTAAGGCCCCACGACGTCCTCGGTCGCCTGCGTCTTCTGCCCCGCCACGGCCGGGATCAGCTCGGGGGTGATCTCCTGCTCGAGGATCTCGGCCAGCACCTCGTCGGTGCCCTGCTCGAACTGCCCGCTGTCGATGGTCCACCGGATCAGGTGCTGCACCAGGGTCTTCGGGACGCCGGCGTTGACGTTGTAGTGGGACATCTGGTCGCCGACGCCGTAGGTGCACCAGCCCAGCGCCAGCTCGCTCAGGTCGCCGGTGCCGACGACGATGCCGCCGCGCTGGTTGGCCAGCCGGAAGAGGTAGTCGTAGCGCAGCCCAGCCTGGACGTTCTCGTAGGTCACGTCGTAGGCCGGCGCACCGGCCGCGGCCGGGTGGTCGAGGTCCTTCAGCATCTGCTCGGCCGCGGGCTTGATGTCGATCTCCTCGAAGGTGACCCCCATCGCCTGGGACAGCCGGGTGGCCAGCGAGCGAGAGGTCTCGCCCGTCGCGAAGCCGGGCATCGTGTAGGCGAGGACGTCGCTGCGCGGCCGTCCGAGGGCGTCCATCGCGCGTGTCGCCACGATCAGGGCGTGGGTCGAGTCGAGCCCGCCACTGACCCCGATCACGGCCTTGGGCGTGCCGATCGCCTCGAGCCGCTGCATGAGGCCCGCGACCTGGATGTGGTAGCCCTCGTAGCAGTCCCTTGCGAGTCGCTCGGGGTCGTCGGGGACGAACGGGAACCGATCGACCTTGCGCCGTAGCCCGATGTCCCCGGCCGGCGCCGCCAGCTCGAAGGGGACTTCCCTCGACGTCGGCTGGCGAGTGCGGCGGTTGTCGTCGAAGGTGCCTTGGCGCAGCCGCTCCTGGCGGATCCGGTCGAGGTCGACGTCCACGACGGTCCGGTAGGGACCTGCCGGGAAGCGCTCCCCCTCACCGAGCAGGTCGCCGCACTCGTAGACCAGCGTCTGCCCGTCCCAGGCCAGGTCCGTGGTCGACTCCCCCTGGCCGGCGGCCGCGAAGACGTAGGCGGCATTCGCACGGAAGCTGGCACTGCGGACCAGCAGCCGCCGGTCCTCGGCACGAGCGATGGTGATCGGGCTGCCGGAGAGGTTCGCGAGGACGGTCGCCCCGGCCAGGGCGGCATCGGCGCTGGGCGGCACCGGCACCCACATGTCCTCGCAGATCTCCGCGTGCAGCCGCAGACCCGGCAGGTCGGTGGCCGAGAACACGAGGTCGGGTCCGAGTGGCACCTCGGCGCCGGCGACCCGGATCGTCGTACCCCGCAGGTCGTCGCCGGGCGCGAAGTGGCGCCGCTCGTAGAACTCCCGGTAGTTGGGAAGGTACGACTTCGGGGCGACCCCGAGGACGCGGCCGCCCTTGATCACGACCGCGCAGTTCAGCAGGCGCGTCCCGTGCGCGAGCGGGGCACCGACGACGATGACCGGCAGCAGCTCGGCGGACGCCTCGACGATCGTCTCGATCGCCGCCTGCACCGCGTCGAGCAGGGTGTCCTGGAGGAGCAGGTCCTCGACGGAGTACCCACACAGACAGAGCTCGGGGAAGACCGCGACAGCGACCCCGTCGTCGTGGCACTCGCGGGCGAGCGCCACGACGGTGCGTGCGTTCGCCGCCGGGTCGGCCAGGGCCACCGGCATCGTGCAGGCCGCCACCCGCGCGAAACCCTGCGCGTAGGCCGAGTAGAACTCCACGCCTCCAGTCTAGGGACGTGCTGATCAATGGCGCCGTCGCGAGCGTCGCGAGGCGTGTGCGATGGCAAGGCGCGGTCGCGACGGCATGCCGGGCGCACGTCGAGCGGCTGCAACGGAGCCGGCGTGCGCGCATCGCGGCGCGCAGCGGGCGGGACTGACCAGCGCTTCCCCTGGGGACCGCAGTGCCCGGGACCGGCGTTCCCGGCCTCTCGACGTGGAGGTGGTCTCCGGTAGACGCGTACGTTGGGAGACATGAAGCTCGGAGTGCACTGCTCGAACCTCACCTGGCCCGGCGGCGCGGCCGCGCTGGCGCCGACGCTCGCCAAGGTCGCCCGCACCGCCGACGACGGCGGGGTCACCACCTTGACGATGATGGACCACTACTTCCAGATGGAGATCCTCGGCGGTCCGCCGGAGCCGATGCTGGAGGGATACACCAGCCTCGGCTTCCTGGCCGGCCAGACCAGCCAGATCGAGCTGGGCCTGCTCGTCACCGGCGTCACTTACCGACACCCGGGACTGCTCGCCAAGATCGTGACCACGCTCGACGTGCTGTCGGGTGGCCGTGCGATGTTCGGCATCGGTGCCGCGTGGTACGAGCGCGAGCACCTGGGGTTCGGCGTCCCGTTCCCCGCGACCAGCGAGCGGTTCGAGCGGCTGGAGGAGACGCTCCAGATCGTCCGCCAAGGATGGCACGGCGGCGGATCGTACGACGGCCGGCACTACCAGCTCGCCGACCTCACCCTGGTGCCGCAGCCGGTGCAGCCCGGAGGCCCCCGGGTCATGGTCGGTGGCAGCGGCGAGCGCAAGACGCTGCGACTCGTCGCGCAGTACGCCGACGCGTGCAACCTCTTCGCCACCGAGCCGCAGGACGTCCAGCACAAGCTGGACGTCCTGCGCTCGCACTGCGACGACGTCGGTCGCGACTACGACCAGATCGCCAAGACGATCGTCGCCTCGCGGATCAACCCGCTGACCGACCTCGACGCCTGGCTGAGCTCGATGACGGGCCTCGCCACGCTGGGCATCGAGCAGGTCTGGACCGCGCCGGACCCTGCCGACCCGGTCGGCTGGACCGAGCGGATGGCGGACCAGGTGATCCCCCGGTTGGCGCAGATAGGCTGACCAACGGCCCGCGCAGACACTAGCGTCGGGCCCATGGCGTCGGGTCGGATCGTGCTGCTCAACGGACCGTCCAGCGCGGGCAAGACAACACTGTCCCAAGCCGTCGCCCGTCGGCTCCCCACGCCGTGGCTGCTGATGCCGGTCGACCTGTTCCACCAGATCCGCACGCGCCCCGACGCCGACCTGACCGATCGCCAGTGGCACGACGTGTTCCACCGCACCCGCGCGGCGTACCACCGTGCGCTGGTCGGTGCGGCGGGTTCGGGCATGGACGTGCTCGCCGACCACGTCCTCAACGAGCCGTGGCGTCTGGACGACCTGCTGAGGCTGACCGTCGGCCTCGACGTGCTGCTCGTCCACGTGACCTGCTCGCCCAAGGAGCTGCGCCGGCGCGAGCGGCTGCGCGGCGACCGCGACTCGGGGACCGCGGCACACCAGCAGCGGCTGGTCTTCCTGCACGGCGACTGCGACCTCATCGTCGACACGACGTACGGACCGGACGAGCCCACCGCGGCCCTGCTCGACCTGATCCGCAACCCTCCCCCGCAGCGTGCCTTCGACCGGCTCCGAGACGTGCGCGCCCGTGCGTGAGCCGCCGCCGGAGCTACCTGACCAGGCGGTGCTCGCCGAGGTACGCCGTGCCTGGGACGACGCGGCGGACCGGGTCGCCTACCGGCCGGTCGGGTTCGGAGCGCACCACTGGACGGCGTACGCGGGCGGCCGGCCGCGGCTGTTCGTCACCCTGGACCGCCTCGAGCCCAAGCGCACGGCCGGGCGTCTGGAGGCGGCGTACGCCGGAGCCGCGGCCCTCTTCGAGGCCGGTCTGGAGTTCGTGCTCGCCGGACGCGAGAGCCGTGCGGGAGGCTTCACCGTGCCCTTCGCCCGCGGCGCGCTCAGCTGCACGCCGTGGCGCCAGGGCAGCCCGGACGGCCCGCTGGACGTCGTCTGGACGACCGCCGTGCTGGGCCGGCTCCACGCAGCCGAGCCGCCGCCCGGACTCCCGCCCTGGCTCCCGCGCGTCGGTCCGGACTTCGCCGAGGCCGTCGCGGCCCTGGCGCGCCAGGACTGGGGACCGGGGCCGTTCGCCGCCCCGGCCCGCGACGCCGTACGGGCCCACCTCGCCGACCTCGAGCGATGGACCCGGCGCTATCACCAGCTCGCCGACGCCGCCCGCAGCCGTGCCTGGGTCGCCACCCACGGCGAGCCGGACAGCGGGAACC
>NZ_DATAVI010000026.1:0-28146 GCF_036267815.1 Nocardioides sp. | reverse complement strand
TGCGTTCGGGCGGCATGATCGGAACGCGTCTGGTGGAGCATTGCAGCGACCTGGAGCCGTGGTCGCCGACGCTGATGGTGTCGGCCGACGGCGCGAGCGTCTCCACAGGCGTGCCCTGGTTCGCGCTGGAAGGAAGTCCGGGGCGTAGCAAGGGGGGTCCCCTCGCGAAGGAGCCACCGAATGCTGTTCGTACTTGCCCTCCCGATCTTCCTCGTCGTCGCCGCAGCCCACCGCTACCTGGCGCTCTACGCTCCGTCGAACATCCTGATCAGGCATGCCCGAATGTCACTGCCACGCTGCGGACAGTTGGCGCCCTCGCTCTGCTGGTCAGTGTGCTGCTCCGGGCTCTGCGCACGGTGGAGGTCGCCATCACTGCGGGCGCACCCGGCCATCACCAGTGTGGTGGTCGGCGGCGCAGGTCGACGAGCTGGTTGCGCGGTGGAACCGGACGGCTCCCGACGCCCTGCGCGAGCAGGGACTGCTTCCAGGCTGTTCATGAGCCCCCTCCAGGATCCGGTCTGCGTCCACCGACACGGGCCAGGCCAGGCCAGCGTCCCTCGCCGCGAAGCCTCAGCGTCTGCCTGGGGGAGCGGAGGGTTGTTGGTTCGAGTCCATACGGCGCGAGCGCCATCGCGCACGCTTCGTATGACGTCCGGGTCGGGGCAGTGAGCTCGAGGTCATCGAGCTGCCCTTGCTGCGGGCGCGGTGCTGCGGAAGCGTCCGAGCAGCCACGCGTGGTCCGCCGCATTGCGACTCGAGTGGGGCGGGACCGTCTCGGTGGGCTGCTTGGGTGCCAGCCCGGGTGACCACGCGAGGTAGATGACCCGGCTGGAGTGCCAGGTCATGCCGAGCCGCGCGAACATCTCCTGCGGCGAGTGCTCCCAGGCGATCGCGTCCTCGACCTCCAGGTAGTTGAAGTCGCCCATGATCATGAGTCCGGCGACGCCGGCGTCGTCCAACGTGGCCCGCGCCCGGTCCTCGATCGCCTGCATGGCCCCGGCCGTGGGTCCGACGCGCTCGTTGTCGAGCAGCTTGCCGGTGTGCTGGTTCTGGATCACCGCGTCGGTGTGGGTGTGCATCACGACGTAGCCGCGGCCCTTGTGACTGAACCGCACCACGGCCAGGTAGCGGTCGTTGCCCACTCCCTTGACGCCGACATCGCGGGAGATCGGGATGACCTCGGAGCTGGTGACACTGGTCTCCTCGCCGGTGCGGATGGCCACCGGGATCTCGCGCGAGTGGACGCCGACGTCGGTGGAGATCACCTCGTACGACGGGCCGAGGGTCCTCTGCATCAGCGGGACGAACGACCTCTTGCCCAGGTCCATCTCGGTCAGGCCGACGACCAGCGGCAGCTCGGCCTTGATGGACCGGAGATTCCGTTCCATCCCGACCCCGACCTTCTGCGGCGCCAGCATGATCTTCATCGCGGTCTCCTCGCGCGTCACCCCGGGAGCGTCCTCCGGCGATCGTGTCAGGTGGCGCCGGTCGGCCACATCGCCCGCGCGACGGATGCCGCCCTAGGGCGAGTCACCCGGTTCGTGGCGCCGGCGCCTCAGCGTCATGTGCGTCACCATCGAGGTCGAGCGCGTCGACGCGACGTCGAAGGCGAGGCCCTTCAGGTCGGCGAAGATCGTCTCACCCGAGCCGAGCACGATCGGGACGACGTGCAGCCGGAGCTCGTCGATGTGACCGGCTCGCAGGAACTGGTTGATGGTGGACGCGCCGCCGCAGATCGAGATCCGCCCGTCCCCGGCCACCTCCGTGGCGCGGCGGAGAGCCTGCTCGGGCCCGTCGGTCACGAAGTGGAACGTCGTACCGCCGGCCATCTCGATCGGGTCGCGCTCGTGGTGGGTGAGCACGAAGACCGGCGCGTGGTACGGCGGCTCGTCGCCCCACCAGCCCTTCCAGTCGAGGTTCCACTCGCCGCGGATCGGGCCGAACATGTTGCGCCCCATGATGAACGCGCCGGCCTCGACCATGGCGGCGGCCTCGGCGGCGTTCTCCTCCTCCGCCGGCCCCCAGTGCCAGTCGTGCAGCGCCGCGCCGCCGACGCCGAGCGGGTGCTCGAGATCCTGGTCGGGGCCGGCGATGAAGCCGTCCAGTGAGATGGCCGGGTCCGACGTCAGGTAGGGCATCAGTCCTCCCATCTGATCCGGTAGACCTCGAAGGACGTCGCGAACGCGACGCCCATGCGCTGCCCGACCTGCCGGCCGAAGCCCTCGAGGAACTCCCGCGGATCCCAGTTCTCCCAGCCCAGACCCTCGATGTACGCGGCATGGGCGGCCAGGGACGCCACACCCTTGTCGAAGGTGTCGGTCGTGTCCACGCCATGGAGCGCGGCGGGTGAGCCGCCCTCCCACACCTGGCGGACGCCGCCCCAGGTCTCGAGCCCGTCGGTGAGCTGCTCGGGGAAGACCCAGCGGTTCCCGGCATCGCGCACGGCGTCGAGCACAGCCTTGCCGGTGGCGATGTGGTCGGCCTGGTTGAGCATCCCCATCCCGAACTTCTCCTGGAAGTTCCCGGTGATCACGATCTCGGGGCGGTGCTTGCGGATCACCGCGGCGATCTCGCGGCGCAGCGGCACGCCGTACTCGAGGACGCCGTCGGGCTGGTGGAGGAACTCGACGGTGTCGACGCCCACGATCCGGGCCGACTCGATCTCCTCCGCCTCGCGGATGCCTCGGCACTCGTCGGGGTCCATCGAGTCGATGCCGGCCTCGCCGGAGGTGACCATGCAGTAGACGACCTCCTTGCCCTGAGCGGTCCAGCGCGCCACGGCCGCGGCGGAGCCGAACTCCATGTCGTCGGGGTGCGCCACGACGGCGAGCGCACGGGTCCAGTCCTCGGGGAGGGGTTCGAGCGGTGGTGGCATCTCCATGACCCCGAGCATGCCGCCAAAACCGCTGGTCCGACAGGCCGGGGTCCGGTTGGCTTGGCGGCATGGTGCAGATCTCGGCTCTCGACGTGGACGACGACGACGCGCTTCGCGCCTACTGGGACGTCGAGCAGGCCGCGCAGCGGGCCGAGCGGCGCCATCCCTTCCTGCGGTCGCTGCGACAGCTCGAGCAGCAGGTACGCCGCCCCGGCGCCTACTACGAGCGCACCCCGCCGCCGGTCGGCGCGAGTGCGGCGGCGTGGCTCAGCAGTGGGCGCGAGGGTGGACCCCGAGGTAGTTGACCGGTCCCACGACGACGGTCAGCATCGCGCTGCCGATGAAGTTGCAGTTCCGGTTGGTGTGCGCGTCGAAGAAGCCGCGATCGTTGGCAACGCTCGCGCCGAGGACGAACCACACGATCGCCAGGAGCAACAGGATGTTCTTCACCGGACCTCCACGACCAGAGACTGGTGGGATTCTAGGGTCTGACGGGGCGTGAGGGAGTCGTTCTCCACGAACCGAGCACGACCAGCTTGCCCAGCTGCACGGAGACCCAGGCGATCAGGATTCCCGCGATGTCGTCGACCGCGAAGTGCCATCCCAGGTAGATCGTGGCCACCACGGTGCCGGCCAGGAAGGCGCCTGCTACCCAGCTGAGCACGCGCAACCTGTAGTACCGCGCCATCAGGAAGATCAGGCAGGTCATGGCGCAGTGCAGGCTGGCGAACGCCGAGATCTGGGCGAACGCATCCGGCGCGTGCGGGTGCGCGAGCAGCTGGTCACGCTGGACGACGTAGCTGGCCTGGGTGTGCTGGATGGAGGTGCGGGTCAGCCCCGCGAACTCCTGCGGAGCCGCGTGGAACGGACCCAGTGACGGGATCACGTAGTAGGAGCCCACCCCGATGATCCAGGCCCACATGGCGGAGACCACGAAGACGTACGCCGCCCGGACGGTGGGGGTGAACGCCAGCGCGGAGACCAGGGCCAGGGTCAACACCGTCGAGAACGACTCGTAGAGGTGCCCCAGCCACCGCGCCGCGAGGTCCTGGCCGAGCAGGTTGTGCAGCAGGACCGCCGGACTGTGGTCGAAGAACAGCCATCGGTCCCAGCGCAGGAGCATGGCGTCCTTCGGCGCCCGGAACACATCCCAGCTCTTGAGGTTGCGGTAGCAGAGGTAGACGACCTGGTAGGCCAGCAGCGCCAGCGCGACCATGCCGACCCGGTACGGCGTCCAGCGGCGGCGGGCGACGCGCCACGGCGTGGCGCCGTGCCGGCGTCCGCGGAGCCACCGGACTGCGATGTCCGCGACCACGAACACCAGGAGCGTGGTCAGGGTGCTCACCAGCTTGTGGGCGAACAGCTTGCCGTGCGGGTCGCGGAACGGCACGTCGACCTGCCGCGACCGGAGGACGGCGACGACGGCGAACACCACGACGACGCCGAGGACCCGCACCACCCAGTGCCAGTCGCGGGCCGAGTCGCGGGCCGAGGAGCCGGCCCCGGGCCCACTCACCTCGGCGGGCGTCGTCCCGTGCGCCGCCGTGTCCATGACACCCCATTCAACCGGGTCGCCGGTGACCGACCGAAACGACGAGCTCGCCGGCCGGGCACAATGTGTGCGGGGCGGTAGCTCAGTCGGTCAGAGCAAGGGACTCATAATCCCTGGGTCGTGGGTTCGAGCCCCACCCGCCCCACCGAGCGTCTGGCCTGGTCATACGCGGGAGCCCGCGAGACGGCGCATCGAGCCTTGCAAGCCTTGGATCCCCGTTTGGACCCGGCCCGAGTCAGGCAGCGTCAGCGCTTGGGGTCCTGCGAGCCCGAGAGCGGGTTCGAGGCCGTTCTGCGTGCCCTCGCAGTGTCCTATCCGGGCGCTGCCGACACAGGTCACGCGATGGGCTTGCAGCAGCCTCCGGGCCTCGCCACGGCGGTCGCCGCGGTCGTCACCGGCACCGCCGATGATGTGTCATGGTTCTCACCGACCGGCACGCCTCACCGCCTCACCTCGTGACGATCCAGACAACCAGCGCCGGCAGCGCCCCCAACGCCAGCCATGGCGTCAGGAGCGCCTTGGCGTTGATGATGCGCACCCCGATCATCGCGAACACGCCGGCTACCGAGGACAAGAGCAGCAGCCCCGGTCGGGCGCCCGGCCGTGTCGACACCTCGCTGAGGATGGCCAACCCGCTGGCGAGGAGTGTCGCCACGGTCATGACCAGAGCCGAGGACACCCACCGTTGGACGCGCTGCACTTCCATGGCCTGCTCCCACAACGGCACAAAACGGCTTGGCTCTCGTGTGCGCCCGCCATCCTGTCACCACGGACTCCGGCAGGGGGAGGACAGCACCACGATGAGAGATCAGTCAGCGCCCGCCCGACACGAAGACGCGACGGTGGAGCTCGTCGCGGGGTGGATCTCGGTTGGTAGATCCAGCAGCTGCTCGGCGCAGTCGGAGAACGCGGTTCTGCCCCCGGTCTGGTCGACGTGAAGCTTTGGTGAGGCAATTGACGCGCACTGCGAGCGAGTCGACGACGATGTCCCAACCGTGGCCCGCCTCCGCGTCGTCGGATGCGTATCCGACGAAGGCTGCCCCCAACGACGGCATCGTCGGCTCGCGTTCGGTGGTGCACCAGGTGTCACGGTTGACGGGCAGCGGCTTCTTCGGCGACACCGGACACTCCTGCTGGCACGAGGCCGGGACACCGGTCCTACGGGAGCCGCCTGCCGAGCCATCGCAACGCCGGCCCGAGGTACCGGTGGCGATGCCAGCCTCGATGGGCGACCCCACGCCTCAGGTCGCGGAACCTGTCGCGGGCCCGCGGGAGGACCCCCGTACGGTCGCGGTCCTCGATCTCGGCGGCCTCCTTGGCGGCCCACCTGGCGCAGCCGAGACACATGACGACCTCGGGGTGGTTGCCGAGGTGGACCATGCGGTCAGGGTCATCCACCGCGCCGCAGCACCAGCACGTGCCGGCTCCGAGGTCTTCACCCTCGACAGCGACGTGAGCCACGGGCGGCCTTCCTCTCATCGCGAGCGTAGCCCGCGCGCCGGGGGGAGCACGGGTGAGGGGGACCTGCCGGACAAGTAGCGACGCTCTGGGCCCCCGAAGCCTCATAGAGGAAGGCTTCTGCGATGAAAGCGCTACGAGACTTCCTTCTCGCCCTGGTCGCGTTCGCTGCGTCATCGTGCTCGTGACCGGTGTGGTCGTGCTGGTGGACATCAAGCAATGCTCCCCGGGCTGGTGCTAGCTCGGGGCGGCGAACGGTGGCTTGCAACCGTCCGGGAAGCGCCCTAGGTAGTTCTGGATCTCTGGCGGGTCGGGCCAGAGCTGCGAGCTCTCGCTGACCCTTGTCACCGTCTTGCCAGGCCAGTGCCCCGAAGCGTCGATGTCGTGGATCGTCGCCCACGCCACGATGCGTTGGTCAGGGCTGGTGGTGAAGATCTCGGATCGGTACTGCGAGCCAGGAAGAACACCTCGAGACCCGCTGTCCGGCCACGCCGTCGCCTCACCTGCTCCCGTGCTCGGCCAGCGGTCCGGCGTGCAGCCGCTGGGCCCGCCAGGCAGAGGTCGGCGAGTCCACCGGTCGCGTCGCGCCGTAGCGATCGGAGAGCCCAGGCCCCGATCACGCGGCTCACTCGCGGCCACGCCCTCATCCACGCCGCCGTCGACGACCACTCCCGCCTGGCCCACTGCGAGGTCGATGACGACGAAGGTGAGCCCCGGTCACGAGTCGACCGCGAACCGCTCCCACACCCGGTGCCGCCCCAACAGGTCGAGCACCTCGCTCACGACGGCCTCCGCCTCGCCCTCTGCCACGCCGGCAAGGCCGCGCATGCCGCGAGCGGCCAGCACGTCCATGCCCTGGTCCACGGCGCCCATCGGCTTCGCGTGCCGGAATGTCTCATCGAGCAGGAGCGCGACGCGCGGGTCCACCATCGGGTCGTCGTCGGCACCTGCCTTCGTGTCCCGTGCGGTCAGCGCGTCGGGAGCAGGCGCCGGCGCGCCCAGCAGAAGGACCGCGTCCAGCTCGGCGGACTGGGCAGCGGCGAAAGTCCGCTGCACCGCGACCCCGTCGCCCAGCTCACCGCCGCGGGCGGCGATCACCAGCGGTGTCGTTCCGGCTTCCAGCAGGGCGCTGCGGATCGCGGGGAGGGACGCGACGTCGCCGTCGGCGTCCACCACGATCCCGACCATCCGACCCGCGAGGGGCCACGTGTCTCCGATCTGGGAGAGCGCCCCGCTGGGTGTCTCGTCCGTCAGCTCTGTCTCGGGCGCAGGAGCGACGAGTCCGAGACCGGTCGCGACCTCCTCGCACAGGCGCGCATCGACGTTCGCCAGTGCCTGGAGCTGACGCTCCTTGATCGTCTGCTCGAAGCACTTGCTCAGCTCGAACGTGTACGCCGCGATGATGTGCTCCTGCTCCACCGCGCTCATGCTCTTCCAGAACAGCCTGACCTGGCTGAAGTGGTCGTCGTAGGACGCCGGCTGGTCGCGCACCTTCCCGCCTTCGGCGACGGTCACCGGTGCCTCCACGAAGGCTCGCAGGTCGGCGGCGGCGGGGAAGGGGTTGCCACCGTCGAGCGAGTTGGGGTGGTACGGCGCGACGCCCGTGTGCACGGCGTGCTGGTGGTAGCCGTCGCGAAGCATGTCGTTGACCGGGCAGTGGGATCGGTTGATGGGAATCTGGTCGAAGTTGGGGCCGCCCAACCTGGTCAGCTGTGTGTCGACGTAGGAGAACAGCCGAGCCTGGAGTAGCGGGTCGTCGGTGACGTCGATGCCGGGCACGAGGTGCCCGACGTGGAACGCCACCTGCTCGGTCTCCGCGAAGTAGTTGGTCACGTTGCGATCGAGGGTGAGCCGCCCCACCGGCTGCACCGGAGCCAGCTCCTCGGGCACCATCTTCGTGGCATCCAGGAGGTCGATCCCCTGGAACATCTGGTCCTCGGCGTCCTCGAAGACCTGGAGCCCCAGCTCCCACTCCGGGTACGCACCCGCCTCGATGGCGTCGTACAGGTCGCGACGGTGGTAGTCCGGGTCGGCACCCGCCAGCCGCTGGGCCTCCTCCCAGGTGAGTGAGTGGACACCCAGAACGGGCTTCCAGTGGAACTTGGCGAGCTGCGTGGTCCCGTTCGCCGAGGTCAACCGAAAGGTGTGGACCCCGAAGCCCTCCATCATCCGGTAGGAACGCGGGATGCCGCGGTCCGACATGTTCCACAACGTGTGGTGCTGCGCCTCGGTGTGCAGGGAGACGAAGTCCCAGAAGGTGTCGTGCGCGCTCTGGGCCTGCGGGATCTCGCGATCGGGGTGCGGCTTGGCCGCATGCACGACGTCCGGGAACTTGATGCCGTCCTGGATGAAGAACACCGGGATGTTGTTGCCGACCAGGTCGAAGACGCCCTCGTCGGTGTAGAACTTCGTGGCGAAGCCACGCGTGTCGCGCACGGTGTCGGCCGAGCCGCGCGAGCCGAGGACGGTCGAGAACCTGACGAACACCGGCGTCTCCGCGTCCGCCGCCAGGAACCCTGCCTCACACACGTCATCTGCGGTGCCGTAGCCCACGAAGCGACCGTGAGCCGCGGCCCCGCGTGCGTGCACGACCCGCTCCGGAATCCGCTCGTGGTCGAAGTGCGTGATCTTCTCTCGCAGGTGGTGGTCCTGGAGGAGGGTCGGACCACGCGACCCGGCCTTCAGGGAGTGATCGGTGTCGTGAAGCCGCGTGCCCGTCGCCGTGGTCAGGTACTCGCCCCGCTGAGCTCGGGTCCCGTCCTGCGCAGAAGCTCCCGCGGCCGTGCGCAGCGGCGGCTCGGTCTGGTCGGGCTTGCGTTCGGGCGGCGGGGCCGGGTCGGTCGGCTCGTCGTACGTCGGCGCGCTCGAAGCTGGTGCACCCGGGACCTGGTCCTCCATCGGTGCTGCGGACCGTGCGGACTCTTTCGCGCTCATGGCGTCCCTTCCTCGACGAGGCCCCTCTGTACCCGCAGCCCACATCGATATTCACGTCTCGGCTGCCGTGCTGCCCGCACGCTGTTCGCGTGCTGCCGGAGGACTGCCTTCCGCTGGTCAGGCGTGCCCCGACGGGTCCTGGTCGTCTCCGGCGGCCTCAGCCGGCGGGCCCGGCTCACACCTCTCGTCGGACGCGGCGACGTACCTGGACGATGCGTAGGGTGCCGGTGATCACCGTCAACACCATGCCGACGACGACACCCGTCAAGGCCACGACGGCCAGCGGGGCGTGCCACGTCCAGCCGAAGAACTTCATGCTCACCCGCTCGGTGTTCTGGGCGATGAACACGATCAAGAGGACCAGCAGCAGGGCCAGCCCGACCACCGACAGCCAGGCCTGACTCACCCGGGAGCGCCGTAGCGGGTCCTTGGGCACGTCCTCGTGCGACTGGTCGCCGTGGCCCGTCGGCTGCCCAGTCGGCTGCTCCGTCGGGTGATCCGTCATCGCAGGGCTCGCAGCAACTCGGCCTTCCGCAGCTTGGATACCCCAGTGAGGCCTCTTCTCCTTGCCTCTGCCCGGAGCTCCACCACGGTCCAGGACTCGTCAGGGCTTGACTTGCCGGTCACGCGCGGAGGACGGCGTGATGCGTGCCGGAGCACCGCTCGGGCCCTCGCAATGACATTGCCGAGGACCGCGCTCAGACGTTGACGGACCATCGACGTCACCGCGTGCGGGCTCATCCCGCACCAGTACCCATGCCCGAGGCAGTCGAACCCACCCCAAGATGCGACGGGCAGGGAAGCCTTGGAGTCAGCTCGGGTCCTCGGTGGTGCCGCTCCCGGGCTTCGGGTCGTCCGGGTTTGCCTCCGGGTCCCCACCGGGCGCGAGGTCCGGGTCTGCCGCGGGGTCGATGCCGGGGTCGCCGCTGGGAGCCAGCTGGGGGTCCTGGTCGGGCTCTTGGGGTGTGGTGGTCATCATGGGCCTGCTTTCGGTCACCGTCGATAGGCGGACGTACGTATGGTGTGGCGTCCCGCCGACCTGGTCGGAGGCGTCAGGGGGGCATCAGCAGCGTGCTGCGTGCTGTGACTGGCTACGTCGGGTTCTCGGTGTCGACGGGCTTGTCACTCTCCGGGTCGAGCGTCTCGGGGTCGACGTCGTCAGGCTCGGTCGGGTCGTCGGTCTCGGGCGACTGCTCCGGTCCAGGGGTCGGGGCCATCTCGGGCCACCTCCTCGTGTCAGGCGGGGTCGCTGGGATCCTCGGCGCCGCTGCCGGGTACCGGGTCGTCTGCCGTTGGCTTGGCATCGGGGTCGACGTCGGCGTCTTGCTGCGCGTCGGGGTCCTGGTCGAGTTCATGAGGTGTGCTGGTCATGGGTCCTGCTCCCTTGCTCTCTGCTGGTGGACTCGCGACGTACGGTGCTCGATCCCTCGTCTCTCAGACGGTGACGGCCTTGACGGCCTTCTTCAGCGCGCTGGGCTGACTCGGGCGCCGGGGGGCCTTCTTGCGCTTCTCGATCATCTCCGCCCCCATCTCCTGGAGGACCTTGCGCCCGAGGCCGGCCCGCACCTTGGGGAACCATTCGTCCTCCTCCTCCTCCATGTGGTGCTCGACGTTCTCGATGAGCACCGTGGTCTTGGCGACGAATCGCTCGTCGTCCGGCTTCATCGCGGCCAGCTCCAGTACGAGCAAGTCGGCGACGTGGTGCTCCTCGTAGGACTCGAGCACGTCGTCCTCGACGTCGGGCAGGAGCTCGCGGACCCGTGGGTACATGACCTCGTTCTCGATGTAGGTGTGGATTGTGAGCAGCTCGATGATCCGGTCCACGAGCTGTCCCTTGCGGGCGTACGCCGCGCCGCCGGCGTCCTCGAAGGCGCGAAACGCCTTGCGGATCACCTTGTGCTCCTCCTTGAGGACCACGATGGCATCGGTGGACATGGGTTCTCCTGTGTGACGGGTCGGTGTGTGCGCGAGGTACCCCACACGCGACGCGTTCATGCGTCAGCAGTACCGCCTAGCTCCCGAGAGAAGCGCGCTCCGAGGGAGCCTCCGTGGCCTCATGGGCTGCGGCATGGTGGCCCTCCTCGTCGGAGTGGGTGAGGGCGACGTAGGCGACACCGATGGCGAAGAGGACGACTCCGAGGGCGGTGACGACGCCGGTGGTCCAGCCCAGGCCGCCGTGCCGATGGCTGACCGCGAGGCCGTCGGCGATGCTGGCTCCGAGCGGTCTCGTCAGCGAGTACGCCGCCCAGAAGCAGATGACGGTGTCGACGCCCACGCGCCAGGCGACCAGCGGGACCACGATCAGCCCGCCGAAGAGCAGCACCGACCACCAGTAGCCCATGTGCAGGTTGGTCGCCGTGGTGTCCCCCAGTGCGGTGCCGAGCCCGAAGGTCAGCAACACCGTGCCCCAGTAGAACCGCTCCCGCCGAGCCGTCACGATCGAGTGCACCGAGAGCGTGCCCTCCGACCGCCGCCACCACGTCAGCAGCCCACACAGCAGCACGAAGTAGATCGAGGCGTCGACGTAGTACGGCGAGCCGAGGGCGACGTGTGGGCCGTCGGCGATCATGGTGCCGAACACCGCCACCATCAGGACCGCCACCCAGTACCGAACCGGGTGGTACGACTCCGCGCGGGTCTGCCACCACAGCGCGCCGAAGAACCCGCCCACGCCGATGACGCCCGCAGCGGCGATGTTCCACGTGCCGAGGAAGTCCGACGCCGTCTCCCCGATGCCCGTGGTCAGCAGCTTGAGGATCCAGAAGGTGGCGAAGACCTCGGGCACCTTCGGCGCGAGGAACGTTCGGTTGCTGAGCTTCACGCCGCAACGGTAGGAGATACGAGGGTCGCGAAGGAGAGCAATCGGGGATCGTGCAGGATCTTTGCAGGTAGCCCGGTCGAGGCTCCGTCTGGCACCTGTGACCGCAGCACGGCAGTCGCAGTCGCCTCGGGCCCGTGCAACCCGGCTCAGCCCGAGACGCGTCTCGGCCCGTGGATCTCGTGATAGATCGCCGTCGAGTCGACGTCGCGGACCAAGCGGAAGTGATCGCTCAGGATCCGCTGCGTGCGGGCTGCGGGGAGGCCCCAGCCGCCGAGGCCGCCGCGGACCACGACCCAGGTCGGCCTCGACCTGTCCTCGAGCACCTTGTCGAGCAGGTGGAGACGCGGGTCCTTGACGCTCACCGGCAGGCTCCAGACCAGCGGGTAGGGACTGGACAGGCCGGACTGCCAGATGACATCTGGATGACCGAAGCAGACGACGACCGAGTCCGACGTCCGGCTGCGGGTGCGGATGAAGTCCGCGACGGCGGTGTCCGCTGATCCTCCGGGGCCCAGCCGTGCCAGCTGGATGCTCGCGGAGACGGCGGCCAGGACGATCGCCATGCTGATGCCCCGCAGAAGGCGGCCCGGGTGCTCGAGGGTGGCGGCCGTCAGCGTGACCAGGCCCGGAACCAGCCCTGTCAGATAGTGCGACCAGTAGCTGCCTCCCGAGGCGATCGCGATCGACTCCCACACGAGGAGGACGACGCCGACCGTCGCCAGCGGTGAGCTGCCCTCCGTGACGCGGTCGCGCTTCCGGTGCAGGAGCAAGTGCGTCGAGGCCGCGGCGACGACCAGCGCCGCCCCGCTCAGGACGACGGCTGCGACAAGGTCGTGGGCTCGATCGACCCGGCTGGGGGAGTAGGTCCGCAGGACCTCGGAGGCTCGCCAGCGGAACGGTCCGATGGCCAGCCACAGCTGCCAGGGCGAGGTCCCTCGGCTCCAGGCCGCCATGACCCCCGCGACCAAGGCACCACCACTGCCCAGGGCGAAGGCGATGACCAGGTCTCTCCTGGCTCCTCGTCTCGTGCGTGCGCAGGCGACGACGAGCGCCACGGCGAAGACGTCGACCACGTTCTGCTTGGTGAGCAACGCCGCCGCCGCACACACCCCGGCGGCGACGCCGTACGCGACCCGCCTGCGGGAGGCTTCCGCACGATGTGCCAGCAGCAGGGCCGTCGTCCCGGCGAGAACCCACGGCACGGCGAGCAGCTCCCCGTCGATCTCGGGGGCACCGAAGGCCGGTGACGTCAGGAAGACGGCGCACACCGCAGCCGGCGCGAGGACGCGCAGGCCCGCTGCCCAGCTCTCGTCGTCGCGGGCACCGTCCCTCGGGTTCGCGATGACCCCTAGTTCGAAGGCCAGCAGGACCGAGCAGACGACGGCGACCACACCGATGACTCGCAACGGGATGGTCCCGCCCAGCTCACCGGCCGCCCCGAAGATGCCGATCAACAGGGGCGGCCGGTCGACCCAGTAGTTGCCGTACAGCGACGATCCCGGAGACCACTGCGAGCCCACGAGGAGGAAGCCGCCCTCGTCCGGAGTCAGCGGTCGGCTGACCAAGGGGAGCCGAGCAAGCATCGAGCCGGCGACGACAGCCCCGCAGCCCGCCGCTGCTACCCAGCCACGCCGTCGCATGGCTGGCTCCAGTGCTCGGACAGCGGTCCGACCCGGAGCCGCTGGGCGCGCCAGATGTCGAGGAGGAGGCGAGTGGCCCCGAGCGTGCTTCGCCACGAGTCCGGGGCGGAGGTGCGGTCGGAGTCGTGCAGCAGGACGGTGCCGCCCGGCCGGACCTGCCCGGTCACGACGCGTGTGATCGAGTGCGGCGTCGCACGTCGGGTCCAGTCGCGACCCCACGCCGACCAGAGGACGACCTCGAGACCTGCTGCATCGGCGGCGGAGAGCGTCCCACGGGTGAGCAGTCCGTAGGGCGGTCGATACCAGTGCACCTCGCAGCCGGCCAGCTCCTCCACCTGCGAGCGGGCACGACGTAGGTCGTCGGCAAGGCGACCCCTTCGTCGTACGACGGTGGCGGTGTGGTCCCAGCCGTGGATGCCGATCTCGTGTCCCTGTCCCGAGATGTCGCGAAGCAGGCTCCCGTCCCCGAGGTGCCGACCCAGCACGAAGAACGTGGCCCGGGTGTCGTACTCCGCCAACAGGGAGAGGAAGCACGGCGTGGAGCTCGCGTCGGGTCCGTCGTCGTAGGTGAGGGCGACGTGTCCGCTCGAGGAGATACCCGAGAGTCGCGGCGACCACAGCCGTGGAGTCAGGTGGCGACGGGCGATGCCCACGGATGCCAGCAACGGCGCGGCGTGGCGGGTGGAGCCCGGCTCTCCGATCGGCTGCGGCGTCACGCCGCAGACCCGACGGCGTCCACGCCCGGAAGGAGGATCTCGACGGCATCCGGCGCTGTCGGTGTCGCGTCGAGCTGGAGGTTCGCGAGCGTGGTCCGAGGTGTCAGTGCGTTCCGGAGCGCCGAGGCAAGACCCTCCCGCGAGGTGACGTAGGGGATCCGGTGGGCCCGGTCGAGAGCCTGGGCGTTGGTCACGCCGTGTCCGGGGACGGGGCGGTAGGACACGATCGGCGTCCCCACGGCCAGGGCTTCGAGGCTCGTGATGCCGCCGGCGTTCTGGATGACGCAGTCGGCGTCGGCCATGAGCCGAGCCAGATCCGACCGCCAGCCGAGGGCGACTACCCCGGGGATCCGTGCCAGCCGTCGTCGCAGGCGCGCGTTGGTGCCACAGGCGACGACCGGCGTGCACAGGCCGGTCTCGAGCACGTCGAGCGCCGCCTCGAGCAGCTCGCCGACACCACGAGACCCGCCGACGACCAGCGCCACCGCCGTGTCGTCCGGCCAGGGCCGGGGTCCGTCGTGAGTGCTGGGGGTGGGCGGTACGACGGGGTCCACGGCCTGTGCCCGGGCGCCCCGGGCTCGCGCCTGGGCCGCGGCGATCTCGTCGATGGCCAGGTGTTGGTCGACACCCGCGTGGACCCACAGCCGATGGACCGAGGCGTCCGTGAGGTAGGTGACCACGCGCGCGGCGAGGCGCCCCTCGGCACGCGCGTGGCCCAGGATCTGGCTGGCGAACGGGTGTGTCGACACCACGAGATCCGCATGCTCGACCTTGCGCAGGAGCCGTCGTCCCAACCGCCAGAGCAGGCGCTCGACCAGGTCGGCACACGGGTTGTCGTGGTCGAGCCGGTCGAGCAGGCTCGCCCAGCTCCGGGGCGCGACCGCGAGCTGCCTGAAGTACAGCCCGCGTAGGAGGTAGCCGAGCCCGAGCGGGAACATCGCGGCCACATCGAGGCGCCCGGCAACGACTCCCCGGGCGGCCAAGCGTCGAACGAGCTCGTCGGCGACCACGTCATGCCCCGCGCCGTAGCTGCCCGATACCACGACGACCCGCTCGTCCCTGAGGATGTCCATGCGCTCAAGATCGCGGACTCTTCGTGTCTTTGACCTGAACGCTTCACCTCGCCGTGCCTGGCTCTCCAGCCGCCCGGCGGTCCGCGGGCGTTAGGAAGTCGTCAGGATTCGCCGTCCTCGCGTGAGGAACGCGTTAGGAACGCGCTGCACCGCCCCGATCGGGGCTGTCATGGAAGGGCAAGTTCCCTTCCTGGAGGTGTGTGGTGCTGGACGTCGCCCTGGTGGCGCTCACGATCGTCGTCTTCGGCCTGTTGGCTGCCGCGCTGTTGGGCTTGGAGCGACTGTGAGCTCTGAGAACCTGATCGGCCTGGTCCTCGCCGTGCTGCTGACCGGCTACCTCGTAGCGGCTCTGCTCTTCCCGGAGCGCTTCTGATGAGCGACAGCGCAGCCGGTCTGCTCACCGCCCTGGCCGTCGTGGTGGTTCTCGCCGTGACGCACGTGCCCCTGGGCGACTACATGGCCCGCGTCTACCAGGCGACGAAGCACGGGCGCTGCGAGAGGTGGCTCTACCGGGTCTGCCGCGTCGATCCCGACGTGGACCAGACGTGGTCGACGTACGCGCTGTCGTTGCTCGGGTTCTCGTTCGTCTCCGTCGTCTTCCTCTACGTCCTCGAGAGGGTCCAGAGCCACCTCCCGTCGTCCCTCGGGCTCGCCGGGGTCGAGCCGCACCTCGCGTGGAACACGGCGGCGTCGTTCGTCACCAACACGAACTGGCAGAACTACTCCGGCGAGACGACCATGGGCAACCTGGTGCAGATGGCGGGGCTCGCCCTCCAGAACTTCGCCTCGGCGGCGGTGGGCATGGCCGTGGCTGTCGCGCTGGTGCGCGGCTTCGCTCGTTCGAGGACCAACCGCGTCGGGAACTTCTGGGTCGACCTCGTCCGCGGCTGTCTGCGCATCCTGCTGCCGCTGGCCGCTGTCGCAGCCGTCGTCCTGATCGCCTGTGGGGTCGTGCAGAACCTGTCGGATCCGCACACGGTGCACACCCTGACCGGCGGCACCCAGCACCTGCGGGGCGGCCCCGTCGCCAGCCAGGAGGCCATCAAGGAGCTGGGGAACAACGGCGGTGGCCCCGACAACGCCAACTCAGCACACCCGTTCGAGAACCCCAACGGGTTCACGAACCTGCTCGAGATCGTGATGCTCCTGCTGCTCCCGTTCGCCCTGCCGCGCACCTTCGGCAGGATGCTCGGGGACAAGCGCCAGGGCTGGGCGATCCTCTCGGCGATGGCTGTCGTCCTCACCGCCTCGCTGACGCTGGTCACAGTCTTCGAGGCGCACCACTCCGGGAGCGCGCTGAACGTCGCGGGGTCGGCCATGGAGGGCAAGGAGACCCGCTTCGGCGTCCCGAGCTCGGCCCTCTTCGCGGGCGCCACCACACTGACGTCGACCGGCGCGGTGAACGCGATGCACGACTCGATGACGCCCCTGTCAGGCGGTGTCGAGATGCTGAACATGATGTTCGGCGAGGTCGCGCCGGGCGGCGTGGGCTCCGGGCTCTACGGCATGCTCGTGCTGGCGGTGATCACCGTCTTCGTCGCCGGGCTGATGGTGGGCCGCACCCCGGAGTACCTCGGCAAGAAGATCCGGTCCCGCGAGGTGAAGTTCGCCGCGCTCTACATCCTCACCACCCCCGCGGTCGTGCTCGTCGGCACGGGCGTCGCGATGTCGGTCCCCTCGGCGCGGGCCTCGATGCTCAACGCCGGGCCACACGGACTGTCGGAGGTGCTCTACGCGTTCACCTCGCAGGGCAACAACAACGGGAGCGCGTTCGCGGGGCTCACCGGGAACACCGACTTCTACAACATCGCCGGCGGCCTCGCGATGCTCGTGGGCCGGTTCCTGCCGATGCTGCTCGTGCTCGGCCTCGCCGGGTCACTGGCGGCCCAGAAGCCCGTCCCCGTCACGGAGGGCACCTTGCCCACGCACCGTCCCCTGTTCGTGGGGATGCTCGTGGGCGTCGTGGTCATCGTCGTGGCGCTGACCTACTTTCCGGCGCTCGCGCTGGGACCTCTCGCCGAAGGGCTCTCCCGATGACCACGCACGCCGTCGCTCCCGGGACGTCTGCGCCTCAGGTGGGCGCGGGCCTGCTCGATGTCGGGATGCTGCTGAGGCAGCTCCCGGCCGCCTGCGCCAAGCTCGACCCTCGCGTCATGGCTCGCAACCCGGTCATGTTCGTGGTCGAGGTCGGGGCCGCTCTGAGCACCGCACTGGCCGTGTGGCACAGCTCGACGTTCGCCTGGTTGATCGTCGCGTGGCTGTGGGCGACCGTGGTCTTCGCCAACCTCGCCGAGGCCGTCGCCGAGGGCCGGGGCAAGGCACAGGCGGCGACACTGCGACGAAGCCGGCGGGAGACCCAGGCACGTCTCCTCGTGGACGGCACCGAGAGGTTGGTTCCGTCCTCGGAGCTGACGGTGGGAGACCGTGTCGTCTGCGAGTCGGGGGACCTCATCCCCAGCGACGGCGATGTCGTCGAGGGCATCGCCAGCGTGGACGAGTCGGCCATCACCGGCGAGTCGGCGCCGGTCATCCGGGAGGCCGGAGGGGACCGGTGCGCGGTGACCGGTGGCACCCGCGTCCTGTCGGACCGGATCGTCGTCTCCATCACGGCCAAGCCGGGGGAGACCTTCCTGGACCGGATGATCGCCCTCGTCGAGGGCGCGTCGCGGCAGAAGACCCCGAACGAGATCGCGCTCAACATCCTGCTCGCGAGCCTGACGATCGTCTTCATGCTGGCGGTGGTGACCCTTCAGCCGCTGGCCACCTACAGCGGCGCCGCGCAGCCGGAGATCGTGCTCGTCTCGCTCCTGGTCTGCCTGATCCCGACGACGATCGGGGCACTGCTGAGTGCGATCGGGATCGCCGGCATGGACCGGCTCGTGCAGCGCAACGTCCTCGCGATGTCGGGTCGTGCCGTCGAGGCCGCCGGCGACGTGAACACCCTGCTGCTGGACAAGACCGGCACCATCACCCTCGGCAACCGGCAGGCGGTGGAGCTGCTGCCGCTGCGCGGCGTGACGGCGGACGACCTCGCCGATGCCGCCCAGCTGGCGAGCCTCGCCGACGAGACGCCCGAAGGTCGCTCCATCGTCGTCCTCGCCAAGCGGGAGTTCGGACTGCGTGATCGGACGCCCGGTGAGCTCGGCCACGCGACGTTCGTCCCGTTCAGCGCCCAGACCCGGATGAGTGGCTGCGACCTCGCGGAGAACGGCCACTCGCGCAGTGTCCGCAAGGGGGCCGCCAGCGCCGTCCGCGAGTGGGTCCGGGAGAACGCCGGCACCCCCCCGGAGGACCTCGGACCCGTGGTCGACGCGATCTCCGCGGCTGGTGGGACACCCCTGGTCGTGGCCGAGCTCCGCGCCGACGAGGCCCGCGTGCTCGGCGTCGTCCACCTCAAGGACATCGTCAAGCAAGGGCTGCGCGAGCGCTTCGACGAGCTCCGTCGGATGGGCATCCGCACCGTGATGATCACCGGCGACAACCCCTTGACGGCCAAGGCCATCGCCGACGAGGCCGGGGTCGACGACTTCCTTGCCGAGGCGACGCCGGAGGACAAGCTCGCGCTGATCAAGCGGGAGCAGGACGGCGGTCGGCTGGTCGCGATGACCGGCGACGGCACCAACGACGCGCCGGCGCTGGCCCAGGCCGACGTGGGTGTCGCCATGAACACCGGCACGTCCGCCGCCAAGGAGGCCGGCAACATGGTCGACCTCGACTCCAACCCGACGAAGCTCATCGAGATCGTCGAGATCGGCAAGCAGCTCCTGATCACCCGAGGTGCGCTCACGACGTTCTCCATCGCCAACGACGTCGCGAAGTACTTCGCGATCCTGCCGGCGATGTTCGCACCGGTCTATCCCGGCCTCGACCACCTCAACCTCATGAAGCTGCACAGTCCCGCCTCGGCGATCCTCTCCGCGGTGATCTTCAACGCGATCGTGATCGTGGCGTTGGTGCCCCTGGCACTGCGCGGCGTGCGCTACACACCCTCGTCGGCCTCGGCGATGTTGCGACGCAACCTGGTCGTCTACGGCCTCGGCGGTCTGGTCGTCCCCTTCGTCGGCATCAAGGCGATCGACCTGCTCGTCCAGTTCATCCCCGGAATCAGGTGACCCACCCGTGAACGCCCTTCGCCAGACCCTCGCAGGGCTCCGTGTCCTCGTCGCGCTCACCGTGCTCCTCGGTCTTGCCTACCCGCTCGTGCTGACGGGGATCGGCCAGCTCGCCTTCCACCACGCGGCCAACGGCTCGATCGTCCAGCGGTCCGGAGTGGATGTCGGGTCGTCCCTGATCGGCCAGGAGTTCACCGGCGAGCAGTGGTTCCACTCCCGCCCCTCCGCGTCCGGCTACGACGCGCTCGCCTCGGGTGGCACCAACCTCGGCCCGAGCTCTCCCGTTCTTCGCAGGTCGATCGAGAAGGCCAAGGCCCAGATCGCGCGAGCCGACGGCGTCGCGCCGGACGACGTGCCGGCCGGCGCCGTGACCTCGAGCGGGTCCGGACTCGACCCCGACATCAGTCCGGCGTACGCCGACATCCAGGTGGCCCGCGTCGCCCGGGCCCGGGGGCTCAGCGTCGCCGCCGTGGGTGCGCTCGTCGACGAGCACACCGAGGGACGGGTCCTGGGGTTCCTGGGGGAGCCCGTCGTCAACGTTCTCGAGCTCAACCTCGCCCTCCAGCGGGCAGCCGGATGACCGCCCGTCGGGCCTGCGCGACCGGGCCACGGCGTGCCTCGAGGATGGTCGAGTGAGCAGCGGTCGACTGCGGGTCTACCTCGGCA
The DNA here is from genome assembly GCF_036267815.1 of Nocardioides sp. Lineage (GTDB taxonomy): Bacteria > Actinomycetota > Actinomycetes > Propionibacteriales > Nocardioidaceae > Nocardioides. Next base: position 8,299 of record NZ_DATAVI010000026.1, on the reverse strand, counting down.
TGGCGCCCGGGGTCGGCAAGACGTACGCGATGCTCGACGAGGGGCGGCGACGACTCGATCGCGGGACCGACGTCGTGATCGCGGTCGCCGAGACCCACGGTCGACGGCACACCCAGGAGCGGACCGCGGGGCTCGAGGTGGTCCCGCGGGTGCGCCGCGACTACCGCGGGACGTCGTTCGAGGAGATGGATCTCGATGCCGTGCTGGCCCGCCGGCCCGAGGTGGCCCTGGTCGACGAGCTGGCGCACACCAATATCCCGGGCGGGCGCCATGAGAAGCGGTGGCAGGACGTCGAGGAGCTGGTCAACGCCGGCATCGAGGTGATCACCACGGTCAACATCCAGCACTTGGAGTCCCTCAACGACGTCGTACAGCGGATCAGCGGGGTCGAGCAGCGCGAGACCATTCCCGACCGCGTCGTACGCCGGGCCGACCAGATCGAGATCGTCGACATCGCCCCCGAGGCCCTGCGACGGCGGATGGCCCACGGCAACGTCTACCCGCCCGAGCGGATCGACGCCGCGCTGTCGAACTACTTCCGCGTCGGGAACCTGTCCGCTCTCCGCGAGCTCGCTCTGCTCTGGGTCGCCGAGTGCGTGGACGAGGCCCTCCAGCGATATCGCGAGGCGCACGGCATCGACCAGCTCTGGGAGGCGCGCGAGCGGATCGTCGTCTCGCTTCCCGGCGGACCCGAGGGCGAGACCCTCCTCCGGCGAGCCGTGCGGATCTCCGCCCGAACCACCGGCTCGGACCTGCTTGCCGTCCACGTCCTCAAGGGGGACGGACTGGCCGGCCTCGACCCGGCCGAGCTCAGCCGCCAACGGCGCCTCGTCGAGTCGATGGGCGGCACGTGGCACCAGGTGGTCGGCGACGACGTTTCGGTGGCGCTGCTCGACTTCGCCCGCGGCGAGAACGCGACCCAGATCGTGCTGGGTGCCAGCAGCCGCGGGCGGTGGGAGGCGTTCTTGACAGGGGAGGGCATCGGGGCGCGGGTCACGCGACTCTCGGGCCCGATCGACGTCCACCTCGTCACCCACGAGGCGGCGTCGCACTCCAGCCGGCGCACGTCGATCCCGATGGCCGGCCTCACGACCGCGCTGAGCACCCGTCGCCGTCTCCAGGGCGCAGGGCTCGCCCTGGTGACGCTTCCTCTGCTGACCGTGGTCCTCGCCCAGGTTCGTCACGAGCTCAACCTGCCCAGCGACATCCTGCTGTACCTCACTGCCGTGATCGCGGTGGCGCTGGTCGGGGGGCTGTGGCCGGCGCTCGCCGCCGCGATCGCCGGCAGCCTGCTGCTCAACTACTACTTCACCCCGCCGCTCCACACCTTCACGATCTCGGACCGGAACAACTCTCTCGCGCTCCTGGTGTTCGTCGGAGTCGCCGCACTGGTCTCGGTCCTGGTCGAGCGCGTCGTACGCCGGACCACGGAGGCCGGACGGGCACAGGCGGAGGCGGCCATCCTCGCCGGCCTCGCCGGCGGCATCCTGCGCGGCGAACGCTCGCTGGAGCAGATCCTGAGCCGGGCCAAGGAGACCTTCGGCCTGTCCTCGGTGACGCTGCTGGAGCGGGCAGGCCCCGACGACGGCTGGGTCTCGGTGGCACATGCCGGTGCCGAAGGCGGTGCGCCGGTGAGCGACTTCCCGGTGGGTGACCTCCTGACGATGCGGGTCGTGGGCCAGGTCCCGAGCTCCGACCATCGCCTCCTCACCGCCTTCGCCGCTCAGGCCTCGGTCGCCCACGAGCGGGCAGAGCTCCACGACCAGGCCGCGAGGGCTGCGGTCGTCGCCGAGGCGGACCGGACCCGCGCGGCACTGCTGGCCGCCGTGAGCCACGACCTGAGGAGCCCGCTGGCCTCCGCGAAGGCATCGGTCACCTCGCTGCGCAGCGACCGGGTCGTCTGGACGGAGTCGGCCCGGGAGGAGCTGCTGGAGACGGCCGACGAGTCGCTGGACCGACTGACGCGGCTGATCGAGAACCTCCTCGACATGAGCCGGCTCGAGGCCGGTGCGCTGGCGGTCAGCCTGGGGCCGGTGGCGATCGACGAGATCGTCCCCCTGGCCCTCGACGCGCTCGGCCCCGACGGAGCCGCCGTCCAGGTGCGCGTCCCGGACACGCTGCCCGAGGTGTGGGCGGACGGGGTGCTGCTCGAGCGCGTCCTGGTCAACCTCGTGAGCAACGCCGTGCGCCACAGCCCGGACGAGACGCCGCCTCTGGTGACGGCGAGCAGTCACCATGCGAGGGTGGAGGTCAGGGTGGTCGACCGCGGGCCCGGCGTCGCCAGGAGCGACCGCGACCAGCTCTTCGTCCCGTTCCAGAGGTTGGGCGACCGGGACAACACCACGGGCGTCGGACTCGGCCTGGCGCTCTCGCGCGGGCTGGTCACGGCGATGGGCGGCACCCTGGATGCCGAGGACACCCCGGGCGGCGGCCTCACGATGACCGTCTCCCTCCCGGAGACCGGCACCGAGCCGTGACGCGGGCCCTGGTGGTCGACGACGAGCCCCAGATCGTCCGGGCGCTCTCGGTCAACCTCCGTGCACGCGGGTACGACGTGCTGGTCGCCCGCGACGGCCGCAGCGCCCTGAGCGCCGCGGCCAGGCATCCGCCCGACATCGTCGTGCTCGACCTCGGTCTCCCCGACATCGAGGGCACGGAGGTGATCCACGGACTCCGGGGCTGGACGACCGCGCCGATCATCGTGCTCACCGGACGCACCGAGCAGGTTCAGAAGATCGCTGCGCTCGACGCCGGCGCGGACGACTACGTGACCAAGCCGTTCGGGATCGAGGAGCTCTTCGCGCGCATGCGCGCCGTCCTGCGCCGGGTCTCGCCCCGGCAGACACCGACGGTGAGGCTCGGCGCATGGGTCATCGACCTCGCCACCCACCGGGTACGGCCGGCCACCGGCAGCGGGGACGACGTACGCCTGACGCGGACCGAGTGGAGCGTCCTGGAGGTGCTCGTGCGCAACCCTGGTCGCCTGATCACCAAGCGGCAGCTGCTGCGCGAGGTCTGGGGCCCCGGCTACGACTCGGAGACCAACTACCTGCGGCTCTACCTCACCCAGCTGCGGCGCAAGCTCGAACCCAACCCGAGCAGGCCGGTCCACCTGCTGACCGAGACCGGCATGGGATACCGGTTCATGCCGCCCGACGAACCCGGGCATCCTGACGGAGGGCTCCCCTCGTGAGAGCATCCCGACATGTCTGGCGGAGTCGTCCTTGCCTGGGTCCTCATCGCTCTGGGTCTTGCCGTCGGGATCGCGGGCTGGTGGCGTGGGGGCGTCGTGAGCGTCGACGACCAGCTGACCACCACGGCCACCCTTGACGACGTGGACCATCGCCTGATGACGGCGGCCGCGTCACTGCCGCGCACCAGCATCTCGAGCGTGAGTCCCGGTCAGATCAGCCTGACGACGACATGGACCCCGGCCTGGGTCGTGTTCATCGCCGTCGTCGCGTTCCCGGTGGGGCTGGTCCTCCTGCTGGTCCGATACAACCTGGAGCTCCATGCTCGCGCCTTCCAGCAGGGTGACGCCGTGAGAGTCCACGTCGTCGGCAGGAGCAAGAAGCGAGTCGCCCTCGAGCTGGGGAGGCGGCTCCAGCAGACGCTCTGACCGCTACTGCCTCGGGTTCGGCCACGAGCCCGGGCTGCGGCACCGACCTACTTCGAGGGCTGGGGGACGTGACAGGTGACCTTCGGGTTCACCCCCAGGTAGTCCAGCGGCCCGGCGATGACGGTGAGCACGGTGTCACCGACGCTGTGGCAGCTGACGTCCTTCTTGCCGGTCAGGTATCCGCGCTGGAGAGCCGCGAGCACTCCGATCACGAGCCACACCACGACGATGATGCCGATCAGCCTCTGCATGGTTCCTGACGGTAGGGAAGCCGGAGCGTTCTGACGCCGCCCGGAAGGGTGAGCCCGACGGGTGAGGAGGGCCTAGGAGAGCGCCGATCGATCCCGCCTGCTGCGCGCCGCGATGCGCGCACGCGTCGCGAGGCTCGCGACGGCGCCATCGGTCAGCACGTCCCTAGCTCTCGCCGTCGATGAGGTACGTCGATCCCTTGCGCACGAGCCGTAGGGTGACCTGACCCGAAGAGCGCGAGCCGTCCGTCTTCACGTAGTCGACGCCGTAGGACACCGTCATCGCCGCGGGGTCGGGACTGATGTCGCGGGCCGTCGCCGATCGGATCGTCCCCCAGAAGCCCTGGTATCCGGCGAACCCGTTGCTCGTCCGCTGGAACGACGGCGTCAGCATCGCCCACCCCGCCTGTCGGTCGGAGGTGACCGTCTGGAGGTACGTCGTGATGAACGACCGCATCCGGGCCGCCTCATCCGCGCCCGTGGAGGTCGAGTGCCCCGAGTCGGACGATGTCGACGGCCCGGACGCGGAGGGCCTGCCGTCGTCGCGCGAGCCGAGGTACGCCGCGCCCGCGACGAGGGCGACGGCGATCAGCACCGCCACCGCGGCGACCCACGGCCATGCGGACCGGCGCCGGACCGGCCGCGTGGCTGGGGTCGACGGAGCCGCCGACGGCGCGAGGTCGGGGACCAGGGCGACCGGCGGGACCGCGACGGGCCCCGACGGGACGGACCGCAGCGTCCGGGTGTGGTCGCCCACGGCGACCGCGGAGGCCGGCAGCGGATGGATCGACGCCTCCGGCCCTTGCCCGAGGACGTCGCGCACCTGGGCCATCGACCAGCGATCACGCGGGTCTCGGGCCATGGTCTGCTCCAGGACCACGGCGAGCGGCCCGGCGTCGGAGAGCCGCGGGGGCTCCTCGTGCACGATCCGGTAGAGCGCCCCCATCACGTTGTCCGTCACGTCGTACGGCGGGTGCCCGGCGAGGAGGTGGAAGAGCGTGGCCCCCAGCGACCAGACGTCCGCGGCATCCGTGGCGGTGGCCCCGGATGCCACCTCGGGTGCGAGGTAGGCCGGGGAGCCGGTGACCAGCCCGGTCTGCGTCAGCGACGCGTCCGCCTCGGCCCGGGCGATGCCGAAGTCGGTCAGCTTCACCTCTCCGGCCGGCGTGACCAGCATGTTGGAGGGCTTGACGTCGCGGTGCACGATGCCGGCACCGTGCGCCGCGGCGAGAGCATCGGCGGCCTGGCGGACCAGAGGACGGGCCTGGTCGGGCGAGAGGGCGCCGTCGCGCTTGACCAGCGCGCTCAGGGTGATCCCCTCGACGTACTCCATGACCAGCCAGGTGTCCTCGCCATCGTCCACGAGGTCGTAGATCGCCACGACGTGCGGGTGGTTGAGCCGGGCGGCCAGCCGTGCCTCGCGCTCTGCCCGCTCGAGGTCGGGCGACTGCGCACCCGGCATCAGGCCGATGCGCTTGAGGGCCACATCGCGACCGAGCAGTGTGTCGCGACCGAGCCAGACGGCGCCCATGCCGCCCCGGCCGATCTCGCGGCTGAGCTGGTACCTGTCTGCGATCACGTCGTCCTCTCGGTCCCCCCGCCGATCGCCCCCAGCCTAGGTGCCCGGACGAAGGCTGAGCGCGCTGGCGAACGCCCGTCCGTACCCGATCTGGGTGGAGGCGAACCCGCTCCATGCGGCAGGCTGGGGCCCACAGACCAGTGCCGCGGAGCTCTCCTCGGCAGCAACCGACGACGAAGGGGCCGTCCGGCGTGAGCGCCAGCATCGACCCGACCCTGCTCGACGACCTCGTATGGCGTGGCCTGGTCGTGCACTCGACCGACCGCGACGCGCTGCGAGAGGCGCTGACCTCGACGAGCGTCCGGTTCTACGTCGGCTTCGACCCCACGGCGCCGAGCCTGCACATGGGCAACCTCGTGCAGCTGGTCACCGCCCGCCGACTCCAGAACGCCGGCCACACGCCGTACATCCTCGTGGGCGGTGCCACCGGGATGATCGGCGACCCGAAGGAGGCCTCCGAGCGCACCCTGAACTCCCTCGACACGGTCAAGGACTGGAGTGAGCGCGTACGCCGCCAGGTTGCGCCGTTCGTGAGCTTCGAGGGGTCCAACGCGGCGACGATCGTCAACAACTACGACTGGACCGCCAGCCTGTCGACCATCGACTTCCTCCGCGAGATCGGCAAGCACTTCCCGGTCAACCGGATGCTCGCCCGCGACGTCGTGTCGCGACGCCTCGAGTCGGGCATCAGCTACACCGAGTTCAGCTACGTCCTGCTTCAGTCGATGGACTTCCTGAGCCTGTACCGCGACCACGGGGTCACGCTCCAACACGGCGCCACCGACCAGTGGGGCAACATCACCGCCGGCGTGGAGCTGATCCGCCGCGCCGCCGCCGGCCACGCCCACGCCTTCGTGACCCCGCTCATCACCAAGCCCGACGGCACGAAGTACGGCAAGACCGAGGGCGACGCCCTGTGGCTCGATCCGGAGATGATGTCGCCGTACGCCTTCCACCAGTGGTGGCTCAACGTCGACGACAGCCAGGTGGGCGAGATGCTGCGCATCTTCTCCTTCCTCGCGCACGACGAGATCGTGGCGCTCGAGGCGGAGACGGCGCAGAAGCCCTGGCTTCGGACGGGACAGCGACGTCTGGCAGACGAGGTCACGACGTTCGTCCACGGATCGCAGGAGACCGAGCACGCCAAGTCGGCCGCCGCGGCGCTGTTCGGTCAGGCCGACATCGCCGACGTCGACCCTGGCGTGCTCGCCGCGGCTCTCCGCGAGGCGGGGTCGGCGAGGGTGTCCGCGCTGCTGCCCGTGGTCGACCTGCTGGTCGAGACGGGTCTGGCCAAGAGCAGGGGCGAGGCGCGGCGCACCATCAGCGAGGGCGGCGCCTATCTCAACAACGTCCGCGTCGAGGACGCCGACGCCGCGCCGCGGGTCTCCGACCTGATCGGCGGTTCGTGGCTGGTGCTTCGCAAGGGCAAGAAGCAGTTCGCGGGCGTCGAGGTCGGGTGAGGTGGAGCTCGAGCCCGTGCTGTCGACGTCGGGGCGCCTGCTCGACCACCTGCCCGAGCTCGCCCGGCGCGCCATCCGACCGGCTGTGTGGGCCTACGTCGAGGCAGGCGCGGGCGGCCGCCTGACCGTCAGCGAGGCGGAGGCGGCCTGGCGCTCGGTCCGCTTCCGGACGCGCGTGCTGCGCGGCGGGGGGGATGCTGACCTGCGCACGACCCTGCTCGGCACCGAGGTCTCCACGCCGATCGCGATCGCGCCCACGGCGATGCAGCGGGCGGTCCACCCGACGGGGGAGCGCGGCATGGCCGAGGGCGCGGGCCCCGACGCTCTCCACGTCGTGTCGAGCAACTGCGGCACCCGCTTCGACGACCTCCGCGCCCCCGGCCCCTGGTGGCTCCAGGCCTACCTGCCACCCGACAGGGAGCTGTTCCGACCCGTGGTGGAGGACGCAGTGACCGCGGGCGCCCGCGCGATCGTGCTGACCGTGGACACTCCGCATCCGGGCACCAAGCGAGGCGTCGACGAGGAGGACTGGTCGTCGGTCGACCTGAGCTGGTGGCGCGTGAACTACCCCCGGGCCGACGTCGGCGACTGGAAGACCGACCTCGACCTCGACGACATCGGCTGGCTCCGCGAGGCGGCCGGCGTCCCGGTCGTGGTGAAGGGCGTGCTGCGTGGCGACGACGCGGCGCGCTGCCTCGACGCCGGCGCGGATGCCATCTTCGTGTCCAACCACGGCGGCCGGCAGCTCGACCGCGCGGCAAGCACCGCTTCCGCCCTTCGCGAGGTGGCTGCGGCCGTGGGCGACCGAACCGAGGTGTACGTCGACGGCGGGATCCGGTCGGGGGCCGACGTTCTGGCCGCCCTCGCGCTGGGCGCCCGGGGCGTCCTCGTCGGCCGCCCCGCACTGTGGGCCCTCGGGGTCGACGGCGGCCGCGGTGTGGGTCGACTGCTCGCCGAGCTCACGGAGGAGCTGAGGGAGTGTCTGGAGCTGGCTGGGTGCGCTTGCCCGGATGACGCTCCGGACCTTCTCTGAGAGGGCGGGTCAGGCCGGCTGACCTGCGACGATGCCCGGCGACACGGCCGAGGGGCGTCCCGATTTGCGGGGCGTCTGAGGCGTCACGTAGTGTCCCTCCTTGTCGCCAGGGAGCGGCGGAGAGCAAGACCGGTGGTCCGCAAGGAGCGCAGGGTCGGGCTCTCGGCCCCGGGCGACCATCCCAGCTCTCAACAGAAGCCCTTCATCGGGCGGAGTTGCTGTGCGTCTGATTTTTGAGAACTCAACAGTGTGTTTGTCGATGAATTGGTTTGTATGTTGAAACCTCCGTCCGTCCTGCTGCATGGTTTTTGGGTGTGGTGGGGTGGTTGGTTTTTTTGAGTTGACGAACTGTGATTCTGG
>NZ_DATAVI010000025.1:0-15141 GCF_036267815.1 Nocardioides sp. | reverse complement strand
GTCTCGGACATCCTGTTCACCTCGGGGACGACCGGCTATCCCAAGGGCGTGATGTTCACCCACGGACAGTCGTTGCGCGCCTATGGCGAGCTGGGCGTCGGCTTCGCCTTCCGCCCCCAGGACCGGTTCCTGCTGATTCCTCCGTTCTTCCATGCCCTGGGCTACAAGTCCGGGTGGTTCGCCGCCCTCCTCCACGGCGGGCTGGTCCTGCCGGAGCGCCGCTTCGAGCCGCGGGCGATGACGGATCGGGTGGCTCGTGACCGGGTGACGATGATGATCGGCCCACCGACGATCTTCAACGAGCTGCTGGCGCAGGCCGATCGTCAGGACCTGTCCTCCCTGCGACTCGCGGTGCCGTCGGCCACGAACGTGTCGCCGGACCTGGTGCGCCAGATGCGCGATCGGCTCGGGATCGAGGTGCTGACCGGCTACGGCCTGACCGAGGCCAGCGCGATCTGCACCTACTCACGGGCAGGGGACGATCCGGAGCTCGTCGCCGACTCGGTGGGCCGGCCTGCGCCCGGCGTCGAGGTGGTGGTCGTCGACGACGACGACCGCCCGGTCCCGGCCGGTGACGTGGGGAACATCTTGGTGTCCGGCTACGTCGTGATGCGCGGCTACTGGGACGACCCGGATGCCACCGAGGAGGTCCTCACGCGGGACGGAAGGCTCCGCACCGGCGACCTGGGATCCCTCGACGAGCACGGCTTCCTGCACATCACAGGCAGGAAGAAGGACGTCATCTTGGTCGGGGGCTTCAACGTGTATCCTGCGGAGGTCGAGCGACTGCTCCTCCTGCACCCCGGGGTCGCGGAAGTGGCCGTGGTGGGCGTGTCGGACGCTCGACTCGGGGAGGTGCCCTGCGCGTTCATCGTCCCGGTTCGCGGAGTTGCTCTCACGACGGAGGAGTGCTTCGAATGGGCACGGGGACACATGGCTAACTTCAAGGTGCCGCGCCACTACGAGATCGTCGCCGAGCTCCCCAAGAACTCCAGCATGAAGATCATCCGCGCGCAGCTTCGCGAGCGTGTTCAGAGCCTGGTCGGCGAGGGACTCCCCGCCGATCGTGACCGGGTCTCAGAGAGGTCGTCGCATGGCGAGTAGGAACCCCGTGGGTCCGGTCCAGCTGCGGATCCCCAAGGCCGCCGAGCTGATCGCCGCCCACCTCCGGCAGCGCATCGTCAGCGACGATCTGTCGGAGGAGGACCCGCTGCCCCCGGAGTCCAACCTGATGCAGCAGTTCTCGGTGTCGAGGCCGACGCTGCGCGAGGCCTATCGCATCCTGGAGTCCGAGGGCCTGATCACCGTCCGCCGTGGCGCCCACGGCGGCGCCCGCGTGCACAAGCCCCGTCCCGACGTCGCGGCTCGCTATGCAGCCCACGTGCTGCAGTCCCAGGGCGCCCGGCTCAAGGACGTGTTCGACGCACGCGAGGTGCTCGAGGGCGCGGCCATCGACCTGCTCGGTCCCAAGCCCTCCAAGGCCGGGCTCGAGCGGCTCCGCGAGATCAACCTGCGTGGCCAGGACCTTGAGCACGACCTGCTGACGGCGCTGGAGATCCATCACGAGTTTCACCGGGCACTGGTCGACATGGCCGGCAACCTCACGGTCTCGCTCCTGCGCAACATGATCGACATCATCTTGGAGGCTGCGACCGAGCGGCACGTCGCCAACGCCGGTGGCAACGAGGAGCAGGTGTCGTCGCGCAAGGCGCAGCGCACACACGTCAAGCTGGTGGAGCTGATGGAGCAGGGCGACCTGCCGGCTGCCGGCCGGCTGTGGCGGGCACACCTGTCGGACAGCGCGAAGATCGTGCTGGCGACGGCGAACTCCGCCCTCGACGTCACGATCTGAGCGCGACGCGCGTCACTCGCCGGTGAACGTCGGCTGCGTCCTCGCCAGGCTCGCCGCGATGCCGATCTGAGAGTCCTTGGTCCGCCAGAGCCGTTGCTGCTCGTCGAGCTCGTGCGCGAGCGCGGCGGCCACCTCGCCGGCGAGCTCTCGACGCAGGGACGCCTTGATCGCGCGGACCGCGAGCGGTGCACGCGAGGCGATGTCGCGCGCCAGGTCGACGGCACCTGCGCGCTCCCGTCCCGGCTCCACGAGACGATCGACCAGGCCGATCGCGTGGGCGCGCTTCCCGTCGATGCGGGAGGCCGTCAGCAACAGATCGTGGGCTCGCTGGGGTCCGACGATACGAGGCAGGGTGGCGGTCAGCCCGAAGCCGTGGTGGAAGCCGAGGGCCGAGAAGTTCGCATGGAACCGCGTCTGCCCCGAGGCCACCCGGAAGTCTGCTGCGCAGGCCAGTCCGAGGCCGCCGCCCACGGCCGACCCCTGGACGGCCGCGACGAGGGGCAGAGCCAGCTCGAAGAGGCGCTGGCCCTGCTCGTAGAGCGCGCGCGAGGCCCGGTCGCGGTCGCCGGCCAGAGCCCCCTGCCCGAAGTCGGCCCCGGCACAGAAGTGCTTTCCCTCCGAGCACAGCACGATGGCGCGGCACTCGCGTCCGCCCTGCAGCTCCTCGCCGAGGTCGGCGATCTGGGCGAGGAGGTCGTGGTCGAAGTAGTTGGCGGGTCCTCGGTGGATCTCGACCACCGCCACGTGCTCCTCGAGCGTCAGGCTCAGGTCGTCGGCCATGGCACCTCCACGCCGTGGTCGCCGTCGGCCACCGGCGTGGTGATCGAGCCGCTCTCGCGGACCGCGCGTCCCAGTGCGCCGGCCAGGGCCAGCTCGGTCCCCAGCTCCTGGCGCCAGGCGTGCAACCTTCGGGTATAGAGGTGGAGGGGGTACTCGCGCGTCATGCCGATGGCGCCGTGAGCCTGATGGGCGGCCCGCACCGAGTGCAGGGCGCTCTCCGTCGCGACCAGCTTGGCGGCGGCGATCTCGAACGACGAGGGCCGTTCCTGACTGGCCAGCGCCGCGCGCCAGACGCTCATCGTGGTGATCTCGGCGGCCTCCGCGATTGTGACGATGTGCTCCTGGACCGCCTGGAACGCGCGAATGGGACGGCCGAACTGCTCACGCTCGCCGGTGTAGCGAACGGTGAGCCCGAGGATTCCGCTCAGGGCTCCGGCCATCTGTGCCGTCCGGGCCAGGCCGAGTCTCCAGCGCGGGTCCTCCGCGAGGAAGACGAGTCCGGACCCGATCACGCCGTCCGCCTCGAACGTCAGGGAGTCGGAGGGGGTGCCCGCGAGGTCGGCTCCCGGCGTCAGCGTCGCCTGCGCAGGATCGAGGACGGTGACCCGCCAACCTTCGGGATGCTCGGCCACGGCGACCACCGCGCTGACGCCGCGACCCCAGGGGACCCGGTGCACAGTGCCGCGCGCCCTGTCCGCCTGGCAGTCCAAGGTGTCCGCGGTCGTGCCGGGCACGAAGGTGAGCGGGCCGGACGGGATCTCGAGCCCCGCCTGCTCCAGCAGCCAGGCCGCGGCGTACGACTCGGCCAGCGGCAGAGGCGCCGCGTGTGCGCCGGCGGCGATCACGATGGACATGGCGTCGAGCAGTGACCCGCCCGAGCCGCCTGACTCCTCCGAGATGCCGACGAGAGTGAAGCCGAGGCCCTCGAGCTCGTTCCACACCTCGGCGGGCAGAGCGCCGGTGCGCTCGACCTCGGCGGCCAGCTCGGGTGACACCCGACGCGCGAAGAACGCGTCGATGCTCTCCACGAGCGAGGCATCGGCCAGGGGCGCGCTCACGAGGCGAGTCCCTTCGAGATGATGCCGCGCAGGACCTCGGTGGTCCCGCCGCGGATCGTCCAGGACGGCGACACGAGGACGGCTCGCGCCAGGAGAGACTCGACCGGGTCGCTCGCCGCCAGCTCCGGAGCCCGGCCCAGGTGTCGGGCCACCAGCTCGACGCTCTCCTTCTCGAACCGCGTGGCCATCTCCTTGGCCATGGCCGCCTCGGTGACCGGCGAGCCGCCGTCGTCGACGAGCCGCGCGATGGCCAGGGAGAGACCTCGCAGTGCCCACATGCGAGCCGTGATCCGGCCGAGGTCGGACAGCGCTGCCCCGTCGTCGGCCAAGACGCGTGGCGCCCACTCGCGGATGACCGGCATCAGCGACATCCAGCGATCCACCCCACCCCGCTCGAGCACGAGCTCGCCGGTGTTCTGCGTCCACCCGGCTCCTACCTCGCCGAGCCGGGCATCGTCACCGACCCGTACGTCGTCGAAGACCACCTCGCAGAAGTGCTGCGATCCGTCGATGAAGGGGATCGGCGAGATCGTGATGCCCGGCGTCGTGCAGTCCAGCACGAACTGGGTGAGCCCGGCGTGCCGATCCTCCGAGGTGCGGAACAGGCCCAGGACATGCGTTGCCTCGGCCGCACCGGAGGTCCAGATCTTCGTGCCGTCCAGGCGCCACCCATCGCCGTCCGGCCTAGCGCGGGCGCGGAGGGAGGCCAGGTCGGACCCCGAGTCCGGCTCGCTCATCCCGATGGAGAACGACAGCTCTCCCCGAGCGATGCCCGGGAGGTAGCGACGCTTCTGATCCTCTGTGCCGTAGCGCTGGATCGTCGGCCCGGACTGGCGGTCGGCCACCCAGTGGTAGCCGACGGGGGCGCCGCGCGCCAGCAGCTCCTCGACCACCAAGAGCCGCTCGACCGCGCTGCGCCCGCCACCGCCGTACTCGGGAGCGAGCGCCATCCCGACCCAGCCCTTCGCCCCGAGGTCGCGGGAGAAGGCGGGGTCGCTGACGCCGGTCATCCCCAGGCTGAGGGGGTAGGTCCCGGGCGGGATCCGCTCGTCGAGGTAGGCCCGGACCTCGTGCTGAAGCGCCGTCTCGGCCCCTGTCAGAACGGTTGGCTCGAGGCTCATCCGGGCTGCCCCTCCGCTCGAGTCGTGCGGTACGCCCGCTCCAGCTGGTCCAGCTCGTGGAGCACCTCGTCGGTGTGCTCCCCGATCAGGGGGGCGGGGCGCCGCACCGAGCCGGGAGTCTGCGAGAAGCGTGCGAGCTGCGGGATCACGCGATAGCCGCCGATCTCCGGATGCTGCATCACGGGAAGGTCGTCGACGAGGTCCTGCAGCGTAGCCACGCGCGTGGCCGGGATGCCCGACTCCCCGCAGTAGGCAAGCCACTCGTCGGTGGTATGTAGCGGTGCGATCGCGCGGATGTCGCGGTAGAGCGAGTCGGAGTTGCGCAGGGCGGCCCGCTGGTCGACGTATCTCGGATCGTCCGCGGCATCGGGGATCCCGGCTTCGCCGAAGATCGCCGCATAGTGCTTGGGCAGATAGGGAAAGAGGTGGATCTGTCCGTCCCGTGTGGGGTGGGGGCGTCGCTCCGCCGAGAGGACGCGCGGATAGCCGGCGGCCGGGGCATCGTCGAAGGAGACCGGAGGCTCGCTGATCGCGCCGCTGCCGTGCTCGGCCAGCATGAACGCCGCCGTCGTCTCCTGCATCGCCACCTCGATGTGCTGCCCCTCGCCGGTCCGCTGCCGATGGAAGAGGGCCGCGGTGACGGCCTGGGCGATGGCGAGGCCGCACACCTTGTCGGTGAAGATCGTCGGCAGCAGCGCCGGCTGACCCCAGACCCGCTCCATCATGTCCGAGATGCCGCTGGCCGCCTGGATGATGTCGTCGTACGCCGGCTCGTCGGCGCGCGGCCCGTCCATCGGGAACCCCTGGGCCTGGCAGTAGACGAGGTCCGGCCTGAGGCCGACCAGGGTCTCGTAGTCCAGACCAAGCCGCACCAGCACGTGCGGCCTCATGGTCGCGACCACCACGTCGCAGGTGGCCACCAGACGGTGGGCCGCGGCCAGCCCGGCCTCGGTCTTGAGGTCGAGGACGGCCGATCGCTTGTTGCGCAGCAGGTTGAGCGCGATGCCGGAGAGCTCGGGATGCGGGCCTGGGCCCATCACCCGGTTCGTGTCGCCCCCGGTCGCCTCGATCATGATCACGTCGGCGCCCTGGTCGGCCAGGATCTGCGTGGCCAAGGGACCCATGATCACGCGGGTGAGGTCCAGCACGCGCACGCCGTCGAGCGGGCCCGGGCTCCGGTCACGCTGGTGAGCGGCTGCCAACACGTTCGTCTCCTCGAGGTTGCCTCTCCCAAAAATGTATACTAAAGTGAATGCATCTGTCCACGAGGCCCTGGGCCGCGACATCAGCGAGAGGCGGTGTACAGGGCGTGCTCGTTGTGACCGACCACACCGACGAGCTGCATCCCGAGGCCGTGTACCAGGCGCTGCTGGAGCAGGGGATCTTCGCCCTCCCGCAGTGCGAGGCGTGCGGGAGGCTGCACTACTCGCCGCGCGTCCTGTGCCCGTTCTGCGGCTCGGACTCGCTGGGCTGGAGCGAGCTGTCGGGCGACGGCACCGTCTACTCCACGTCCACGATCACCCCGCGCGGTGGGACGGCGTACGCCGTCGTGCTCGTCGACCTCGCCGAGGGTCCGCGGCTGATGAGCAACGTCGTGGGGCTACCCGCCGACGACGTGCGGATCGGCACCCGGGTGCGAGCCCGGATCGACGCGAGACCCGACGGGGCGGTGCCGGTGTTCGAGGTGCCCGACACCGAGGCGACCCCCTCGTGAGCGGCCAGGAGCGCGACCTGAGGGGGACGACTGCCGTCGTCGGCGTCGCCGAGTCCGACCTCGGGGAGGTGGGCCCCCACCTGTCGTCCTTGGACCTGATCGGCCAGGCGACGGTCCGGGCCCTGGCCGATGCGGGCCTCGACAAGAGCGACGTAGACGGGCTCTTCTGCCACTCGGCCTTCTTCCAGCTTCCGCCGGTGACGGCCGCCGAGTACCTCGGGATCCGTCCGCGCTACTCCGACTCCACCGCGGTCGGGGGCAGCACGTTCGTCGGCTACCTGCGTCATGCCACCGCCGCCATCAACGCGGGCATGTGTGACGTCGCGCTGATCACGTACGGCAGCACGCAGCGCTCGACCTCCGGCGGCCTCGTGAGCTCAGCCGCCCCGCTGACCAAGTCCTACGAGACGCCCTTCGGTCCGCGGCTGCCGGTGACCTCCTACGCCCTGGCCGCGGCCCGGCACATGCATGAGTTCGGCACGACGAGAGAACAGCTCGCCGAGGTCGCGGCGGCCGCGCGGAAGTGGGCGCAGCTCAACCCGGTGGCCTTCGACCGGGGCGAGCTCACCGTCGACGACGTCCTGTCGGCACGCATGGTCTCGAGTCCGCTGACCGTGCGCGACTGCTGTCTGGTCACCGACGGTGGCGGCGCCGTCATCGTCACGTCGGCGGAGCGCGCGCGGTCGCTGCCCAAGCCCCCGGTGTTCCTGCTCGGGGCCGCCGAGGCCCACTGGCACAAGGACATCTTCCAGATGCCGGACCTCACCGTGACCGCGGCGGCCGAGACCGGTCCTCAGGCGTTCGACCTGGCCGGTCTCCGGCCGGACGACGTGGACGTCCTCCAGCTGTACGACGCGTTCTCGATCAACACGCTGCTCTTCCTGGAAGACCTCGGCTTCTGCCAGAAGGGCGAGGGCGGGGCGTTCGTCGAGGACGGCGCCATCGCGCCCGGCGGCCGGCTACCCGTCAACACCAGCGGCGGCGGCCTGTCGTACTGCCACCCGGGCATGTTCGGGATCTTCCTGATCATCGAGGCGGTCCGGCAGCTGCGTGGAGAGTGCGGCGAGCGCCAGGTGTCGGATCCGGAGGTCGCCCTGGTGCACGGCAACGGCGGAATGCTCTCCTCACAGGTGACGGCCCTGCTGGGCACCGAGGCGACCCTGTGACCCCCACCCACACTCCCATCTTCATCTCACGTGAGGACTACCCATGAGCACAGGCAAACTCGATGGACGCACGGCCGTCGTGACCGGCGCGGGTCAGGGCATCGGCCGGGGAATCGCCGAGCGGTTCGCGCGCGAAGGCGCCGCGGTCGCCGTCGTCGATGTGAACGAGCCCAACATCGCCGAGGTCGTCGACGGCATCCGCAGCGAGGGGGGAACCGCGCTCGCCGTCACGTGCGACGTCTCGAAGCGCGACCAGGTCGACGCCGCCGCGGCCCAGATCACCGAGCAGCTGGGTCCGATCAGCGTCCTCGTCAGCAACGCGGGAGTGACCCGTCCGGCCATGCTCTGGAAGATGACCGAGGAGCAGTGGGACACCGTGCTCGACGTCCACCTCAAGGGCAGCTTCTACTGGCTGCAGGCGGTGGTGGGCCCGATGCGCGAGGCCCGCGCCGGGAACATCATCTTCACGACGTCCGGAGCCGGGCTGATCGGCTCGGTCGGGCAGATCAACTACTCGGTGGCCAAGGCCGGCCTGCTCGGGATGACCCGCTCGGCCTCGCGCGAGCTGGCGGCGTACAACATCATCGTCAACGCCGTCGCACCCGCGGCGGCGACGCCGATGACCGAGACCATCCGCACGGACGAGCGGTTCAAGGACAAGTACCTCGAGGGCATCCCGCTCAACCGCTGGGCCGAGTCCGACGAGATCGCCGGCACGTACGTCTTCCTCGCCTCCGAGGACGCCAGCTACGTGACCGGTCAGGTGATCTCCGTCGACGGCGGCCGCACCATGGTGCGCTGAGGATCCTCAGTCGGCCGACGCGACGGGGTCCTGGTCCGGCTCCGCCGGGCGCTTGGGCCAGTCTGGGGCGCTGGCCGGCAGGCCGTCGCTGACGGGGGTCGGGAACCTCGGCGCCCGCTTCTCCAGGAACGACGCCGCTCCCTCTGCGGGATCGCCGGTCAGCTTCATCTCCGCGATGACGTGGGTCTCGATGCGGTGGGCCGTCCAGGGGGAGGGCTCGCTCAACATCGACCACAGCATGCGTCGAGTCGCCGCGACGGAGACGGCCGAGGTGCTCTCGACGATCTCGCGGGCCAGCTCACGTGCGACCGGCATCAGGTCGTCCGGCGCGACGACGCGCGAGACGAGTCCACCTCGCAGTGCCTCGGCGGCGTCGAAGATCCGTCCGGTCAGGCTCCACTCGAGAGCCTGGGACATACCGACGACGCGGGGAAGGAACCAGCTGGACGTCGCCTCCGGGACGATCCCGCGACGCGCGAATGGGAACGCGAAGCGAGCGGTCTCCGAGGCGATCCGGATGTCCATCGGCAGCGTCATCGTGACACCCACCCCGACCGCGGGACCGTTCACGGCCGCGATCACCGGCTTCAGCGAGCGGGCGATGCGCAGGGCGACCACGCCGCCGCCATCCCGCGGGCGCCCGCCGATCAGCTCGTCGTCGCTCCTCGGGACGGCAGCCGTCGGTGGGCCGGCGCTGAGATCGGCACCGGCGCAGAACGCCCGACCGGCGCCGGTCACGACGACGACACGGATCTCGTCGTCCTCGTCGGTGCGGTCGAGGACAGCCACCAGCTCGTGCCCCATCGCCGGGGTGAAGGCGTTGAGCCGCTCCGGGCGGGTGAGCTCGACCACGGCCACGCCGTCCGCCACGGACAGCACCACGTCGGCGCTCGTCACGTCTTCCACCGGCCCGTGAACGTCACTGTCTCCCTCGTGGTGAACGCCGCGATGGCACGCGGCGCGTCCTCGGTCGCGTAGTTGACTGTCTGGGCTCGCCATTCGTTCTCCAGCGCCTGGGCGAAGGTCTGCGTCGCCCCGTCGTTCAGCAGCTCCTTGGTCAGGGCGAGGGCGATCGGAGGCATGCCGGCGATCCGGCGTGCGGTCTCGTCGACGAAGGCCTCGATCTCGTCGGGACCGACCACCCAGGTCACGAGTCCCAGCTCGTAGGCCTCTTGAGCACCCACGCGCTCCGCGAGGAAGGCCAGGCGCTTGGCCTGCTGGAGGCCGGCGAGGTGCGGCAGCAGCCAGCTCCCACCGAAGTCGGGCGAGAGCCCCCTTGCGGTGAACACCTGGCTGAACTGGCTGGTCTCCGAGGCGACGACGAGGTCGCAGCACAGGGCGAGGTTCCAGCCGGCGCCCATGGCGTACCCCTCCACCGAGGCGATGGTCGGCTTCGGGAGGCGGTGGACCTCCTCGGCGATGCGGCTCAGATGTCGGATCCGGGTCACTGGGTGGCCCTCCGGCACCCCGCTGATGTCTGCTCCGGCGCAGAACGTGTGGTCCGCGCCTCGCAGGACGACGCAGCGCACGTCTTCGTCGGTACTGGCCGTCCGCAGGATCTCCGAGAGCAGGTCCCAGGCCTCCCGGTCCATGGCGTTGCGTCGCTGCGGACGGTTCAGGGTCACCGTCAGCACGCCGTCTGCGAGCTGGCGGAGGACCGGGGCCTCGGCTCCCGTGCTGGTCATCTGGGTCTCCCGTCAGTCGTCGGCCGACGGGCGCGACGTCTCGTCCATGGAGCGTCGCACGACCAGCGCGTCGACGGCGACGCTCCCCGCCCCCTCGGGCATCACGAGGAACGGGTTGAGGTCGATGCTGTCCAGGTCGTGTCGGTGCTCGTCGGCGAAGACGGACAGCCGGCTCAACGCCGTCGCGAGCGAGGCCACGTCGCGTGCCGGCTTGCCCCGAGCGCCGCTCAGCAGGCCGTAGCCGCGGATCTCCTGGATCATGCTCGTCGCCTCCGTCACGGTGAAGGGTGCGAGTCGATAGGAGGCGTCGCGCAGCACCTCCACGTACACACCGCCCAGCCCGAACATCACGACCGGCCCGAAGACCGGATCGCTGACGACCCCCAGGATCGTCTCCAGGCCACCGGTCAGCATGGGACTCACCAGCGCTCCGTCCAACCGCGCGTCGGGTGCGTACCGAGCCGCCGCCCGGGTCACCTCGTCGTACGCGCGGGCGGCGGCCTCGGGAGTCGTGACGTCGAGCCGGACCCCTCCGGCCTCCGACTTGTGCGGGAGATCCTGTGACACGACCTTCACCACGACCGCCGATCCGAAGTCGGCTGCCGCACGGGCCGCCTCCTCGGCCGAGTGGACGTGGACACCGGGCGCCACGGGGACACCGGCTGCGGACAGCACGGCGGCGGAGTCGACCTCAGAGAGCGTCCCCGAGCCCGTGATCGTGCTCGAGCTCGCGACCGTTGTCGGCGGCGGGGCAGCAGGGCTCTGGAACCCTTGGCGGTTGGCCACCGACCGGCCCATGACGCGCACGGCAGTCGTGGGGTCGTCGAAGACGCGGATGCCCATGGACTCGATGGACGCGCGCACCTCCGGCGTGGTGAGCATCGCCAGGGAGATCTGGGACTCGGGGAACGCCGCCCTGGCCTCGCGCAAGGCGTCCACCGCGGCGTGGGACCAGCTCGGGATCAGGCCGATATAGCTCAGGAACACGATCATGGAGTCGAAGCCGCCCTGCCCGAGCGCCGTGACCAGGAACTGCGCGAGGAGGCGCTGGTCGTTCACGAGCTGGGCCGTGGTGTCGATCGGGTTCTCCACGCCTGCGGACGGCCAGACCTCGCGCAGGGCGAGCTGGGCGGTCTCCGGGAGCGGTGGGACGTCGAGGGCGACCGACTCGGCCACGTCGGCCATCAGGATGCCCACGCCACCCGAGCTGGTGACCAGGCCCGTGCGCGAGCCGCTCGGCACCGGACCGAAGCCGATCCCGTACGACAGGTCCATGAGGTCGTCCAGGGAGTCCGCGACGCACACGTTGTACTGGCGCATCAGGGCCTCGTAGGTCTCCGCGGAGCCCACCATGGAGGCGGTGTGGGAGGCGGCTGCCCGGGCGCCGACAGTGGACCGACCGGACTTCAGGAGAATGACCGGCTTCCCACGCTCGTGGGCGAGTGCCAGGGCCTCGCGCAGACCGTCGCCGTCCCGACAGCCCTCCAGGTAGGCGGCCACCACTCTCACGTCGTCGTCGAGCGCGAGATGGGCGAGGCAGTCGGCGAGCTGGATGTCGCACTCGTTGCCCGTCGAGATCCACGGGTCGAAGCTGATGCCGCGGTCGAGGCCCGCGAGCACGCAGTACGCCGCGATCGCGCCGCTCTGGCTCACCAGCGCGACGCCGTCGAGGTTGCCCTCGGGTCGCGGGCGGCCCTCGGAGGCGGCGAAGCTCGCCGAGACCCCCGCCCTGCGGTTCGCGCTGCCGAGGCAGTTCGGGCCCAGGACGCGCATGCCAGAGTCGCGCGAGATCCCGGCGATCTCCTCCTGGGCGCCCGCGCCGTCCGGCGACGTCTCGGCGAAGCCGGCGCTGAAGATCGTCGCCACCCTCACTCCGCGGTCCGCGCAGGCGCGCACGGAGTCCACGACCGCGGGGCCGGGAACCGACACCAGGGCCAGGTCGATCGCGTCCGGCACGTCCTGGATGGAGGCGTAGGCGGTCATGCCCTGGATCTGCGCGTGGCGGGGGTTGATCGGGTAGATCTCACCGGCGAACCCGTTGGCTCGCAGATAGGTCAGTGGCCGGCCGCCGATCTTGCTCGGGTCGGCCGAGGCGCCCAGCACGGCAATCGACTTCGGGGAGAGCAGTGCGTCGAGACCGTCCAGCTGAAGACCCACGCCACTCCTTCGGCCCTGCGTCGTGCTCTTCTGGGCCAGCGGGCGCATGTCATACTGCCAAGAAGTGGATTCGTAAAAACATGCAAGAATGTATACGTTCTTGTCCGCCGTGTCCACGCCGGACGGCCCACGCCGAGGGGAGCGCCATGGCAGTGTCCACGCCGACCGCCCTGCGCGAGCTGTCAGGGGTCCAGAGATGTCTGGTCGAGATCCGCCGGATGATCCTGGCGGGCGACTTGCTGCCGGGTCAGAAGGTCCATCAGGGCGACCTCGCCGAGCAGCTGAAGGTCAGTCGCATCCCGGTGCGAGAGGCGCTCGCCCAGCTGCATGCCGAGGGCCTGCTGGTTCACAAGCCCAACACCGGGTTCACCGTGGCGCGGTTCAACAGCGGCGACCTCGCCGACATCTACCTCATGCGCCGACTCCTCGAGACCGAGCTGATCAGGTCCATCGACCTGGCTGCCGTGGACGCCGACCTGATGGACGACATATTGGAGCGGATGGACCACCTGCGGCCGGCCGAGTCGTCCGAGGAGTACCAACGGCTGAACCGCGAGTTCCACTTCCTGCTGCTGGACCCGTCCGCGATGGAGCTGGTGCGCCAAGAGGTCTCCCGGCTCTGGTACATCTCTGGCTTCTACCGCTCGCTCTACCTCTACGAGCCGGAGGCGCCGGGTCACCTGAGGGCCGAGCACGAGGCCATCGTTGCCGCCGTCCGGGCCGAGGACGTCGACGAGCTGATCCGCGTCTCGGATGCCCATCGGTCCGGGACCGAGAGGCTGGTCGTCCAACGGCTCGGTCGCGGACGCGAGCGGTGAGACCGGAGCGCACCCAGCCGTCGACGACCTTGACCCGGATGGTGGATCTGACCGGCCTCGGCGACGACGTCTTCGAGGGCACGCCGGTCCCGATGCGCCGTGGCTCGATGTTCGGCGGCCAGATCCTCGGTCAGTGCTGGACCGCCGCCCACGAGTCCACGCCCGGCCACCCCTGGCCGGTCTCGCTTCACGCCTTCTTCGTCTCGGCGCCCGAGCCGAGCTCGGTAGTGACCTACACCGTCGAGCGTCAGCGCGAGAGCCGGCGCTACGCCTGGCGCCGGGTCGTCGGCGTCCAGCACGGCTCGGTCGTGGTGGACGCACTGGTCGCGCTGTCCGCGTTGCCGCCGGCCGCCTTCGAGACCGTCCTACCCCCCGGCGTCCGCGGACCGGACGAGCTGGACCCGCCCGACCTCGTCGCCGGCCGGGACCCCGAGGTCGTCGGCGACTACTTCGACCACGTGACGATGGGCGTGATCGACGTGCGCTACGTCGACGGGCCGCCGCCGGTGCGCATCCGCGACCGCGACCTGGCGGCCGAGCAGTGGCTCTGGGTGCGACCCCTGTCGCCGGTCGTCGGTGCCGAGGTGGGCGCCGTCCTCGCCTTGCTCTCGGACGTCAATCTGCTGGCGACACCGCTGATGACGATGGGCGAGCTCGGAGACGGCGTCACGACGTACGCCGCGAGCTTCGACCACGACCTCCGGTTCTACGCCGCCCCGGCGGAGGTCGACTGGCTCCTGTTCCACCAGGAGGCGGTGGTGGTGGCCGGCTCGACCGTCGAGTCGCGGGCCCGGGTGCTCGCCCCGGACGGCACGCTCGTGCTCACGGTCACCCAGCAGGGTCTGGTGCTGCGCCGCTGAGGCCGGGTCAGAAGACGTGTCGGGTGACCGGCTCGGCGATGCACGCCGGCTTGTCCGATCCCTCCAGCTCAACGACTGCCGACCAGACCGCCTGCAGACCGCCCGCCACGTCGTCCAGCGACACCAGCCGGACGCGGACGCGCACTCGCGAGTCCACGGGCACCGGCGCCGCGAACCGGACCTTGTTCAGCCCGTAGTTGAGCCCGATCCTGGCGCCCACGATCTCGTAGACGGTCTTCATCAGGGGCGCGAGCAAGGAGAGCGTGAGGTACCCGTGCGCGATGGTGGTTCCGTAGGGCCCGCTCCGGGCGCGCTTCGCATCGACGTGGATCCACTGGTCGTCCCCGGTCGCCTCGGCGAAGAGGTCGATCTGGGCCTGGGGGATCGCGTGCCACTCGCTGACGCCGATCTCCTCACCGACAGCGGCCTTCAGCTCCTCGACTGTGGAAAACGTGCGCATCTCGCTCCTTATACAGACAGATGATTATGATGATATGACTATCGTAACGGTCGCGCGAGGGGAGAGGGGTCCGGCTCGGTGGAGACGCCATGACCTCTGAGGTCCAAGCCTCGGTCCACCACCGTCCAGGCTTCTGGCTGATGGCGATGACGCTGCCCCTGCTGATGGCTGCGTCCGTCGCCCCGTCGCCGCTCTACGTCGTGTACCAACATCGATGGGGCTTCACGGCGAGCACGCTGACGATGGTCTACGCCGTGTACATGGGCCCGCTCGTCGTCGCGCTGCTGACGGTCGGCGGGCTCTCGGACCAGATCGGGCGCCGGCCCGTCGTGGTCGCCTCCCTGCTGGTCCAGGCGCTCAGCATGGTGGTGTTCATGACCGCGTCCGGCGTGCCGGCCCTCTTCGTGGGCAGACTGCTCCAGGGGCTTGCCGCGGGGACCGGGCTCGGCGCGGTGACCTCGGGAGTCCTCGATCTCGCCGGCGGCGACGGCCGCCGCCTCGGTGCTC
This sequence comes from Nocardioides sp., assembly GCF_036267815.1. Taxonomy (GTDB): domain Bacteria; phylum Actinomycetota; class Actinomycetes; order Propionibacteriales; family Nocardioidaceae; genus Nocardioides. The sequence continues at coordinate 161 of NZ_DATAVI010000025.1, read as the reverse complement.
TCCTCAACAGCGTCGGTCCGGCCATCGGGATCGGGCTCGGTGCGGCGATCTCGGGTCTGATGGTCCAGTTCCTGCCCGCCCCACGCGTCGCCGTCTACGTGCTGCTGGCGGTGCTGTTCGTCGTCCTGGCCGTGGCCGTCGCGGTCCGCATCGAGCCGGCC
>NZ_DATAVI010000024.1:0-20709 GCF_036267815.1 Nocardioides sp. | reverse complement strand
CGGGGGTTCCACGGCGTGTCCGTCGCCGAGATCGGGAAGGCCTGCGGCATCACCGGGCCGGCGCTCTACAAGCACTTCGACTCCAAGGACGCCGTGCTCGCCGCCATGCTGGTCGGGATCAGCGAGCGACTGCTCGAGGAGGGCCGTGCCCGCGCCGACGGCGCAGCGTCGCCACGAGACGCACTGGACTCCCTGGTGGCCTGGCATGTCGACTTCGCCCTGCGCCACCGATCGCTGATCGTCGTCCAGGACCGCGACTGGCAGTCGCTGCCGCCGGCCGCGCGCGAGCGGGTGCGCCACCTCCAGCGGGAGTACGTCGAGGTGTGGGCCGCCCAGCTCCGCCGCGTCCACCGGGGCCTGCGCAGCGACCGAGCGCGGGTGATGGCCCACGCCGCCTTCGGGCTGATCAACTCGACGCCGCACAGCGGTCTGATCGCCGACGAGGCGATGCGCGTGGTGCTGCGCCGGATGGCGATGGGCGCCCTGCTCGGCTAGGAGTCGTCCCCCGCGGGCGAGACGTAGGTCCACTCGTCGCCGTCGCGCCGCTCGATCCGGCGGATGAACACCGGCGGCGTTCGATGACGCCTGACCTCCTCGAGCCAGACGAGTGCCTCGCCGTCGGTCGGCAGCTCCGCGACATCGATCACCTCGCCGCCGCGGTCGAGCAGTCGGTAGGTGGAGGTGGTCGTGGTGAGGTCTCCCGCGTCAGTCATGACCACACCCTCGCACCAGGCACCGACAGTCCTCCACCGGATTCGGTGGCAGGCTCACAGCAGGTGGGTGATCTCGGTCGTCGGGTCGTCGGCCAGCGCGAGCACCCGCGCGGCGCGGGCGGCGGCGTCCATGGCCACCGCGAGGTCGTCCGGCCGCGGATCGGACTGCGGGTGGCCGGGGGCCAGGTCATCGGGCGTGAGGCCGCGCAGGCGCAGCAGCACCCACGGGTCGCCGTCGACCAGCCAGGCGACCTGGAGCATCACCGCCAGGGCGTGGACACATGGGTCGACCCAGGCTCCGCAGGGGCAGGCCGCGCCGAGCTCGCCGCCGTAGGGCAGCAGCTCGACACCGGCCTCCTCGGCCTGCTCGACCAGCCGGTGCGGGAGCTCGCCGGCCATCAGTGCCGCGAGATGACCGGACTCACCGGCCACCACGCCCAGGAACGCGCCGTGGCTGACGGCGTCGAGCGCGGGAACCGTCGCGCCGACCGGCCAGACGTCGGCGCGATGGTGCACCTCCGCCACCAGCGACCCCCGGCCGACGGTGATCCCCCCGATCGTCCCGCTGCGCGAGAGCTGACGAGCCGCGTGCAGGTCCGACTCGGCGTACGACGCCTCCTCCACGGCCCGCACCCAGGCCCGGCCCCACCAGGTCGCCGCCCGGGAGGTCGAGCGCCGGGGCGGGATGCGGGAGAAGGTCACCGCGGTCGTCGCAGCGCTGCTCACGGCATCCTCCGCAGCGCGACGAGGTCGAGCAGCTCGTCGTTGTCGAGCTCGGTCAGGGCGGTCTCACCATGGGCGAGAACGGCGTCGGCGAGCGACCGCTTGCGGCGCAGGAGCTCGGCGACCCGCTCCTCGACGGTGCCCTGGGTGACCATCCGGTGCACCTGCACCGGCCGGGTCTGGCCGATCCGATGGGCCCGGTCGGTCGCCTGGTCCTCCACGGCGGGGTTCCACCAGCGGTCGACGTGGACGACGTGATCGGCGCGGGTGAGGTTGAGCCCGGTCCCCCCGGCCTTGAGCGACAGCAGGAACACCGGCACCTCGCCGGCCTGGAACGACGCCACCATCGCCTCGCGACGCCGCACCGGGGTGCCGCCGTGCAGCAGCTGGTGCGGGACGCCGGAGCGAGACAGGTGGTCCTCCAGCAGCCGGGCCATCGCGACGTACTGGGTGAAGACCAGCACCGAGGTGTCCTCGGCCAGCACGGTCCCGACCAGCTCGTCGAGGAGGTCGAGCTTCTCCGAGCGCCCGGCCAACCGGCCGCCGGACTGCTTGAGGAAGTGCGCGGGGTGGTTGCAGATCTGCTTGAGCCCCGTCAGCAGCGCGAGGACGAGTCCCCGCCGGGTCTCCTCGTCGGCTCGTCGGATCCGCTCCATCGTGTCGCGGACGAACGACTCGTACAGCACGACCTGCTCGCGGGTGAGCCCCAGGAGGTGGTCGGTCTCGGTCTTGTCCGGGAGCTCGGGCGCGATTCCGGGGTCGCTCTTGCGGCGACGAAGCAGGAACGGGCCGATCAGGGCGGCCAGCTGCTTGGCCTTCGTCGGCTCGTGCCCGGACTCGATCGGCGCGGCCCACACGCGGCGGAAGGCCTGACGGCTGCCGAGCAGCCCCGGGGTGGCCCAGTCGAGGATCGCCCAGAGCTCGGTGAGGTCGTTCTCCACCGGGGTGCCCGTGAGGGCGACGCGGGCGGCCGACGGGATCGCCCGCAGGGCCCGCGCGGTCGCCGAGCGGGCGTTCTTGACGTGCTGCGCCTCGTCTGCCACGGCCAGGCCCCAGCCCACGGTCGCGAGGGTGGGGGCGTCGCGGCGAAGAGTGCCGTACGTCGTCAGCACGAAGCCGGGGTCGGGCCGCTCGGCCGTGGCCTCGAGGCCGTCGAGCCGGCGCTGGCCGCCGTGGAAGCGGCGTACGCCGACGCCCGGGGCGAAGCTCCGGATCTCGGCCTCCCAGTTGCCCAGGAGGGACGCGGGGCACACCACCAGGGTCGGTCCTGGCCTGCGGCTCGCGCGCTGGAGATGGAGCGCGATCAGGGTCACGGTCTTGCCCAGCCCCATGTCGTCGGCCAGGCAGGCCCCCAGTCCCAGCGAGGTGAGGGTGTCCAGCCAGGTGAAGCCGTGCCGCTGGTAGTCGCGCAGGGTCGCCGCCAGCCCCGGCGGGGCCGGGAGCGGCTCCGCGGTGGCCGCACCGAGCAGCTGCTGGCGGACCCGGAGCACGCTGGCTCCCACCACGACCTCGGCCGGGGCGTCCTCCACCTCCACCACCCCGGTCAGCGCCGCGGCCACCGCCTGCGCGGCCGGGACCGTGCGGATCAGCCGCTTGCGCGCCTTGCGGGCGACCGCCGGGTCGACGACGGTCCAGCCCCCGCGCAGCCTGAGCATCGGGGACGAGGCGCGGGCGAGCCGGTCCATCTCCTCGTCGGTGAGGGGCTCGCCGCGGAGCGCGACCTGCCAGTTGAAGGTGAACAGCGCGTCGCCGCTCAACACGCCCTCGACCAGCTGGCCGTCGCGTCGGCCCGGCGCGCGGTCGAGCGTGGCGGTGACCCGGAGGTCGCGACCCAGGCTGCGCGGCCAGAGCACGTCGACCCCCGCCGCGCGCAGCGCCGCCACGCCGTCCTCGAGCAGGCCGACCAGGTCGTCGGTCTCGAGCCTGAGCTCGTCGGGGACGCGCTGCTCGAGCAGACGCTCGAGGGGAGACCAGACCGACGCCGCGTCGCGCAGCGCCAGGACGGTGTGGGTGCGCGCACGGTCGCCGAAGCCGTGCACCGACGGCGGGTCGGCCCACAGGCTCGCCGCGTCGCACACGTGCACGGGATCGAGCTCGTCGTGCACCTGGAGCACGAGCCGGCAGGCGCCCGCGACCAGCTCCCCCTCGTCGGCCTCCACACGCAGCGAGAGCGTCACCAGCTGGGGCAGGTCGGTGCGCGCCTGCGCATGCCGGGCCACGAGGCCCTGGAGGCGGCTGGCGAACGGCTCGGCCGACTGCGGCTGATGCGGGGCCGGCGCAGTGCGGGGCATGGTGTCGACCACCGCCTCCACCACCCGGCGAACGACGGTCTCCGCGAGGTCGGCAGACACGCCGTCGTACGCCCGGGACGCGGCGAGCCTGCGGAGCCGGTCGTCGTCCTCGGGGTCGAGCCCGGCCGGACGCCAGGAGCCGTCGCGCGGCTCGAACTTGCCGGCCGCCACGAACCGCATCCCCACCAGGGACGCCGCCGCGAGCAGCGCGACCGAGGGGTGCGCCTCGGCCGACGTCCGTGCCTTCGCGAGCACCGGCAGGGCCGCCCGGATCGGGAGCGTGATCGTGCGGCGACCGGCCACCCCGTCGGTGAACTCCACGGTCGACTCCCGCGGGAGCGCCCCGGCGTGCAGGGTCGCGGGACCGGTCAGTGGCACGAAGCCCACGCGTCACCTCCCCCTCGCCGCGAACCGCCGTCGCGGAATCACCAGCCCCGCCGCGTCGTTGCCGACGGTATCTACCGACACCGACACCGGGGTCCGCACGGGTTGCAAGAGTCCTTTCGAAAGGATACTTTCAACCCGTGTCGACCACGAAGGGAGCGCGCGATGACCTCGCGACGCAAGGGCCAGGCGAAGCGGCGGGCGAAGCGGCGGGCGCATCCCCACGAGACCCACGACAAGGAGACGCGGCAGCGGCCGGACCGTCGTACCGACGGCTGAGCGACCCGCGCGAGCTCCAGGCCCTCGCCCACCCCGTGCGCCTGGGCATCATGGAGCTGCTGACCGTCGACGGTCCGCTGACGGCGACCGAGCTGGCCGACCGGCTCGACGAGAGCCCCGCCAACTGCTCGTGGCACCTGCGCAAGCTGGCCGAGCACGCCTTCGTCGAGGAGGCCGGCGGCGGCATCGGGCGGCAGCGCCCGTGGCAGGTCCGCCAGATGGGGCTGGCGTGGGACGACGTCGAGGCCTCGCCGGGGGAGCGCCGGGCCGGTCGCGCGCTCTCGGAGATGCTGCTCCAGCGCCAGGTGGCCCGCTATCTCCAGGCCAGGTCCCAGCTCCTCGACGACGGCGACGTCGACTGGGCTGACGCCGCGACCAGCAGCGAGCACGCCAGCTGGCTCACCGCCGACGAGCTCGACGCGCTGAACCTCGAGATCCGCGCCGTGCTGGAGCGGTACGCCGCGCGGCTGACCGACCCGGCGCAGCGCCCGTCGGGATCGCGCCTGTGCGAGCTCGTGGCCTGGGGGGCGCCGCTGCTGCTGCCCGGGCTCGAGGCGACCCCGTGAGGCGGGCCTTCCGGCAGCCCGGCTTCGGCCGCCTGTACGCCGGGCTGACGACGTCGTCGTTCGGCGACTCGGTGATGCTGCTGGTGCTGTCGATGTGGGTCAAGACGATCACCGGCTCCAACGCCCAGGCCGGGCTCACGTTCTTCTTCCTGGCCGTTCCGGCCTTCGCCGCCCCCCTGCTCGGGATCGGGATCGACCGCGTGCGCCGCAAGCCGCTGCTGGTCTGGGGCCATGTCGTCTCGGGCCTCATGGTGCTCCCGCTGGTCCTCGTCCGCGGCCAGGGGCAGGTGTGGCTGATCTGGGTGGTGGCAGCCGGCTACGGCGTGTCGTTCATCGTGCTGCCCGCCGGGCTCAACGGGCTGCTCAAGGAGCTGATGCCCGACGAGGCCCTGGTCGACGCCAACGCCTCCCTCCAGACCACCAAGGAGTCCTTCCGGCTGTTCGGGCCGCTGCTCGGAGCGCTGCTGTTCACCTGGCTCGGCGGCTGGGCGGTGGCGGTCGTGGACGCCGCGTCCTTCTTCGCCGCCGCCCTGGTCATCTCCACCCTGACCCTGTCCGAGGAGCGGCCGGAGGCCGAGACGACCCACCTGTGGGCGCAGCTGACGGCGGGCCTGCGGCACCTGGCCGGTGAGCGGGTCCTCAAGCACGTGCTCGTCGGCTTCGCGGTGTGCATCCTGGTCCTGGGCTTCACCGAGTCCGCGATCTACGCGCTCCTCGACGCGTTCGGCAAGCCGCCGACCTACGTCTCGGTGATCGTCTCGGTCCAGGGAGTGGGCGCGGTCGCAGGCGGCCTGTGCTCGAGCGCGGTCGTCAAGCGCCTCGGCGAGGTGGCCACCTGCGTGGCCGGGCTCGCACTGCTCGTCGTCGGCATCGCCGTGATGGGCTGGACCCACAGCTTCGTGGTCGTCTGCGTGAGTGCCGCGGTGTTCGGGGCCGCGCTGCCGGTGATCACGGTCTCGCTGATGACGCTGGTCCAGCGCCGTACCCCCCAGGTCATCATGGGCCGGGTCTCGGCCGCGATCGAGGTCGTGATGGCGACGCCGCAGGCGATCTCCCTGGCGCTCGGCTCACTCCTGGTCGTCCTCCTCAGCTACCGCCAGATCTTCGCGATCATGGCCGTCGTCACCGCCGTCGCGGCGGCCTACATCGCGCTCCTCCTGCGCGACCAGATCAGCACCGACGTGTCACGTCCGGACGCCCCCGTGCGTCAACCCGAGAGCGAGAACGCCGCCATCGGCTCGCCGGTTGTCGGCGGTAGTCCCTAGGCTCGACACCAGACACACGTACAGGGGAGTCAGATGAGCACAGAGATCGAGAGCCAGGCCGGCGGCGGCGCCACCGCGACCAACGACGGCAAGCTCGACGCGCGCGTGATGGTCGTGGCCGGTGTCGTCGTGCTCGGCGCGATCATGTCGATCCTCGACATCACCGTCGTGGCGGTCGCGCAGCGCACCTTCCAGGACATCTTCGCCAAGACCCAGGCCCAGGTCGCCTGGACGGCGACCGGCTACACCCTGGCCCTGGCCACGGTGATCCCGCTGACGGGATGGGCCGCCGACCGGTTCGGCACCAAGCGCCTCTACATCATCGCGATCGTGCTCTTCACGGCTGGCTCCGCGCTGTGCTCGACGGCGACCAACCTCGAGATGCTGGTGACGTTCCGGGTCCTCCAGGGCCTGGGCGGCGGCATGCTGATGCCGCTCGGCATGACCATCTTGACCCGGGCGGCCGGGCCCGAGCGCCTGGGCCGGGTGATGGCCATCCTCGGCGTGCCGATGCTCCTGGGCCCGATCTTCGGCCCGATCCTGGGCGGCTGGCTGATCGACGTCGCCTCGTGGCACTGGATCTTCCTGATCAACGTCCCGATCGGCGTCATCGCGGCGGTCTACGCCTGGCGGGTGCTCGACCGCGACGAGGTGCATCCCTCGGAGAGCTTCGACTTCGTCGGGATGCTGCTGCTCTCTCCTGGCCTGGCCCTCTTCCTCTACGGCGTGAGCTCGATCCCGGCCGCCAAGCAGCAGCACGGCACGATGTTCACCGGCCAGGTGGTCATCACCAGCGTCGTCGGCCTCGCCCTGGTCGTCGCGTTCGTGCCCTGGGCGCTGCGCCGCCACAACATCCACCCCCTGGTCCAGCTCCGGCTGTTCACCAACCGCTACATGACCGTCGCGGTGGTGACGATGACGCTGTTCGCGATGGCGTTCTTCGGCGCCTCCCTGCTCTTCACCCTCTACTTCCAGCAGGTCCGCGGCGAGTCGCCGTTGATGTCGGGCTGGCTGGTCGCGCCGCAGGGCTTCGGGGCCATGGCCACCATGCCGATCGCAGGCTTCCTGGCCGACAAGATCGGCCCCGGCAAGGTGGTGCTCACCGGCCTGGTGCTCGACACGGTGGGCATGGCGATGATGGTGCCGATCGACGACAAGACGTCCTACACCTACATCATCACCGCGTTCGTGGTGATGGGGCTGGGCATGGGCTCGACGATGATGCCGGTGTTCACCGCCGCGCTGGCCAGCCTGAAGAGCAACGACGTCGCCCGGGGCTCCACGCTGATGAACATCACCCAGCAGATCGCCATCTCGATGGGGACGGCGCTGTTCTCGGTGCTGTTGACCAGCGCCTACAACAACCATAGGTCGACGGTCGGGCCGACGCTCGCCCTCCAGAACGGCGCGACTCCCGGCCAGCTGCACCTGTCCGAGAGCCAGGCCCACGCCCTGACCGCTCAGGGGCTGCACTTCATGGGCCAGTCGTTCGGCGGGGTGTACCTCGTGGCGACGGTGCTGGTGGGGCTGTGTCTGGTGCCGGCCTTCTTCCTGCCGCGTCGCCCGGCCGAGAGCCAGGTCGACCCTGCGACCATGGTGGTGTGAGCGCCAACCGACTCCTGGCCCTGACCGTCTCGGCGGTCCTGGGCATCGTCGGTGGCGTCGTCAGCGGCAGCCTGCTCGACCGCACGCACGCGGTCCACGACCCGCTGGGTCTCGGGGTCTCGTTGGTCGACCAGGCCTGCACCGGGCAGAGCGTGCTGGTCACGATGGCCAGCAGGTCGCAGGCCGCCCTGGCCTCGGCGGTCGCCGAGGATCCCGACCACACCCGCTATCTCGAGATCGCCGGTTCGTGCCCTACCGTCTGGAAGCAGAACGCAACGGCCCACGGGTACGCCGCCTACCTCGGGCCCTACACCTCGGTGAGCCAGGCCTGCCAGGCCCGGATGACGGTGGCCCATCGCGGCGACGTGGTCACCAAGCTCCAGAACGGCGCCACCGCACCCGTGCAGTGCCTGTGCTACCTCGACTACGTCTCGCTGCCGCTGCTGCGGCCGGGGATGGACGTGACCGCCCGCGACGGCATCTTCGTCCGGGGGCTCCAGAAGCTGCTCTACACCCTGAAGCTGAACCCCCACGACACCGAGACCGGGCTCTACGACGCGGCCACCATCAGCCAGGTCCGGACGTTCCAGGGCTTGGACAGCCTCCGCCAGAGCGGGATCGTGAGCCCTCCCACCTGGCACGCCCTCCAGGGCAAGGCCTGCAAGCTCTACGTCGGCTGACCGGCGGCACCGAAGGCCTCCCCGCGCAGCACCGGCACGACCGTCGAGGCGCCCACGGCCCCCGCGATCTCGACGTCCCGCCCGAAGCCGCCGTCGACCAGCTCACGGCCGCTGACACTGGCCGGCAGCGCCGCCGCCACCTCGTCGCGGACGGCGTCGTACGCGGCGACGGCCATCCGTGCCTCGGGGCCGGCCCCGGCCAGGTCCAGCTCGGCCAGGACCGCGCCCGCGCCCCAGAGGTCCTCGACCGCCGGGCGCAACGACCCGTCCGGCCATCGCTCGCCGGCCGCCACCACGCTGACCCGTCCGGTGGTGTCGGCGAGCCAGGCACCCACCGCGGCCGCGTTGCGCAGGCAGGCCCCGACCACGGCAACCCGGGCGTCGGCCAGGGCGAACGCGATCGAGGACCCGTTCGGCGACGGCAGCACGACCCGCTCCATCCCCGAGGCCGAGTCGAACGACGCCGGCGACAGGCTGACCTCGCCACGCGCCAGGCCCTCCCGGCGGCCACGGGCGAGCACCGCGTCGCGCGCCTCGGCGTACGCCGGGGCCTCCGCCGCTGCCCACGGGAACGGGTAGACGGCGATGCCGAGGTCCACGGCCACCGAGAGCGTCGTGGTGAACGACAGCACGTCGACGACGACGGCCACGTCACCGGGCTCGGCGTCCGCCACGAGGGCGCGGGCCCCCGTCGGACCCCAGTCGAAGCGCAGGCGGTGGCTCACCAGATCCGGACGCGGGCCTCGGGGTCGAGCCACATCCCGTCACCGGGCTCGGTGGCGAAGGTCGTGTGGAACTCGTCGAGGTTGCGCACGACGTTCGCGCGGAACTCCGGAGGGCTGTGCGGGTCGATGGTGAGGTACTGCTGGTCGAGCTCCTTGCGGCGCTTGGTGCGCCAGACGAACCCCCAGTTGAGAAACAGCCTCTTCACGTCCTCGGTGCTCACGTCGCCGTCCCGGGCGATGACGTAGGCCGCCAGCGCGATCGTGAGACCCCCGAGGTCGCCGATGTTCTCGCCGACCGTCAGCTCGCCGTTCACGTGCTCGCCCGGCAGGGCCCGCGGCTCAAACGCGTCGTACTGCGCGATCAGGGCCTGCTGCTTGGCCCGGAACCGCTCCTTGTCCTCCGGCTCCCACCAGTCCTGGAGGTTGCCGGAGCCGTCGTACTTCGCCCCCTGGTCGTCGAAGCCGTGCCCGACCTCGTGGCCGATGACCGCGCCGATGCCGCCGTAGTTCTCGCTGGGCTCGGCCTCGGGTGAGAAGAACGGCCTCTGGAGGATCGCGGCCGGGAAGCAGATCTCGTTCATCCCCGGGCGGTAGTAGGCGTTGACCTCCTGCGGCAGCATCAGCCACTCGCCGCGGTCGACCGGCGACCCGATCTTGGCCAGCTGACGGCGGGTCTCGAACGCGTTGGCCGAGAGCACGTTGCCGAGCAGGTCCACCGGGGAGAACGCGAGCTCGGAGTAGTCGCGGAACTCGTCGGGGTAGCCGATCTTGGAGCGGAACATGTCCAGCTTGGCGTAGGCGCGCTGCTTGGTCTCCTCGCTCATCCAGTCCAGCTTCGAGATGGACTCGCGATAGGCGCGCAGGAGGTTGCCGACCAGCTCCTCCATCATCGCCTTGGACTCCGGCGGGAAGTGCCGGGTGACGTACTCGCGCCCGACCGCCTCGCCCACCGAGCCCTCGACGACCGCGACCGCGCGCTTCCAGCGCTCGCGCAGCTGCGGGGTGCCGCTCAGGGTGCGTCCGTAGAAGTCGAAGTTCGCCTCGACGAAGGCCGCCGGGAGGTACGGCGCGGCCATCCGAACGACGCGCAGGGTCAGCCACACCTGCCACTGCTCGATCGGCACCTCGGCGAGCGCCGTCGACAGGTGCTCGAGGTAGGAGGGCTGGCGCACGCAGACCTCGGCGATCGACTCCACCGGGCCCCCGAGATTGCGGACGAAGGCCTCCCAGTCGAACGCCGGGCACAGGGCCTCGAGCTCGGCCCGGGTGAGCAGGTTGTAGGTCTTGTCGACGTCGCGGGTGGCCGCGCGCTCCCAGTGCCCCTGGGCCAGGCGCGTCTCCAGCGCCAGCACGGTCGCCGCGTCGGCGGCGGCGTCGGCACGCCCGACGAGGCCGAACATCGTGGTCAGGAACGCGGCGTACTTCTCCCGGATCTCGGCGAACTTCTCGTCGCGGTAGTACGACTCGTCGGGCAGCCCCAGGCCGCCCTGGACGAGGTTGAGCAGGGAACGCTCGGAGTCCTTGGCGTCGGTGTCGACGTAGACGCCGAACGCGCCGCTGCCGCCGACCTGCTCCAGCTCGCCCAGGAACGCCGCGAGGTCGCGGACGTCGCGCAGCCCGGCCACCGCGTCCAGCAGTGGCTGGATCGGCTGGGTCCCCAGCGCGTCGACGGTGGCCTCGTCCATGAACGACGCGTACAGATGGGCGATCCGGGCCGGGTCGCCGTCGAGCCCCCGCCGCCCCTCGGCGACGTCCTCGGCCAGCTCCTCGATGATGACCCGCACCTGCGCCTCGGCGGCGTCGGCGAGCATCATGAACGGCCCCCATCCGCCCTTGTCGTCGGGGATCACCACCGTCTCCAGCCACCGGCCGTTGACGTGGCCGAACAGGTCGTCCTGGGGGCGTACCGACAGGTCCATGCCCTCGCGGGCGTCATCCAGCGTGCTCACCCGCCAGAGCCTACGTGGCCGGATGCACGATCCGGTTCAGCTCGAAGTGCATGGGGTCGGTGAACCCCCAGGTCCCGCCCCAGGTGAAGCCCCACTTCTCGAAGATGCCGACGACCTGCCGGTTCATCCGGCCCACGGTGCCGCGCTCGTTCTCCGGCACGTTGAGGTCGAAGGCCAGACCGAAGGCGTGGTTGGACAGGGTCGTCGTGCCGGCGATGAACCGCGGCACGAAGCACCCGCCGTACTGCTGCGGATGGATGGCCGACGACAGCCCGTCGGCGGCGATCTCCTCCAACGCCGCCCGCAGCTGGGGGAACATCGCGGTGTTGCAGGTCATCGGGCCCACGATCGGCATCGTCCGGGTCGAGATGTGGGCGGCCACCCACGACGCCTGCGGCTGGATCCGGCCTCCGCCCAGCACGGTGTAGCTGTAGGTGCCGACCGCGGCGGCAGCGCCGCCGACCAGGATCGCGGCCTGGACGGCGTGCGGGTCGAGCCCGAGCCGGGCGGCGACGTCGAGCCGTTGCACCGACGCGTCGTGTCCCACGATCTGCTGGATCGGCGACCGCACGGCGTTCGGGGTGCGGTCTCCGGTGGAGATCAGCAGGGCGTTGCCCCGCGGCATGCCGAGGGTCTTGGCCCAGGTCTGGTTGACCACGGCGTCGACCTGCGGGACCTGCGGCGAGTAGGCACCGACGTGGACCCGCGGCGCACCGGCTCGGGCGCCGAGCCGGACGTAGCCGGACCTGTCCACCTGCCGGCGGAAGCTCGCCCGCAGCGCGAGCTCGCCGTCGGCGACCCGGTTCCACTCGGGCTGGAAGGCCGCGACCCGGTAGCTGGTGAAGCTGCGGTACGTCGCGGGGTCGACCGCCGCGACGTTGACGGCGTGGTCCTGGATGCTGACCTGCGCCCAGCTGAAGCGCAGCACGTCGGCGACGCCGGCGAGGTGCCGGACGCGGCGCATCATCGCGTCGGTGATCGGCTGCTGCCGCAGGACCATCACGTCGGCGGTGCGCAGCGGCGCCTGGAACGGGCCCGGTCGCGCCATCGCGTGCGGCCCGACGCCCGGCGGCGCGGAGGTTGTGGCTCCGGTCGTGGGCGAGGTGGTTGGTCCGGTCGTGGGCGAGGTCGTCGAGCCGACCGCCATGGGGTGCGAGCCCGACGAGCCCGCACCGCAGGAGGTGAGCAGCAGACCCGCGACGCACCCGATCACGCTGGCCCGCGTGCGTCCCCCGGCCTCCATGGGGGCCAAGGCTAGTTGGGGCTGGTTGGGGCTGGTTCGGGCTGGTTCGGGCTAGTTCGCGCTCGTGGGGGCCGAGCTCACCGGTCCGTGGGTGATCGTCAGCCAGGAGACCACGCCGCCGAGGGCGAGCAGCACCGCGCAGATCACCATCGCCTTCCCGTAGGCGTCGTCGAAGACGCCGGGGTCCGCATACTCGTCGCCCGACAGCCCGACCGCCACCGGCAGTGCGGCCACCGCCAGCAGCGACCCCGCGCGGGCCACGGCGTTGTTGACGCCGCTGGCGATGCCGGTGCGGTCCTCGGGGGCGGCCGCGAGCACGGTCATGGTCAGCGGCGCCACCATCAGCGAGAGCCCGAGCCCGAACACGACGACGGGGGGCAGCACGCCGGTCCAGTACGACGTGCCCGCGTCGACCCGCGACAGCCACAGCACCCCGGCCGCCATCACCAGGGGACCCAGGGTCATCGGGATCCGCGGGCCGATCCGGGCTCCCAGCTGTCCGCCGCGTGCGGCCAGCAGCAGCATGACCACGGTCAGCGGAAGGGTCGCCAGGCCCGCCTTCAGCGCGCCGTACCCCAGCACGGTCTGGAGGTCGATGACCAGGAAGAACAGGATCGCGCCGAGCGCCGCGTAGACCAGCAGCGTCATCGCGTTGGCGGCGCTGAAGTTGCGGGAGGAGAACATGCTCAGCGGCATCATCGGGTGCGCCGAGCGATGCTCCACGACCAGGAACGCCACGCCCGCGACGACCCCGACCACGAGGGCGAGCAGGGCATAGGTCGTCCGCCACTCGATCAGCCAGTAGGTCAGCCCGCCCAGGAACACCGCCGCCAGCGCTGCGCCGAGGGCGTCGAAGGGGCCGTCGGACTCCGCCCTCGTCTCCGGGACGTACCTCAGGGCCACGACCACCGTGACCGCGGCGAGCGGTGCGTTGATCAGGAAGATCCAGCGCCAGCTGGCGTACTCGACCAGGCCGCCACCGAGGAACGGACCGATCGCCGCCGCGATGCTGCCGAGCCCCGACCAGGCGCCGATGGCGCGCCCACGGTCGGCGCGGGCGAACACCGCCTCGATGATCGCCAGGCTGCCCGGGGTCAGCAGCGCCCCGCCGATCCCCTGGAGGACCCGCGCCGCGATCAGCAGCGTGGGGTCGGGAGCGAGGCCGCACAGCACCGACGCCACCGCGAACCACACGACGCCGACCAGGAACACCCGCCGCCGTCCCAGCCGGTCACCCAGTGCGCCGCCCAGCAGGATCAGGCTCGCCAGCAGCAGCAGGTACCCGTTGGTGATCCACTGGAGCTGGGCCAGCGAGGCGCCGAGGTCCTTGCCGATCGTCTTGAGCGCGACGTTGACCACGGTCCCGTCGAGCATCGCCATCCCCGAGCCCAGCACCGCCGCGAGGACCACCCCGCGACCGACGGTGGAGGAGTACTCGATCGTTCCGGCGCTGCTCACCCGAGCCAGTCTAGGAAGGGCCGGCGCAGGGGTCCGGACATATCGCGAGGTTGCTCCCAGCGTCCGAGCCGGGGAGATTGGCCCCATGAGTGGGAAGGGATCGGGCCTGCCGTTCGGTATCGACTTCGGCGGCACGGGCATCAAGGGAGCGCCGGTCGACCTCGAGAAGGGCGAGTTCGCCCAGGACCGGGTTCGCATCGACACCCCGCATCCGTCGACACCGGACGCGGTCGCGGAGGTCTTCGCCGAGCTCCTCGGCAAGTTCGAGTCCTCCGACGGGCCGGTCGGGGTGACCGTGCCCGGGGTCGTGGTCAAGGGCGTGGTGCACTCCGCGGCGAACATCGACAAGCACTGGATCGGCGAGGACGTCGACCAGCTGATCACCGCGAAGACCGGACGCGACGTCCATGTCGTCAACGACGCCGACGCGGCCGGGCTCGCCGAGGTGCGGTACGGCGCGGCCGAGGGCCACCGCGGGCTCGTCATCGTGACGACCCTGGGCACCGGCATCGGGTCGGCGCTGGTCTACGACGGCGTGCTGGTGCCCAACTCCGAGCTCGGCCATCTCGAGGTCGACGGCCACGACGCCGAGCGTCGGGCGGCGTCCAGCGTCCGCGAGCGCGAGGACCTGTCGTGGCACGACTGGGCCAAGAGGCTGACGACGTACTACCGCAAGCTCGAGCAGCTGTTCTCGCCCGAGCTGTTCGTGGTCGGCGGTGGCGTCAGCAAGAAGGCCGACCAGTTCCTGCCGTTGATCGACATCGAGACCCAGATCGTCGCGGCCAAGCTGCGCAACGCCGCGGGCATCGTCGGCGCCGCGCTCTACGCCACCGAGGCCAGGGAGTAGCGCGGCCCGGCTGCGCAAGGGGTCAGGACCCGAGCAGCCGCTCGATGTCGTCGGTCAGGTCGGCCGGCGTCTTCTGCGGGGCGAACCGGTCGACGACGTTGCCCTCGCGGTCGAGCAGGAACTTGGTGAAGTTCCACTTGATGGCACCACCGATCAGGCCGCGCTTCTCGTCCTTGAGCCAGGAGTAGAGCGGATGGGTGTCGGCGCCGTTGACGTCGATCTTGGCGAACATCGGGAAGGTCACGCCGTAGGTGCGCTCGCAGAAGCCGGCGATCTCCTCCTCGGTGCCCGGCTCCTGGTGGCCGAACTGGTCGCACGGGAAGCCGAGCACGGCGAAGCCTCGGTCGCCGTAGGCGTTGTAGAGCTCCTGGAGGCCCTGGTACTGCGGGGTGAAGCCGCACTCGCTGGCGGTGTTGACCACCAGCACCACGTCGCCCACGAAGGTCGCGAGGTCCTCGTCCTTCCCGTCGATCGTGGTCGCGTGGAAGTCGGCCAGGGTGGTGGGTTCGCTCACGTGTCAGCTCCTCGGATGGCGGCGGCGACGGCCTTCGGCACGTCGGGATGGAACACGGTCGGGATGATGAAGTTGGGGTTGAGCTCGTCGTCCTTGACGACGTGCGCGATCGCCTGGGCCGCCTTCAGCAGCATCTCGGTGGTGATCTCGCGCGCCCGGGCGTCGAGCAGCCCGCGGAAGACGCCGGGGAACGCCAGGACGTTGTTGATCTGGTTGGGGAAGTCGGAGCGGCCGCTGGCCACGACGGCGGCGTAGCGCTCGGCGTCGGCAGGGTCGACCTCGGGATCGGGGTTGGCCAGGGCGAAGACGACGGCCTTGTCGGCCATGTCGCCGATCCACTCGGCGGGCAGGGTGCCCGGTGCGCTCACGCCGATGAAGACGTCGGAGCCGCGCAGGGCGTCGTGGAGGTCGCCCCGCAGCCGCGAGGCGTTGGTGCGGGTGGCCAGCTCGGCCATCGCCGGGCTCAGGGTCTCGTCGTCGGCGGACAGGATGCCCTCCTTGTCGCAGACCACGACGTCGCCCGCTCCCCCGGCCAGGAGCAGCGAGACGATCGCCGATCCGGCGGCGCCGGCTCCCGCGACCACGATCCGCACCTCCGACAGCCGCTTGCCCACGCACCGCATCGCATTGGTCAGCGCGGCCAGCACGACGATCGCCGTACCGTGCTGGTCGTCGTGGAACACCGGGATGTCCAGGCTCTCCCGCAGCCGGCGCTCGACCTCGAAGCAGCGCGGGGCCGCGATGTCCTCCAGGTTGATGCCGCCGAAGCCCGGCGCGATCCACTCGACCGCTTGCACGATCTCGTCGGTGTCCTGGGTGTCCAGGCAGATCGGCCAGGCGTCGATGTCGGCGAACCGCTTGAAGAGCGCCGCCTTGCCCTCCATCACCGGCAGGGCCGCGCCGGGCCCGATGTTGCCGAGCCCGAGGACCGCGGATCCGTCGGTGACCACGGCCACGGAGTTGCCCTTGATGGTCAGCCGGCGGACGTCCTCGGGGTTCTTGGCCAGCGCCATGCTGACCCGGCCGACACCCGGGGTGTAGGCCATCGAGAGGTCGTCGCGGGTGCGCAGCGGCACCTTCGAGTTCACCTCGATCTTGCCCCCGATGTGGAGCAGGAAGGTGCGGTCGCTGACCTTGTGGACCTCGACGCCCGGCACCTCGCGGACGGCTCCGACGACCACCTCGGCGTGGTCGGCGTCGGCCGCCGAGCAGGTGACGTCGACGACGAGACGCTCGTGGCTGGAGTCCGCGACGTCGATGGCGGTGACGATGCCGCCGGCCTTCGCGATCGCCGTCGCGACAGCACCGACGACTCCGTGGTCGGGCGCGGTGTGCAGTCGCATCGTGATGGAGTACGACGACGGGGTGGCCGACATGACCCTCACCCTAGCCGGGGCGTGCGTGGGGTCTGCGGGGTCAGGCCTCGCGCGAGCGACGGTGCCAGGCCCACAGCACGCCGACCACGATCACCACGACGATCACGGCGCTGGTCACCCCGAGGGCGTGGGTGATCCGACCGATGGAGTGGGCGGCGAAGAAGCCCAGCAGCACGCAGGCCGTGGCCCAGATGACGCCCCCGATCACGTTGAAGACCAGGAACCTGCGGTACTCCATCCGGCTGGCCCCGGCCAGCCCCGGCATCACGGCACGCAGGAACGCCGTGAACCTCCCCATCACG
This sequence comes from Nocardioides sp., assembly GCF_036267815.1. Lineage (GTDB taxonomy): Bacteria > Actinomycetota > Actinomycetes > Propionibacteriales > Nocardioidaceae > Nocardioides. The sequence continues at coordinate 3,789 of NZ_DATAVI010000024.1, read as the reverse complement.
ACGGCGCGCCCGCCCCGGCGACGCAGGTAGGCCTGGGCCAGCTCGACGCGCTCGACGTGGTTGCGCAGCACCGGCGCCCGGACCAGGCGTGGTCCGAGCGCTCGTCCGACCTCGAAGCCGACGCTGTCTCCGGCCACGGCCGCGACCACGACCAGGGCGAGGACCAGCACGACCGAGACCTTCCCGGCGTCGGCGAGCACTCCGCCGTACACCACCGCCGTCTCGCCGGGCAGCACGAAGCCGAAGAGCAGCGCGGCCTCGCCGAAGACCACCGCGACGATGATCAGCAGCGCGATCCAAGGCGGCACGTCGAGCAGGGTGTCGACGACCTTCTGGACCATCAGCCCACCAGGTGGGTGCGCACCCGTGCGCGCTCGCCGACCGCGACCGGGTTGGTGTGGTCGCGCAGCTGGATCTCGACATCGCGGTCACGCAGGGCCACGACCAGCGTGGTCGGCCCCGTGCTGGTGACCTCGCCGTTGACGACATAGGTGTCGTCCTCCTGCCGGTCCAGCAGCGAGCCATCGTCGCCGGCCCGCACGTCCTCCAGGGCGATCCCGACCAGGGTGGGACGCCGGACCAGCCGGCCCCGACGCCAGGTCAGCAGCAGCATCAGGCCGATCAGCGCGTCGGCGACCAGCGTCACCAGGAGCGGCGTCCAGGAGCGGACCTGCCCGTCGACGTGGAAGACCTGCGGGCTGCCCTTCAGCACGCGCACGGGCAGCTGCTTGGTCCGCGCTGCCTCCTCGCCGACCGACTGCTCGACCTTCACCGTGTGGCCGGTCCGGTCGGCGTCGACGCTCTTGGGCAGCCTGAACGAGACGTCGAAGTCGCCGCCGTCCTGGCGGACCCCGGTGACGGTGGCCGTGACCAGGACGCCGTCGGTCACCGCGCGGTGGAGCTCCCACTCGTGGACGGCTAACGGCACGTTGATCACCAGCAGGGCCACCACGACGGTGACGAGCCGACCCCACCGGAACCCGTCGCGTCGCTGCGCCATGCGCGCCAGTATGACCGCCGGTACCGTCGCGCACATGCGGCCCGACCCGGCGTACGGCGTGTTCGACACGCTCCTGGTGCGCGACGGGCGGGCTGTCGACCTCGACGCGCACGTGCGCAGGCTGGCCGCGTCGGTGAGTGAGGTCTACGACGCCTCCGTGGACGTCGAGGACCTGTCGCGGCGGATCGCCGCGGGCGCGGCGGGGCTCGGGACGGCGCGGCTGCGCACGTCGTACTCCCCCGAGGGTCGGGCCTGGCAGGCCGAGGCCACCGCGATCTCGGTGCCCGGGCTCTCCCCACGGACGCTGGTCGCACGCGAGCTTCCCGGTGGGCTCGGCGACCACAAGTGGTCCGACCGTCGGGCCGTCCGTGACCCCGAGGGCGCCGACGACGTGCTGGTGGTGGACGACGGATGGGCGCTCGAGTGCGGCAGCGCGACCGTCTTCGCCGTGCTCGGCGGTCGCGTCGTCACGCCCGCGCTCGACGGACGCATCCTCCCGGGCACCGTCCGGGCGCGGGTGCTCGCCCGGCTCCGGTCGGAGGGCGTGCCCGTGGACGAGCGCCCGGTCGCGGTCGAGGAGCTGACCACGGCCGCCGAGGTCTTCACCACCAGCTCGATCCGCGGCGTCCAGCCCGTGGTCGCCTGCCACGACCTCGCCAGCTGGCCCGTCGGGCCCCTCGTCCGGCGGCTGCGGGACTGATTTGCCAGGCTCCTGGCAAGTCGCGCAGAACATTCGGGCAACCCCTTCCGACGCCGGAAGATCTCCAGTTGAATTCTCTTTGTGGCCAGGATCTTCGGGGGGAGAGCCACCACACCAGCCGGCACTGACAACCGGGGGGAATGTCAGAGCTGATGGAGGTCCGCTACCGACCGGGGGGACGGAAGCAGGCGCCATAGCCCCCGCTCGCATCGCGAGCGGGGGCGCCTCACATTTCGGCCCCTTGGCATCTCGGGGCGCTTGTCGGAAACCCCGCTGAAGCGGGGGATTTGGCACTTCCCGGGGGTTGCAGCGGCCAAGAAGTGTCAAAAGAGGCCAGGAAGTCCGCGTCGTCGAGTGATCCGAGCGGCTTTTCCTGAGAAATCCCGCAAAACCACGGCCGGTGGCGTCATGAACCGCGGATTCTGTCGTTTCATGGTCAGGTGACGCTGTGCTCCGACGGGGACGGCGTCAGCTACATCAGCCGCTCGACCGGGGGGACGAGTTCGGCTGTGGGGGGTCTACTACCGGCCGGGGGGACGGAAGCAGGCGCCAAAGCCCCCGCTCGCATCGCGAGCGGGGGCGCCTCCCATTGCGGGGAGTCCCGGTCGGCCACGACGTGGCCCGTCTCGGCAGCCGAGCGGGCGACGGGACGCACCGCGGTGGCATGCGGATGTCCACGAGGACGACGTCGGGTTGGCGCGCACACGCCAGGTCGAGCGCCTCGTGACCGTCGACAGCCTGTCCCACCACCTCGAGGTCCCGGTCGGGGTGATCAAGCCGTGATGGCGTTGAGGCGGGTCACAGTGACCTCGGCGGTGATCTCTTGCATCCGCCTTGCCGGGCAGCCCACCCGCCCCAGGTCGAGACCTGGGGCTGATCGTGCGCGAGGGGGGAGTTGAACTGCCAAGGTTGACTCGACGCCCTGGACCCCCGAGGCCCCGATTCGTGCTCAAACTGAGCGTGAAGTGCACGGTGGAACAGCAAACGACATCCTTGGGATACGCCGACCTACACGGTCGGTAGCACATGGGTTAGCACATGGGATCGGGCGGCAGTTGGTGTCGCACATGTGCGATTGCCCGAGACCGCCGCGGCTTGAGCGTGACGGATCTACTGCCGTTCCAGGAGTCCCCAAGCCTCATCGGTCAGGCCCTGCGACACCAGGTACGTCGCTAGATCAACGAAGGAGGAGCGGTCAAGGGGCTGCCCCGCTGTCCACGTTGCATCGCACTCGGGACACACCCTGAGCGGCTCGCCAGTTGCGATCACTCGATAGTGATCGACGTTATCCTGCGAGCATCGCGGGCATGCGAACCTCGGATCACCTGCCCGGACCACCTCCAGGTGGAACGACGCGCCAGCGATCTCTTCGACCTTGGCGAGGATCCCCGACGCTACCTCCGGGCCACCGAAGCCAACGACCTGAATCCGCGTCGGTGAACCGTCGGCGATCCGGACCCGGCGAGCGGGCTGGAACTCCAGGAGCAGGTATTGGATCCGCTTGAACTCTGCTTCGCCGATCGCGGTCGGCCCATCGGCGACCAGATCAAACTCAGAGGTGTCGATCACGGGGGACACAGTAGGTCTCTTCGCTCTCCACCCGCACTCTCAGCGCGAGCGGCCTTCTCCAGCGCGCGACGCGTGCGAATCGCCGCTTCCGTCACTGCTTCCAGGTCAAGGGCCCGTCTAGCCGCGCGGTCGCGACAAGGAGCGTGCCCATCCCGTAGTCGTACACGAACTCGTACAGCACGTCCGAGTCGGCAACCAGGGCGGCGAAGCGGGAGTCGGCCTTGACCGCATCCCCGATGAGCTCACGTGCTCGGGTCAAGGCGGTGGTGGCGACGCCGCCAAGCCGATCTGGAGTCGGTCCGTCGCCCCTGAGTGGGTCAAAGGGGCAGGAGAACTCGACGTGCAGCCTCCGGCGCGTTCGCTCGGTGGCGGGGTCACAGCAGAGCGCAAGTTCGGCGAGGCCTACTATCGCCTCGCCGGATTCGAGCAAGTCCAACGCGGCCACCCAACGACGATCGGTCACCGCGCCTACGTGGAGTGAAATCCGCGGCCCGACCATGAGCCCATCCTCTCAACGGAG
>NZ_DATAVI010000023.1:0-76267 GCF_036267815.1 Nocardioides sp. | reverse complement strand
TCGGCGAGGTCGGCGGCCAATTCCAGGAACGCCCCTGCGTCGCGGCGCCCCGGCAGGACCGTCACCAACTCCTGGAGAGCGTCGAGAATAGGCAGCACGGCTGCGTCGCTCGCGCGGGCGCATTCGCCAAGCCCAGTACTGGACTTCGCTGTAAAGAAAGCATGGGGCGACGTCCGGACTCCACCGCGATCGCGAGCGATCGGTCGATCAGTTCATCATCATCGCGCAGCAGGTGGAATCGTCCTGCCCGGTCGAAGAGCCGTAGAGATGCTCGCTGAGTCCGAGTTCACTCCCTTTGCGGACTGTCATGTCGCAGGACATTCAGTAGTACCAGGGGAACGGCGCCCAGTCGGGGTCGCGCTTCTCGAGGAACTGGTCGCGGCCCTCCTGGGCCTCGTCGGTCATGTACGCCAGGCGGGTGGACTCCCCGGCGAAGAGCTGCTGTCCGACCAGACCGTCGTCGATCAGGTTGAAGGAGTACTTCAGCATCCGCTGCGCGGTGGGGCTCTTGCCGTTGACCAGCCGCCCCCACTCCAGGCCGGTCGCCTCGAGCTGATCGTGGGGGACGGCGCGGTTGACCGTCCCCATCGCGACGCCGTCCTCGGCGGAGTACTCCTGGCCCAGGAAGAAGATCTCGCGGGCCCGCTTCTGGCCGACCTGCCGGGCGAGGTACGCCGACCCGAACCCGCCGTCGAACGAGCCGACGTCGGCGTCGGTCTGCTTGAACCGGGCGTGCTCGGAGCTGGCCAGGGTCAGGTCGCACACGACGTGCAGGGAGTGTCCACCGCCGGCCGCCCAGCCCGGCACGAGGCAGATCACGATCTTCGGCATGAAGCGGATCAGCCGCTGGCACTCCAAGATGTGCAGCCGCCCGAGCCGGGCCTGGTCGACCTGCACCCGGTCGCCGTCCGCAACCCCGTCCGGCTCTTCGTACTGGTAGCCGGCGCGCCCGCGGATCCGCTGGTCACCTCCGGTGCAGAACGCCCACTTGCCGTGCTTGCCGCTGGGCCCGTTGCCCGTGAGCAGCACGCAGCCGACGGCGCTGGACATCCGGGCGTGCTCGAGCACGCGGAGCAGCTCGTCGACCGTGTGCGGCCGGAAGGCGTTGAGCACGTCGGGGCGGTCGAAGGCGATGCGTACCGTGCCGTGGGCCCGGGCTCGGTGGTAGGTCAGGTCGGTGAGGTCCTCGAAGCCCGGGACGGCGTCCCACGCCTCCGGGTCGAAGATCTCGCTGACGCCCTCGATCGCGCTCATGACGAGCAGCGTAGGGGCTCGTCCGCTCCGCGGAATGCCGGTGGAGGGCAACGGGTTAGGACCGACATGGCACTGTCAGGAACCTATGCACCCAGCAAGTCCGAGTGGGTCCGCGACCAGGTCGAGACCTACGAGGCCTCCGGCGGTGAGCGCGGCAACACGCTGCGCGACTCCGGCGAGCCGATCGTGGTCATCACCTCGGTCGGCGCCCACAGCGGCAACCTGCGCAAGAACCCGGTGATGCGGGTCGAGCGTGACGGGAAGTACGTCGCGATCGCCTCGAAGGGCGGCGCGCCGGACCACCCGGAGTGGTATCACAACTTCGTCGCCCACCCCGAGGTCGAGCTTCAGGACGGTCCCGAGCCGCACGGCTACACCGCGCGGCTGCTCTCCGGCGACGAGCGCCGGGAGTGGTGGGACTACGCCGTGGCCACGTGGTCCACGTACGGCGAGTACCAGAAGAAGACCGAGCGGGAGATCCCGGTCTTCCTGCTCGAGCCTCGCGACTGAGGGCTACGGCGCCCGCGCGATGGAGACCGCCAACGCGACCAGGTGACCGAGCCGGGCGATCTCGGAGTCGAGGTACTCCGGGCCGCCCCGCCGTCCGATGACGACCACGCGACCGTCCGCCATCGGCGCGACGGCCACGAGGTCGTCGCCCACGGCCTGCCGCTCGGTGCCGGACCCGGGCCGCAGGTCGACCGCCGACGGCGCGCCCTCGGTGGCGTGCTCGATGGCGCCTCCGCTGCCGGTGTCGGCGAGCCGAGCCGCCCACTCGCAGCGGAACGCCACGGGCAGGGCGTCGACCAGGACGTCGAGCGCCCGCGTCGGGTCGGCGGTCAGCGACTCGACCACCTCGAGGTCCGGGAAGAGGTTGCCGCCGGCGAGGTAGCGGCTGATCCAGAGCACGCGGACGCCGTCGACGGCGTTGCACGCCGAGACCACCGAGTCGGGCATGGCGCCGTCGACCATGTCCAGCAGGACGTCGTCGACGTCGGTGCCGTCGGCCCGCTTCTCGACGATCTCGATCGACTCGATGTCGCCACCGGCCGCACCGATGGCCGAGGCCAACCGGCCCAGCGACCCGGGGACGTTCGGCAGCTCCAGCCTCAGCAACAGCATGGGTCGAGCCTAGCCAGGCGGGCCGCGAGCCCGCTCGCCCGGAGGGCCGATCGGCGGACCGCCAGGCGTACGGCGTCCGGTGTCGCCACCACCGAGACCTTGCGCTCCGCACGGGTCAGCGCGGTGTAGAGCAGCTCGCGCGTCAGCAGCGGCGAGTCGTCCGGCGGCAACAGCACCGTGACCTCCTCGGCCTGGCTGCCCTGGCTCTTGTGCACGGTCAGCGCGTGCATCGTCTCGACCCCGGCCAGGCGGGAGGTCGCCAGCTCGCGGTGCCCGCGGGGAACCGCGATCGCCGCCCGCACCCCGGCGTCGGCGGCCACCACGACGCCGGTGTCGCCGTTGAAGAGGTCGAGCCCGTAGTCGTTGCTGGTCAGCAGCAGGGGCCGCCCGGCGTACCACTCCTGGCCCCACCCGCCCCCGATCGGCAGCCCGGTGTGCTCCGCCAGCGCACGCTCGACCAGGCGGTTCCAATGACCCACCCCCCACGGCCCGTCGCGGTGGGCGCACAGCAGCCGATGGCGGTCGAGGATCGCGATGGCCTCGCCCGCATCGCCCGCCCCGGCCGCCGTTCGCAGCTGGAGGGCGTGGCCGACGAGCCGCTGGCGCAGCGCGCTCAGCACGTCGGGGTCGGCGGCGTCGAGCAGCTCGGCGTGCTCCCCGCCCGAGGTCAGGAGGTCGAGCACCCGCTCGGCGTCGCCGTCGCGCACCGCCTCGGCGAGCCGGTTGATCTCCTGCCCGAAGCGATGGGAGGTGCGCAGCGTCGAGACCGTCGCGGGGGCACGCTGCGAGAGTCCCTCGACGAGGTCGGCGAGGACGGCGCCCGCCTCGACCGAGGCGAGCTGGTCGGGGTCGCCGACGAAGACCAGCCGGCAGTCGGCCCGCACCGCCTCGACCAGCCTGGCCATCATCGTCAGCGACACCATCGAGGTCTCGTCGACCACGATGACGTCGTGGGGCAGGCGGTTGCGCCGGTCGTGGCCGAACCGGTTTCGGCTGCCGCGCCGCCAGCCCAGCAGCCGGTGCAGGGTCTGGGCCGTCGGCTGCCCGACCGCGGCGACATGGTCCGCGAACGCCGGAGTGCCCAGCGCCGTCCGGACGGCCTCCTGCAAGCGGGCCGCCGCCTTGCCGGTCGGGGCCGACAGCGCGATCCGCAGGGGCCGGTCGGACTGGTCGGCCAGCAGGGCCAGCAGCCCGGCGACCGCCGTGGTCTTGCCGGTGCCGGGTCCACCGGTCAGCACGGTGGTCCACTGCCGAGCGGCCGCCAGTGCCGCGGCCCGCTGCTCGTCGTACCCCTCGGGGAAGAGCACCGGCGCGAGCGCGGTCAGGCGCGTCTCGTCGATCTCCGGCGGCGGCAGCCCGAGTCGGGCGACGAGGTCGTCGCGCACCTGGCACTCCTCGCGCCAGTAGCGGTCGAGGTAGACCACGCCCTCCTCGATGCGCACCACGCCGGCGCGCGCGACCCGGCTCGCCGCGACCCGGTCTCCCCACTGCTCGTCGGGCCAGGACAGCCCGTGCGGCAACGGCTCGGCGGTCAGCGCCCGCAGGTCGAGGCAGACCGACCCGTGCCGCAGCGACCGGACCGCCAGCGCCACCGCCAGGCCAACCTCGTCGTCGGGCTCGCCCGACAGTGCCTGGATCCGGCGGGCGGCGTGGGCGTCGGCCGCCTCGAGGACGCCAGCGGCGTTGAAGGCGCCGAGCACGCCGTCGAGTCCGATCGCGAACCTGCGGTCGTGGACGTCGTCGGTCTCGAAGGCCTCGATCATCGCCGCACCCCCTCGAGCAGGTCGCTGAGCTCGGTGACCAGGTCCGCGGACGGTGACCAGTCGAAGACCCCCGCCACATGACCGTCGACGACCGGCGTCTCGGGCCCGCACATGCCGCGCAGGAACAGGTAGAGCACACCGCCCAGGTGCCGGGCGGGGGTGTACTCGGGCAGTCTCCACCGCAGGAAGCGGTGGAGCACGACGGAGTAGAGGAGCGCCTGGAGGGGGTAGTGGCTGTGCAGCATCGCCCCCGCCATCTCGGTGCGGCCGTAGTCGCCCGAGGTCACCGGGGTGCCGGGCTCGCCCAGCAGGTTGGTCTTGTAGTCGACCACGACGTAGCGGTGCCCGCCCGTCTGGTCGGGCACCCTCAGCACCACGTCGATCGAGCCGGAGAGGTAGCCGCGCAGGGCCTGCTCCCCCAACGGCCCGACCAGCTGGTCGGCGTACGACGCGAGCGGGTCGTCGGCGGACAGGTGCCGGCGCAGCACGTCGGCCAGCGCGCCGAGGTGGACGTCGAGGCGGAGGTCGTTGCCGGAGACCTGCGGGCGGTCGCCGCCGGCGAGGGGGAACTCGAAGTCGAGCTCGCGGAGCCGGTCACGCAGGGGGATGTCGACCAGCCGGAGCCCGGGAGCGAGGCGGCCGAGCGGCGTGAGCTGCGACGGCACGAGTCCCTCGCCGACCGCCTCGGCCTCGACTCCCGCGGGCCACCACGCGAGCTGCTCGCGGGCGAGGGTGACCAGCTCGGCGCGCAGGTCCGGGCCGTCGGGGTCGGCGTCCTCCAGCACGCCGTGCACGAGCGAGCCGAAGACGGCACCCGACGGGAGCGCGGCCATCGGCGAGAGCACTCCCGGCTCGGCGGTCGCCGTCGCCGCGAGGGGGTCGCCGTCCGTGTCGGCGTCGGCCTCGTCGTCGGTCGGCCCGGACTCCGGCTCCGAGCTGACGCCCGCGGGCTGCTCCTGGATCCGGATCAGCCCGGAGTACGACGTGCGGCGCCACTCGGTGTCGACCTCGCGGTCGAAGACCCGGGCCGCGATGTCGCCGGGAGACGCCGCCGCGAGGGCCGGTACGACGTCGGCCGGCACCGACAGCTCGGGGCTCGGCCCGCCGAGCTGGTGGAGCAGGCCCAGGACGCGCTCGACGTAGGCGTCGTCCTTGACGTCCTGGCTCTGGGGGACCTCGGCCTGTCCCGGCTGCCGCCCGAGCAGGATCCGGTGGAGGCCGCCGTCGGGGGTGTTGCGGGTCGGCGCCCACCAGGCGACGACCTGCGACTGCGCGCGGGTGAGGGCGACGTAGAGGTCGCGCAGCTCCTCGCCGGCCTCCTCCGCGAGGTGGGCTCGTTCGTGCGCCGGCCAGTCGGGGCCGCCGCCCGACACGTCGACGGTACGGCCGCCCTGCTCGTCGTGGTAGCGCGCGCAGCCGACCGACCGCACGAAGCGCATCGAGGCGAAGGGCAGGTGGACGACCGGGTACTGAAGGCCCTTGCTCTGGTGGACCGTCGTGATCTGCACGGCGTCCGCGTCGCTGTCGAGGCGACGTACGCGCTCGGAGGCGAGGTTGTCGCGCTCGGAGCGCAGCCACTCCAGCAGCCCGGTCAGCCCGAGCGACTCGCGGCGGGCGGTCTCGTGCAGCGTCTGGGCGAGATGGCGCAGGTCGGTGAGCAGGCGCTCGCCTCCGACGACGCCCAGCACGCGCGCGGTCAGGCCGCGCTCCTCGGTCGCCTCGAACAGCGCCGCCACGCCGCGCGCTCGGAGCAGCAGCGCCCATCCCCGCAGCCGGTCGGCCAGCTCGTCGGTGAGCTCGTCACCGCCGGCATCCAGCCCGGACAGCGTGTGGCCGAGGAACGCCGTCAGCGCCGCGGCCCGCACGCGACCCGACCGGTGGGGCTGCTCGAGCGCCTCGAGGAGGGTCAGCCACTGGTCACCGGCCGGTGCGAGCAGCAGCTTGGTGCCGCCGCCGACCACGGCCGGGATGCCACGCCGGGACAGCGCGTCGCGCACCAGCTCGGCGTGGGACCACTCGCCGACGAGCACGGCCACGTGTCGCGCCGCGACCGGCTCGCCGTCCCACGTCGCGTCGGAGGCGAGCAGAGCGGCGATGTCGCCGGCGCAGTCGGCGGCGATGTGGCGGCGGGCGTCATCGGCGCGGACCAGCCCCCGCGCGAGCCTGAAGCCGCGACGCTCGACCCGGCGGATGCGGAACGGCTCCGCCGACGGGGCACCGACCAGGCGGGTGCCCGGGTGAGCCGCGGTCACCTCGCGGACGACGATCCGCGGGTCGCCGAGCGCCGCTCCGCGCAGCACGACCTGGAGCCGCTCGACCAGGTCGGCGTCGCTGCGGCGGTTGACCCCGAGGGTGCGCTGGGTGGTGGCGCTCGCCGCCGCCGCGAGGTAGGTGACGACGTCGCCGCCACGGAAGGCGTAGATCGCCTGCTTGGGGTCGCCGATCAGGACCATCGTCGCGCGACCCGAGAACGCCCGGTCGAGCACCTCCCACTGCTTGGGGTCGGTGTCTTGGAACTCGTCGACCAGCACGATCCGCCAGCGCTGGCGCATCCGCTCACGAGCAGGCGCCTCGTCGTCGTCGAGGGCCTCTGCGAGCCGGCCGAGCAGGTCGTCGTAGGACAAGATGCCGAGCCGGCGCTTGCGGAGGCCGACCTCGCGCCGCACCTCCTGGGCGAAGCCGACCCGCTCGTCCGCGCCGGCCGCCAGCGCGGCGTGCGGGTCGCCGACCACGGTGCGCGCGAGGGCCAGCGCGGTCTCCCGCCCGAACGGCGGCTCGGTGGCCAGCCCGCCGTACCGGCGCAGGTAGACGTCGTCGACGACCTCGACCACGAGCTCGTCGAGCGACTCCACGAGGGTCGCGCCGGCATCGGTGTCGCCCGCGACGCCCAGCGAGCGCAGGACGGTCTGGCAGAACTGGTGGGTCGTCGCGATCGTCGCGGCGTCGAACGACGCCAGCGCGTCACGCAGCCGCTGACGCCGCCGGGCGACGCCCTCGTCGTCGGTGTCGAGCAGGCGCGCGATCACCGGGTGCTCGCGATCGGCCGCCCCCGGGTCGGCCAGAGCACGCTCTGCCTGGACCAGCTGGTCGCGCACCCGCTCTCGCAGCTCCTGGCTGGCCGCCCGCCCGAAGGTGATCACCAGCAGCTGGTCGAGCGGCACACCCTCCTCCGCGACGTAGCGCGCCACCAGTGCCGCGACGGTGAACGTCTTCCCGGTGCCGGCGCTGGCCTCGAGCAGCGTCGTGCCGGTGGGCAGCGGACCGCTGAGGTCGAAGGGCTCCATCACCAGCTCCCCTGCTCGGCTGCGACGAGAGGGCTCCAGACCCGCATCGCGAGAGCGCCGAAGCGGCCCGTCTCGCCCGCGAAGCCCTCCCCGTCACCCGGGGCGGCGCGCACGTCGGGCGGCTCGTCGAGCAGGCCCCAGATCTTCAGCGCGGCCGGATCGGACTGCTCGCCGGGGAACTTGGAGTCACGCCAGTCGTAGCCCGCCTTGAGCAGAGCGTCGGCCACGTCTGCGTGGGTACGCCGGGCGCGGGCGTAGCCGAGCGACGCCTTCAGGGGCAGCGGCAGGGGAGCGCGCAGCCCGCGGTCGCGCAGCGCGACGAGGTCGCGCAGCACGTCGAGCGCGCTGTGGTCGAGGGGTCCGAGCAACGAGGTGGCGACCGCGCCGCGCGAGCGGCTGTGGGGACGGCCGATCGTCGTGGCCGTCCAGTTGTGGTCGCCGTCGAACGCCGCCAGGGCCAGGAGCCGCACCCACGACGCGATGCGGTGCTTGGCGCCGAGCCGGGAGTAGGTCACCGGCACGAGCCGGTCGCCGTACGCCTCGGGGACGGTGCCCACGACCCGCCGGCCTTCGCCCAGCTCGATGGCCACGTCGACGGCCCGTGCCGGCGAGGCGCGCAGGGCGGCCGCCGCGTCGCGCAGCGGCCCGGCCCGCTCGATGATCTGGCCGAGCATCCGCCAGCCGAGCTGTCCCGGTGGCAGCTCGCCGCGCCGCCACTCCCGCTGCTTGACGATCGCGGGGTCGAACCCGGCGAGCAGGTCGTTCAGCACCCGGTCGCCGACCGCCCACTGCTTGAGGCTGTCGATCTCGACCGGCAGGGCGTCCTCGGGCTGGTCCTCGTCGGCAGGCAGGGCGATGTCGACGCCGTCGCGGAGCAGGAAGCCCTTCACCGGATCGGTCCAGAAGCGGACCAGCTCGGCCAGAGGGACGTCGACCGCGGCGCGCGGCGCGAGCGGTGCGTCCAGGAACGCCGGCGGCTCTCGCCGCGGGCGGCTCGCCGCCCGAGCGCCCGCGGCCGCCGCGGCGTCGAAGGAGAACGTCTCGCCGACGACGAGCCGGCCGGGCGTCACGTTGCGGGCGTCGAAGGGCTGGAGCGGGTGACGCACGGTGACCGCCGCCGACACCGGACTCCCGTCGGCCGACCTCGCGGTCAGGTCCAGGGCGTCGAGGAGCTCCTTGAGCGGCACGGCCGGCGGCCGCTCGCGACCGGAGAGCTCGTTGGCGCCGGTGTAGGTGATCACCAGCGTCCGGGTCGCCGCGAGGATCGCGTCCAGCAGCAGCTGACGGTCCTCGCTGCGCGGGTCGCGCTCACCGGTGAGCGGGTCGCGAGCGAGCGCGTCGTCACCGTCGACCGAGCCTTGCCGTGGGAAGACGCCGTCGTCGAGGCCCAGCAGGCAGACCACCCGGTGGGGCACGGACCGCATCGGCACCATCGTGCACACGGTGAGGGTGCCGGTGCGGAAGTTGGCCCGGGTCGGGCGGCCCGCGAGCCGGTCCGACAGCAGGGCGCGCACGTCGGGGAGCCGCAGCTCGACGGTCTCGAGGCCGGCTGCCGCGCGTCGGATGCGCCCGAGCTCGCGCTGGACCTGACCGGGCTGCCACCCGTCGGCCGTCGCCACCGCCGTGAGCGACCCGACGCCGTCGTCGAGCGCCGCCAGCCAGCGGCTCAGCGGCTGGGTGCCGGTCAGGCGGTCGGCTGCCGCGCGGAGACGGGCGACGTACTCCGCGAGACGGCCGACGAGGTCGACCTGCGCGCTGCCGACGTCGTCGAGCGGGAGTGCCCGGTCGAGCCAGGCCGACGAGTCGTCGGAGAGGGCCACCCCGGTGAGCAGCCGGTCGAGGCCGAACTCCCAGGTGTTCGCGACGTACGACGAGAGCCCGAAGTCGGCGCGGTGCTCGGCGTCGAAGGCCCAGCGGACGCCCGACTCGCGGGCCCAGGTGTCGAGCTGCTCGAGGTCGTCGTCGGAGAACGCGAAGCGCCGTCGGACCGGCTCGGCCCGGGCCAGGTCGAGGACCTGGGTCGCCGGCGCCCGGCCCCCGGCGAGGTCGAGGAGGGCCCGGGCGACGGCAAGCAGGGGGTTGGTCTGGACCGGCGACCGGTCGGCGAGGCGCACCCGCAGACGGTGCGCGGGATGGCCCCCACCACCGGCAGCGTCGCCGACGACCTCGCCGAGGCCGAACCCCGCTTCGATCAGGGGCGCGTAGGTGTCGATGTCGGGACACATGACCAGGACGTCTCGCGGCTCCAGGGTCGGGTCGTCGGCCAGGAGCCCGAGCAGCACCTCGCGGAGCACGTCGACCTGGCGCGCGACGCCGTGGCAGGCATGGACCTGCACCGAGCGGTCGCCGACCTTCAGCGACCGCCCGGCGGGCCGGGGTGCGTCTGCTCCGCGGTCGGCCGCGAGATCGGCCTGGAGCCAGCCCAGCACCGTGTCCACGGGCTCGGGCGAGCCCTCGTGGACGTCGGTGACCGCTGGTGCGACGGCCAGCGCCCGCTGGAGCTCGCGGGTGTCGCGACCCAGGCTCGAGAGCAAGGGGTGCCCGACCAGCTGCTGGCTGTCGTCGGTGGCCCGGGCCACAGCCCCGGCTCCGGCCCTCGCGTGCAGCGCCGACCAGAGCGCCGGCGACGGATGGGGCAGCCAGACATGGACGTCACGGCTGTCGGCCAGCGCGGCGAGGAGGTCGATGTCGGTGACCGACAGCCGCGTGTGCCCGAACAGCGACAGCCGCTCCGGCAGGTCGAATGCGTCGGGGCGCGCGCGCAGCAGGCCGACGGCGCTCCGGTGCCGCTCGAGCGGCGACGGGGCGTCGACCCGCGCGACGAGCCGCCGCCACAGCTCCGGCTGCCAGGCCAGGTCACCGGCGAGCGGGTGTCCTGCCCCGTCGGTGTCGCGGTCCTCCGACCAGTCCGCCAGCAACGACGGCCGCTGCTCGGCGTACGTCGCGAACAGTCCCGCCAGCCGCCGGGCGACCGAGAAGCGGCGCCCTCGCCGCAGCTCGGCCTCGTCGCCGGCGAGCCCGTGACCGAGGTGTCGCGCCAAGGTCTGCGCCCAGGGCTCGGCCAGCGAGTCGTCGAGGACGTCGAGCAGGGGCCAGGCGAGCGCCTCAGGAGCCCACGGATCGTCGTCGGCGGTCGCGGTCAGCTCGGCGACCAGCGACCGCGGCGATCGGAAGTCGACCCGGGCGCAGACGCCGTCCCCGCCGGCGGCGGACGCGCCGAGCCGGTGGGACAGCCGCTGGGAGAGCCAGCGCTCGACACCCTTGGCCGGGACGACGACGAGCTCGCCGGCGAAGGGGTCGGCAGGTGGCCTGGAGAGCAGCTCGGCCAGCGCCGACGCCAGAACGTCGGTGCGCTCGGCGCGATGGACGTGCAGACCCACGGCTGGAGCCTAAGCGCCACCACCCCCGGGCGACCGGTACACCCTTGCAGGTGAGCACGCAGGGACCCTGCGGGGCCATACTCTTCGCACCGTGGCCATCCGACTCGCAATCGTGAACGACTACGAGGTCGTCGTCCACGGCCTGGCCTCGATGCTGCGCTCCTACGACGACCGGATCGAGGTCGTCGAGGTCGACGTCAACACCCATCCGGAGGCGTCGGTCGACATCGCGCTCTTCGACACCTTCGCCCAGAGCTTCCGCGACCGCGAGCGCATCAGCCGGCTGGTCTCCGACCCCAAGATCGGCAAGGTCGTGGTCTACGCCTGGAGCGCCGAAGACCCCGTCGAGGTCACCCGGGTGCCCGGCATCTCGGCGTACGTCAGCAAGCGACTGGCGGCGGCCGACCTGGTCGAGGCACTCGAGCGCATCCACGCCGGCGAGACGGTCCGCCTCGAGGACTCCGGTCGCGGGGGTGCGGTCGGCGGCGACTGGCCCGGCCGCGAGGAGGGGCTCACCGCCCGGGAGTCCGAGGTGCTGTCGCTGATCACGCAGGGCTACTCCAACAACGACATCGTCGAGACGACCATGCTGTCGATCAACTCGATCAAGTCCTACATCAGGTCGGCCTACCGCAAGATCGGCGTCACCTCACGGCCACGCGCCATCCTCTGGGGCATCGACCACGGCTTCCAACCCGACCGCGTCCGGATCGTGCCCGGCGAGGACCACGGGCGGGGCGACAGTCACCCGCGCGTGTCCTAGCGTCGAAGAGACCGATCGAGGAGGCGAGATGTCACCCTCAGGCTCCGATCGCCACGAGACTGCGAACGAGAGGCTCGATCGGAACTGGGGCGAGCTCCTCCAGGAGCTGCGGATCACCCAGACCGGGCTCCAGCTTCTGTCGGGATTCCTCCTGACCCTGCCGTTCACCCAGGTCTTCAGCGGTCTCGACGGCCGGCAGAAGGACCTCTACCTGGGCCTGGTCGTGGTGGCCAGCCTCTCGGTCGGGGCCAACCTGACTCCGGTCATGCTGCACCGCCGGGTCTTCGGCGAGCACGTCAAGGAACGCGTGGTCCGCGTCGGGCACGTCCTGAGCCAGGTCGTCGTCGCGGGGGTCGCCGTGCTGGTCACCGGCACCGCCACGCTGATCTTCTCGGTGGTCGTCGACTGGGGAGCGGCCATCGTGGTGGCAGCGTGCCTCGCGATCGTTCTCGGCATGCTTCTCGGTGTCCTTCCGGACCGTCTGGATCCGTGGTGAGACTTGGGCCTAGACTGCGCGAGTAGCGGTGCGTATTACGGAATAGGACGCGGCATGCGCAACAAGTCAAGGGTGTCGGAGACGACGGTACGGCTGCTGGAGAACGCACGGTACGAGGTGCTGCCGACGGCGACCATCGAGGACAAGGTGCTCGAGCACGTCCCGGTCGAGCTGACCGTCACGGTGACCGCGTCCCCCGGCAAGGGCCTGGAGCCCACGCTCGACCTGACCGAGCGCCTGACCGGCCACGGGTACGTCGCCGTACCCCA
This sequence comes from Nocardioides sp., assembly GCF_036267815.1. Classification (GTDB taxonomy): domain Bacteria; phylum Actinomycetota; class Actinomycetes; order Propionibacteriales; family Nocardioidaceae; genus Nocardioides. The sequence goes on along the minus strand of NZ_DATAVI010000023.1, from coordinate 63,936 downwards.
CCTCGCGGCGCGGATGGTGCGCGACAAGGCCGAGCTGGCCGAGATCTGCGACCGCCTGAGCGGCAAGGGCATCACCCGGATCTTCGTCCCCGGCGGCGACGCCGACCCGCCGGGCGCCTACCCGGACGCGCTGAGCCTCCTGGAGGAGCTCGCCGCGCTCGGCAACCCGTTCACCCACGTCGGGATCACCGGCTACCCCGAGTCGCACCCCACGATCACCGACGACCTCACCATCCAGTCCATGTGGGACAAGCGCCGCTACGCGACGCACGTCGTCAGCAACCTCACCTTCGATGCCGGCGTGGTCGACGACTGGGTGCACCGGATGCGGACCCGCGGCATCACCATGCCGCTGCTGCTCGGCATCCCCGGCCCGGTCGACCGCGCGAAGCTGCTCTCGATGGCGGGCAAGATCGGCGTCGGGGAGTCCACGCGCTTCCTGGTCAAGCACAAGGGGACCTTCGCTCGGCTCGCCGCCCCCGGCGGCTTCACCGGCGAGAAGTTCCTGCGCAAGTGCGCCGCCGAGCTCGGCGCTCCCGAGCTCGGGCTCGAGGGCCTCCACGTCTTCACCTTCAACCAGGTCGCCGAGACCGAGAAGTGGCGCCGCGACCTCCTCGCCGAGCTCACCTCCGCCTGACGCCGGCTCCGGATCCGGCACTGACGTCGGGCCATGGAGCACGTGATCGCCTGGGCTGGGTCCCTCGGGGCGTGGCCGCTGGTCGCAGGGCCGGTCTACCAAGCGGCGATCGAGCTGCACGAGGAGGAGGTCGACCGCGACGCCCTGCTCGCGACCAAGGACGCCGTGCCCCGGCCGCGGCCCCTCTCCGGGTGGTGGTGGCTGCTCCCACCGATCGCCTTCCTCAAGCAGCCGTCGGCTGCCGAACGACTACCGCCAGGCCGTGATGAACGCCGTCCCAGGTGAGGTGATGAAGCAGTTCGTGCACTTCAGCGACAAGGCGATGGGCTGGCTGCTGGTGGCCGCGGGCGCGTTCCGAGCTCCAGGAGTGGTCCGTCGTCGTCTTCTGGCCCTGCTGGTGGCCATGCTGCTGGTCGCGCTGGGCTACGCCGTCTACCGGATGCGACGCAGCGCCTTCCTCACCGGCCTCGAGCACGCCGCCGGGCGTTGAGAAGCCCCAGATTCCCTGTGGGTACTGGGGAAACTCGTCCCAGACTGTCGGTGGTGGCCGCTTGAGTGGATGTCGTGACCAGCACCGCATCCGCCACTGACGCCGAGTCGGCTCGTGCGGTGCTGTCGTCGGCGAAGGCGGCGCTGAGGGCTCGCAAGCAGGCCGACGTCGACCTCCTCGTCGCCGCCCTGGCCTGGGCCCACGCCAACCCCGCCTCCTCCACCGAGGAGGTAGCCGGCTGGGGCGACGGCGACCTCTACGGCGAGGGGTTCTTGCCGCTGGCCGGCGAGGGCGCGCCGATCGTGACCGAGTTCGCGCCGTACGACCTGGCCGCCGCGCTGGGCTGGACCACCAACGCCGCCCGCGCGCTCATGGGCGACGCCCTCGAGCTCGCCCACCGCCTCCCACACCTCTGGGCACTGGTCGGCGACCTGTCCATCTCGACCTCCATCGCCAGGTACGCCGCCGAGCACACCCGCGACCTCGCCCACGGAGCCGCCGACCACGCCGACCGGCTCCTGGCCCGCGCCGCCGCCCGCGGTGGGCTGACCACCACACGCACCCGGGCCCTGGTCGACGAGGCCCGCCTCTACCACGATCCCGACCGCGCCATCGACGAACGAACAGCACACCCTGGCCGCTCGATCGGTCCGGCTCACCCCCGGCAACACCCCGGCCACTGTCGATGTCGAGGCCTTCGACCAGCGGGTCGCCCAGATCGCCACCCTCCTGGGCCATCTCGGCGACACCGACACCCTCGACATCCGCCGCGCCCGCGCCGTCGGGATTCTCGCGGACCCCACCACCGCCGCCGACCTCGTCACCGGCGGCCGGCCCCTCTCACCGCAGGGGAAGCCCGCGACGCTCTACCTGCACCTCGACGAGTCGGCCCTGCTCGACATCGACACGTTCCCCGCCGCCATCCACGCCGACGGGCTCCCCCACGGACTCCGCGTGCTCTCCTCCGACCTGCTCGCCATGTGGCTGGCCGACACCACGCTCGTGGTCAAACCCGTCATCGACCTCAACCACCCCGAGCACCTCACCCCCGTCGACCGCCACGACCCACCCGACGCCATGGCGGAGCTCGTCCGCCTTCGCGACCCCGTCTGCGTCTTCCCCGCCTGCCAACGGCTCTCACGCCACTGCGACCTCGACCACATCGACCTCTACCTCGACATGGACGACGGCGGACCACCCGGCCAGACCCACCCCGACAACCTCGCACCCCTGTGCCGAGGCCATCACCGAGCCAAGACCCACAGCCGCTGGGACTACACCCGCCTGCCCGACGGCAGCTACTCGTGGACGAGCCCCACCAACGACACCTACGCCGTCCCCGCACGCCCCTGGCGCTAGGTGACTGCGAGGGTGCGTCGGGAACGTCTGGCCTTCCGCACCGTGCGGACACTGACGACAAGGCAGCACAGGATCAGGCTCAGGTGCAGGACGGCTGCGAGCCCCGTGTGCCCGACCTCCGACGGGGACTCGGTCAGGTCGTAGAGGCTGTGCGCCACCATGATCCCGATGATGCTGCGGGCCCACAGGTAGACGATCGCCGTACCGAACGCCCACACCGCCACGGTCACCGCCGCCGGCCCGTAGTACAGGTGGAACAGGATGCGCATCACGACCACCAGCCCGAAGACGACCGGCCACGAGACCCGACCGGCTCGCAGGATCACCAGCGGCGCCACCAGCGCACAGATCTCCTCGACGGGCCCCGTCCTCACGAAGCCGATCGCATCACCCACGTGACCAGCAGTGTCGGTGCCCGCTGGGAAGCCCGGACCGGGGAGCAGCATAGTGGCGATACGCGGCCTCGCTGACGAATGAGCAGTACAGGTCTTGCGATCGCACCAGGTCACGGACTGCGCCACTCGCAGAGAGACCGACGATCACCATGCCCCGCCGGCTGCCGAAGTGAGCGACCCAGGCGATCGCAAGGGTCCCTTCCTCGTCCAACGCGAAGGGAGCCGTCACTTCCAGCCCGAGGTCAGCCCCTGCCTCTCGCCAAGCAGCCGTCAGCGAGTCGAAGTCTTCTGTCACGGGGCGACCGTCGTCGTGCGGTCACTCTCGGGTGAGCAGGAAGTGGTGGAAGCCGTCGCCCTCGGTTTCCGACCACACCAGGAAGCCGTGCTCATTGAGCCAGCTGCGCGCGGTGACGACGGATGGGTAGAAGTGGTAGGCGCCGTCCTCGAGCACTTCGCCCTCGACGAGCGGCGCGCCGACGGCCTCCGCGTCAGCGAGAGGCGCCGAGCTCGACCAGGAGCACGCCACCGATGATCAAGACGATGCCGGCGAGCATCAGGCCGGTCAGCGGCTCGCCGAAGACGACCCTGGAGGCAAGCGCCGTCAGAGCGACGCCGCAGGCCGCCCAGATGCCGTAGGCGACGCCGATGCCGAGACCTTGCTTGAGGGTGAGCGTGAGGAGGACGAACGCCGCGACGTAGCCGGCCACGACCACGGCGTACATGGCCGGGACGTCGAGGGCGCGCTTGAGCGAGAGGGAAGCGGTGACCTCGCAGACGATCGCGCAACCCAGCAACAGCCAGGTCGTCACACCGACCGCTCGGCGATCTCCACGATGTTGGTCAGCAGCATGGCGCGGGTCATCGGTCCGACGCCGCCGGTGGCGGGGCTGATCTTGCCGGCGACGGTGCCGACCTCGGGGTGGACGTCGCCCAGGATCCCCTCGATGGTGCGGGTGATGCCGACGGACAGGACGGTGGCGCCGGGGCTGATCCAGTCGGGGCGGACGAGGTGGGCGACGCCGGCGGCCGCGACGACGACGTCGGAGGCGCGGGCGTGCTCGGCGACGTCCACGGTCGCCTCGTGGCAGAGCGTCACCGTGGCGTGCTCGGTGGGGCGGGTCAGCATCAGGCCGAGGGGTCGGCCGACGGTGAGGCCGCAGCCGATCACGCAGAACCTCGCGCCGGTGATCGGGACGTCGTGGGCGCGGAGCAGCTCGATGATGCCGCGCGGCGTGCACGGCAAGGGGCCGTCGATCCCGAGCACCAGCTTGCCGAGGTTGGTCGGGTGCAGGCCGTCGGCGTCCTTGTCGGGGTCGACCAGCTCCAGGACGCGGTACATGTCGAGGTGCGGTGGCAACGGCAGCTGGACGATGAACCCGGTGCAGGCCGGGTCGTCGTTCAGCGATCGCACCGCCGCGTCGACCTCGTCCTGGGTGGCGGTGGCCGGCAGCTCGACCCGGATCGAGGCGATGCCGACCTCGGCGCAGTCGCGGTGCTTGCCGGCGACGTAGGCGTGGCTGCCGGGGTCGTCGCCGACGACGATCGTGCCGAGACCGGGCAGTACGCCGTGGGTGCGCAGCACCTTGACCCGGTCGGCGAGCTGCTCCTTGATCGCGGTCGCGACCTGCCTACCGTCGATCCGCGTCGCGACCGCCAACTCCTTGTCTCCTTCGGGACTCAGCACTCGATCACGTTGACCGCCAGACCGCCACGCGCGGTCTCCTTGTACTTGACCAACATGTCACGGCCGGTGTCGCGCATCGTCTTGATCGCCTTGTCCAGGCTCACCTTGTGACTGCCGTCGCCGTTGATCGCGAGGCGCGCTGCGTTGATGGCCTTGACCGAAGCGATGGCATTCCGCTCGATACACGGAATCTGGACCAGCCCGCCGACCGGGTCGCAGGTGAGGCCGAGGTTGTGCTCGATGCCCACCTCGGCGGCGTTCTCCACCTGCGCTGGGCTCCCGCCCAGCACCTCCGCGAGCCCGCCGGCCGCCATCGAGCACGCCGAGCCGACCTCGCCCTGGCAGCCGACCTCGGCGCCGGAGATGGAGGCGTTGGTCTTGAACAGGATGCCGATCGCGGCCGCCGTCAGCAGATAGCGCACGATGCCCTCGTCGTCGGCGCCGGGCACGAACTTCACGTAGTAGTGCAGGACCGCGGGGATGATCCCGGCCGCGCCGTTGGTCGGAGCCGTCACGATCCGCCCGCCCGACGCGTTCTCCTCGTTGACCGCCAGGGCATAGAGGTTCACCCAGTCCATGACGTGCAGCGGGTCGCCCTCGCCGTTGGCCAGCAGGTCACGGTGGAGCTGCGGAGCGCGCCGGGGCACCCGGAGCCCGCCGGGCAGGACGCCCTCGTGCCGGAAGCCGGTCTGCACGCACTCGGCCATCACCGACCACAGGTGCAGCATCCCCGCGCGGATCTCCGGCTCCGGGCGCCAGGCCGTCTCGTTGGCCAGCATCACGTCGCTGACGGAGAGCCCCTCGCGCCGGCAGACCTCCAACAGCTCGGCGCCGGTGGTGAACGGGAACCGCAACGGCGTCTCGTCGACGACCACGCGGTCGGCGCCGGTCGCCTCCTCGTCCACGACGAACCCACCCCCGACCGAGTAGTAGGTCCGGAAGACGATCTCGTCGCCGGCGGCGTCATACGCCGCGAAGGTCATCCCGTTGGGATGCGCGGGCAGGCTGCGCCGCCGGTGCATCACCAGGTCCTCGTCGGGGTCGAAGGCGACCTCGACCTGCCCGGCCAGCAGCAGCGACCCGCAGCTGCGCACCTCGTCGATGCGGGTCTCGGCGCGGGAGGTGTCGACCGTCGCCGGCTGCTCACCCTCCAGGCCGAGCACGACCGCCTTCGGCGAGCCGTGGCCGTGACCGGTCGCGCCGAGTGACCCGAACAGCTCAGCCCGGACCCGGCGTACGTCGCCCAGCCGGCCCGACTCGACCAGACCGTCGGCGAAGCGCTTGGCCGCGCGCATCGGGCCGACGGTGTGCGAGGACGAGGGACCGATGCCGACCGAGTAGAGGTCGAACGCCGACAGCGCCATCGGGTTCCCGCAGTCCTTTCTCGCGGTCGTGTTGCGTGATACGCACGGCGATGCGTAGATAGCAACGATGCCCCTGTTCGTGCCCCGCGTCAAGGGCGTACGTTGCGCCCGTGGCTCAGCCGAGGGTGGTCGTCGTCGACCACCACGACTCCTACACCTGGAACCTCGTGCACCTCGTCGCCGCGGTCACCGGCAGCCTCCCGGAGGTGGTGCAGCACGACGCCGCGACAGCGGCGCACGTGCTGTCCTTCGACCGGGTCGTGCTCTCCCCCGGCCCGGGTCATCCCGCCGACCCGGCCGACTTCTCGGTCGGGCGCGACGTCGTCCTCGCCGGCAGCGTCCCGGTGCTCGGCGTGTGCCTGGGCATGCAGGGCCTGGTCGTCGCGTACGGCGGGCTGGTCGAGCCCGTCGAGCCAGCGCACGGCGAGGTCGCGGCGGTCCGGCACGACGGCACGGGCGTCTTCGCCGGCCTCGCGTCGCCGTACGCCGCGGTGCGCTACCACTCGCTGGCCGCGACCCGGGTGCCCGACTGCCTGGCCGTCACCGCCACCACCACCGACGAGCGGAGCGGCGAGCAGGTCGTGATGGGGGTCCGGCACCGGAGCCTGCCGCTGCACGGCGTGCAGTTCCATCCCGAGTCCGTGCTCAGCGAGCACGGCCAGCAGCTGGTCGCGACCTTCCTGGAGCTGTCGTGATCGACCCGGCCGAGGACCCCGTCCCCCGCTTCGTGGCGATGGCGCGCGCACACGACCGGTGCTTCTGGCTCGACGGCGGCGGGTCCCGACCGTGGTCCGGCCACCGCTCGCTGCTGGGCTGGCTGGACGACGACGACGTCTCGCTCACCTACGACGCCTCGCGACGCGAGGTCGTCCGCCACCAGGGCGCACGGTCGGAGGTCGTCGGCGACGACGTCTTCGCCGTGCTCGAGGCCCAGCTCGCCCAGGACCCGCCCGGAGTGCACTGGGTCGGCTACTTCGGCTACGCCTCGCGGCCGGACCTCCCAGCGCTGGTCAGCCCCGACGCCGCCATGCCGGACGCGCTGTGGATGCGCACCCGGCACGTTCACGTCGTCCACCACCTCCAGACCGAGCCGCCCCCGGCGGCCGGCGGGCGCCCCCCCGACGTCGCGACTCCTGACGAGTACGCCGCGGCCTTCGCCCGGGTGCAGGAGCAGCTGCGCGCCGGGAACAGCTACGAGGTCAACCTCACCCACCGCCTGGCCGTCGCCGACGGGCTCGACCCCGTCGCGGCCTACCTGCGCCTGCGCACCCTCAACCCGGCGCCGTACGCCGGCTACCTCCAGCATCGCGGACGTCACCTGCTCAGCTCCTCACCCGAGCGCTTCGCGACCGTCGACCGCGCCCGGGTGCTCGAGACCAAGCCGATCAAGGGCACGACGCCGCGCGGCGCGACACCGGAGGAGGACGCCGCGCAGCGCGACCACCTCGCCACGGACCCGAAGTTCCGCGCGGAGAACCTGATGATCGTCGACCTCCTGCGCAACGACATCGGCATGGTCTCCCAGCCGGGCACCGTCGAGGTGCCGGTGCTGATGGAGGTCGAGTCCTACGCGTCGGTGCACCAGCTCGTCTCGACGGTGCGCGGAGACCTGCGCGACGACGTCACGACGGTCGGGGCGCTGCGCGCGCTCTTCCCGGCGGGGTCGATGACCGGCGCGCCGAAGCTGCGCACGATGGCGGTGATCCGCGACGTCGAGGCCACCGCGCGCGGGGTCTACTCCGGAGCGTTCGGCTGGATCGCCGGCGACGGGCGGGCCGACCTCGGCGTCGTGATCCGCACCCTCACCACGGCCGGCGACGGCGCCTGGGAGCTCGGCACGGGCGGCGGCATCACCGTCCGCTCGGACGCTCACGAGGAGTACGCCGAGTCGCGCTGGAAGGCCGAGCGTCTGCTGCGCGTCTTCGACCGGTGACACCGCCTCAGATGGGCACCAGGTCTGCCAGCGCCTGCTCGAGCCGACCGGTGCCGGTGGGGACCACGGTCAGGGGCAGGCCGATCCGGTCGGCCGCCCGCTGGGCGAGGGTCCGCAGCTCGGCGTCCGGCTCCTGGGCCAGCCACACGACGCGGGTGTAGTGCTTGAAGTAGTCGTCGCGCAGCTCGGGGTAGCGGTCCAGACCCAGCTCGCGGACGACGGTGCGCTCGAAGGACCGCACCAGGAAGTCGGTGAGCAGGTAGGTCCCGGGCTCCTCGTCGAGCCGCGTCGCGATGGCGTCCTCGCCCTCGAACAGGTCGTAGCAGTGCAGGCCCGGGAGGCGGCGCAGCCCGAGCTCGTCGCAGACGACATCGAGGGCGCCGTAGGTGCCACAGTCGGCATAGCCCACCGCGACGACGTCGTAGGACGCCGCCAGCTCGGTGGCGAGCCGGCGTACCTCGCCGGCGATCAGGTGCGGCTGGTTGTGCAGCAGCGGCGGCAGCGGGTGGACGTCGACCGGCCACCCGCGCCGGGCGACCACGGACGCCGCGGGCTGCGCCAGCGCGCCACAGGCGACCAGGGCGACCCGGGGCGTCGCCGGGTCGGCGTCAGCCCGGGAACGCAAGGAGGTCGACGAACCGGTCGTTGAAGTCCGGCCGGTCGGAGAGCTCGACATAGGTCACCTCCTCCAGCAGGGCCAGGGCTCCGGCCCGCTCACGGATCGACAGCAGCGCCATCTTGGCGCCCTCGCCCGCGACGTTGCCGGCGGCCACGATGCGCAGCACCGGCAGCTTCGGGACCAGGCCGATCCGGACCGCCGAGGCCGCCGAGAGATAGCTGCCGAACGACCCGGCGAGCAGCACCTGCTGGATGTCGCTCTGCTCCAGCCCGAGCTCCTCCATCAGCAGCGTCCACCCCGTCGAGATCGCCGCCTTGGCGAACTGGAGCTCGCGCACGTCGCGCTGCGACAGGACCACACCCTCGGCCGGATCGTCGTCGGGACGCTCGCGGTGCAGGACGAAGACCCGCTCCTGGCCGATGTAGGTCAACCGGTCGGCCAGGCCGGGCGCGACCTCCTTGGCCACCTCGTCGGTGACGAACCGCCCGCTCGCGTCGAGGAGCCCGACCTTGACCAGCTCGGCCACGGCGTCGACGAGCCCCGAGCCGCACAGCCCGCGCGGCGCCACGTCGCCGATCACGCCGAGCTCGACGCCGCCGTCGTCGCCCGGCACGAGCTTGATCACCTCGATGGCGCCGTCGGCCGCCCGCATCCCGCATCGGATGGCGCCGCCCTCGAACGCCGGGCCGGCGGGCGCCGCGGTCGACAGGATCCGGGTGCCGTCGCTGAGCACGATCTCGCAGTTGGTGCCGACGTCGATGAACAGCCGGATCCGCTTGTCGCGGTCCATCCCGGTGGCGAGCATCCCGGCGACGATGTCGCCGCCGACGTAGGCACCGAGCGCGGGGAACAGCGCGACCGGCGCACCGGGGTGGAGCTCGAGCCCGATCTCGCGGGCCGGCACGGACGGCGGCGTCGCCGTCGTCTGGATGAACGGCGCGACCCCGAGCGGCTCCGGGTCGATCCCCAGCACCAGGGCGGTCATCGTCGCGTTGCCCGCCAGCGCCGCCTCGTAGACGTGCCTCGGATCGACGCCGCCCTCGCGGCAGACCTGCTCGGCCAGGCTCGAGAGCGTGTCGGCGGCGGCCTTCTGGAGCCGGCCGAGTGCGGCCGGGTCGAGCATGGTCGCGCTGATCCGCGAGATGACGTCGCCGCCGAACGGCTGCTGCTTGTTGAGCATCGAGGCCACGGCCACCGGCGTGCCGGTGACCAGGTCGAGCAGCGTCGCCACGACGGTCGTGGTGCCGAGGTCGAAGGCGATCGCGTAGCGCACGCCGGTGGTGTCGCCGGGCTCGACGTCGACCAGCACCTCGTCGACGACGACGGCGGTGACCTTGAAGTCGGCCTGCCGCAGGACGCCGGGGAGCCGCCGCAGGGCATGCAGGTCGGGCTTGGGCTCGAGGTCGTCGATCGCGTCGAGCAACCGGACCACGTCGGGGCGCTGGTCCTCCAGGGTCGGCTCGACCAGCTCGACGTAGCGCTTCTGCACGGCCGGCCGGAGGATCACCTGGCGCCCCACGCCGACGGTCGCCGCCTTCGGCCGGGTGGTCAGCGGGGGTACGACGACGTCGTGGTCGCGGGTCGCCTGGACCAGGCAGGCCAGCCGCCAGCCGGCCTGGAGCTCGGCCGGGGTGAAGGTGCGCTCGTCGTGCCGGGTGACGGGCGTGACCGGTGCGACCCGCACCTTGCACTTGTGACAGGTGCCGTGGCCCCCGCAGGTGGAGTCGATGGCGATGCCGTTCCACGACGCGGAGTCGAAGACGCTGACACCGGGCGGCACCCGCACCTGCTTCTGGGTCGGCGGCGCCTCCTTGTCCTCGACGGTGAAGGACAGCTGGACCCGACCGGTGCCGTCGTGCGCCGCCGGCTCGGCGCCCGGCGGAGCGATGAGTCCCTCTCGACGGTAGGTCTCCATGGAGTACTCCGGCAGGCCCTGACCCTCGGTCTCGCCGGCGTCCGGCGGTGGGTTCATGCCGTCGCGGCCTGCTTCGCCCGATGCGCCGAGATCCAGGCCATGCCCCAGTCGTCGTGGCTGAGGAACACGTCGGCCGCCTTGACGGCGTCCACGATCTGCGGGGTCCGGGCATCCATGATCGCGCTGGTCAGACCGGACGTCATCGCCATCGGCAGCCACACGGAGTTCAGGGTGTGCCGGTCGGGCATGCCGAAGGACACGTTGGACGCGCCGCAGGTCATGTTGACCCCGAACCGGTGGCGGATCCGGCGCATGCACTCCATGGTCACCAGGGAGGTCGTGGTGTCGGCGCCGATCGGCATCGCGAGCGGGTCGATGACGATGTCGCCCGCGTCGAGGCCGTACTCCTCGGTGGCGACCCGGATGATCTTCTCGGTGAGGACCAGGCGCTTGTCGGCCTCCATCGGGATCTCGTCGTGGTCGTTGGGCAGCGCGATGATCGCGGCGTCGTACTTCTTCACCAGCGGCAGGATGGCGGCGAGGCGGTCGTCCTCGGCCGTCACCGAGTTGACCAGCGCCCGGCCCTGGTAGACCGAGAGCCCGGCCTCGAGGGCCTCGACCACCGAGGAGTCGATGCAGATCGGCAGGTCGGTCAGCGACTGGACCAGCTGGATCGCCTTGGCGAGCAGCTCGGGCTCGTCGGTCAGCGGCACGCCCATGTTGACGTCGAGGACGTCCGCGCCGCCCTCGACCTGTGCCTTGACGTCCTTCTCGATCGCCGACAGGTCGCCGGCTCGCAGGCCCTCCTGGAAGATCCGGCGGCCGGTGGGGTTGATCCGCTCACCGATCAGGCAGAAGCGGTGGCCGTGCCCGATCACGACCTCCTTGGTCGCACTGCGGAGCCGGGTCTCCCTCGGCTCCGCCGGCGCGGACGACTCCAGGGCGCTCATGCGTCGACCTTGGCGCGGCGCCGCTGGAGCAGGTCCTTGGCCTTCTTCACCGTCGCCGAGGCGTCCGCGGCGTACCCGTCGGCGCCGACGGCGTCGGCGTACTCCTGAGTGACCGGCGCGCCGCCGACCATGACGACGACCGAGTCGCGCAGGCCGGCCTTCTCCAGGGCGTTGATGTTGGCCTTGAACATCGGCATGGTCGTGGTCAGGAACGCCGAGAAGCCGACGACGTCGGGGTGGTGCTCCTGGATCTGCTCCACGAACTTCTCCGGCGCCACCTGCACGCCGAGGTCGATGACCTCGAAGCCGGCACCCTCGAGCATGATGTTGACGAGGTTCTTGCCGATGTCGTGCACGTCGCCCTTGACGGTGCCCATCAGGAACTTGCCGATCGTCTGGACGCCGGTCTCGGCCAGCAGCGGACGCAGCCGCTCCATGGCGCCGGCCATCGCGCGGCCGGCGATCAGCATCTCGGGCACGAAGAAGTCGCCGCGCTCGAACCTCGCGCCGACCTCCTCCAGCGAGGGGATGAGCGCCTCGAAGAGCAGCGTCTGCGGCTCCATGCCGAGCGCCAGCCCCTCCTCGGTGAGCTCGAGGACGCGGGGGCCGTTGCCGACCAGCGTCTCGTCGAAGAGGCCCTTGAGGATGTCCTCCGGACTACTGGTCATGCGACGCCTTCCTTCACGTGAGGGTTGATTCCTTGCAGCACCGCGGCGACCTCGGCCGCGCGGGTGATCAGGTTGCGGCCGAGCTCGTCGACGCGTCCGCCGAGCCGGCTGGTGGGGCCCGAGACGCCGAGGGCGGCGACGAGGACGCCGCCGGGGCCGGAGACCGGGGCGGCGATGCCGGTCAGGCCGACCTCGAGCTCGTCGACGGTCACGGCGTACCCCCGCTTCCGGGCCGAGGCGGCGTCCCGGTCGAGGGCGGCCCGGGTCGTCAGGGTGTGCGGGGTCAGCCGGACCAGCTGCGAGACGGGGATCCGCAGCGCTCCCCAGGCCCAGAAGACCTTGCCGAGGGCCGAGGTGTGGGCCGGGACCTCGATCTGGGTCCAGTCGCGCATCCCGAGCAGGTACTGCGAGTCGACCTGGGCGACCTGGACGACACGGTCACCGCGCAGCACGGACAGATGGACGGTCTCCTGGGTGTCCTCGCCGATGCGGGCCAGCACGGGCTGCGCCACGCGGACCAGCTCCTCCCACGGGTCGTGCCGGGCGGCGTAGGTCCAGAACAGGCTGCCGGCGACGTAGCCGCCGGCGTCGTCGCGTTCGAGCAGCCCGCCCCGCTCGAGAGCGGCCAGCATCCGGGAGGTCGTGGACTTGGCGAGCCCGCTGGACTCCTGGAGCTCGGCGAACGACAGCGGCTCGGCGGCCTCGACGACCGAGGACACCAGCTGTGCTGCGCGATCCAGCGCCTGGGTGCCACCACCTGCCGGCTCGGCCACCGGTCTCTCCTGCCGTCGGTCACTCGCGAGTTCCATGATGTGGAACCGCAGTCCCACATGATGAGGTTAGAAGCCCGGGGCCGACCTGCGCAACCGCTCGCAGATTCTCGAGGGGTCCGCATCCCGGCGCCCCTCCACCGGCCGGGTTAAAACCGCAAGGGTTGCCGGCGCACACCATTCGCACCACAAGGGCCCGTTCTCGGGTCGGGGGGATTCACATGAAGATGAAGACGTTGTCGCGCGCCCACACGCAGGAAGGCGCCCACACGCAGGAAGGCGGAGTGAGCCGACGGACGGTGACCCGGACCGCGGTCTGGGCCGTGCCGGTGGTCAGCACCGCCGTCGGTGCACCGGCCCTGGCCGCGAGCCGCGGATGCCAGTCCGTCCTGGGCCGCCTGTACACGGACCAGAGCGGCGACATCAGCTCGATCCACTTCGCGGGGTCCGGCCCCGGGCAAGCGGTGTCGGCCGGCGTGGCCATCACCCAGGTCCGCCGTGGCCGCACGGTCCGCGACCCGCTGGGCAACGGCGTCACCGGCACCACCGGCACTGCCCAGTACCAGCCGGGCTTCTACTACGTCGTCCTCAGCCATGACCAGGGCATGGAGGTCGGCGACGTCCTGACGATGACCGTCACCTTGTCGCGACCGGTCGCCAACTTCTTCCTGACCCTGACCCAGGTCGACCATCTGGGCGGCTACTACGACGACGAGGTCTGGCTGGGGACCCCCGGCTTCTCGATCGTCACCCGGGGGACGGAGGTCCTCGGCACCGGAACCCAGGCCGTGCCCTTCTCCAGTGGCTCCGAGGCGAGCATCCACTCCAACGCCAACGACGTGACCGTCACCTGGCCGGGCTCCCTCGACCAGTTCGTCGTGAACTACGTCGTCGGGGACGCCGGGGAGAGGCTCAGCCAGTGCGGTCAGTGGATCGGCGTCGGCAACGTCGGCTACGACTCCTGCGGCTGACGCCCAGCACAACGGCGCGGGCACCCCAAGCGGCGCTTGGGGTGCCCGCACATTCTTGAGGGCTCGGCCCTCGTCATCACGTTCCGCGGGCGGCGTTTCGTTCGCGAGGCTTTGGCATGCCCAACCTGGGCAACGTTGCACGCACATATCAGCGCCCGCGTCGCGGGCGGGGGGGACCACCATGAACATCAAGGCGCTTGCGCACACCCACGACCACCTCGAGCCGCGCGGCTCGGCCGGCATCAGCCGCCGTACCGTCGCCCGGACCGCCGCCTGGGCCGTGCCCGTGGTCAGTGTGGCGATGGCCGCGCCGGCGTTCGCCGCCGCCAGCGGGGGGTGCCAGCAGCGTGGAGCCGGGACGATGAGGATCGACAACAAGACCGGCGTGGTGACGACGCTGGTCTTCCCGGGCAGCGTGACGGCGACGGTGACGATCACCCAGGTTCGTGCCGGCAAGACGTACCAGCCGTTCACGGACAAGGAGACGGGCAGGATCTTCACGACCGACTACGCAACGCCCTGGGACTACCTGCGACTCCACCACGCGAAGGGCATGAGGACCGGCGACGTCATCACGATGACGATCACCTTCTCCCAAGCCGTGAGCGGCTTCGGGTTCACCATCACCGACATCGACGGCGACCAGGGTGAGTGGATCGACCAGGTCCGGGTCTCGCCGGAGACCTTCTCCGTCCTCTCGACCGGATCCGACGTGCTCGGAGCAGGGACCAGCGGGTCGCCCTTCCGCAGTGACCCGAGCGACCCCGGCAACATCGACTCGGCCGACGGCGACGCCACCCTCGTCTGGCCGGGTGCGCAGACACAGTTCACGATCGTCTACCAGGCCGCGGACACCCCCGACAAGGACGGCGACGTGAACACCAGCAGCATCGGGCAGATGGTCGGCATCGGCCGGTTCACCTACGACAACTGCGGGTAGGGGGCATTGACCTGGGGCGACAGAGTTCCACATCATGGAACCCGCGTTCCAGATCAGGACGCTAGGCTTCGCTCGAGCCACGCCGGAGCGCCCCACCCAGGAGATCAGATGTTCGTCAACCGCATGCCCCGCTACGAGGTGCTCTCCGAGGAGGCGATGGCCAAGCTCGACGCGGGCTGGCGTCGCCTGATCTTTGAGATCGGCGTCGAGTTCCTGGACGACCGGGCGCTCGACCTGTTCCGCAAGGCGGGCCAGAGGGTCGAGGACAAGACGGTCTTCCTCGACCCCGACTTCGTCCTGGAGCAGGTCGCGAAGGCGCCGCGAGAGTTCGACCTCCAAGCGCGCAACCACGACAACGACGTGCACATCGGCGGCCAGTCGATGGCGTTCGGCGCGGTCTACGGCCCGCCGTTCGTCCGTCAGGGCGACGTGCGCCGCGACGGCACCATGGACGACTTCCGCAACTTCAGCCGGCTCGCCCAGAGCTTCGCCGCCCTCGACAGCGCCGGCGGCGTGGTCAACGAGCCCAACGACACCCCGCTGGACAGCCGTCACCTCGACATGACCTATGCGCTCCAGACGCTGACCGACAAGATCTACATGGGCAACGTCGTCAGCGGCACCAACGCGGCCGACACCATCGCGATGACCGAGATCCTGTTCGGCTCGCGGGAGTCCATCGAGCAGACCCCGGCGATCATCTCCCTGATCAACTGCAACAGCCCGCTGCGCTGGGACGACCGGATGCTCGAGGCGCAGTTCGAGTACACCTCGGCCAACCAGCCCGTCGTCCTGACGCCGTTCATCCTGATGGGCGCGATGTCGCCGGTGACCATCCCGGCGGCGCTGGTGCAGCAGATCACCGAGGCGCTGTCCGGCATCGCGCTCTCGCAGCTGATCCGTCCCGGCGCGCCGGTCGTGTTCGGCTCGTTCCTGTCCAACATCGACATGCAGTCCGGCTCCCCGACCTTCGGGACGCCGGAGTCGGGCATCGGCCTGCTGTGCACCGGCCAGATCGCGCGCCACTTCAACCTGCCCTTCCGCACCGGTGGCGGCCTGACGTCGTCGCAGGTGCCGGACGCCCAGGCCGGCTACGAGGCCCTGATGACCCTGATGCCGACCTTCCTGGCCGGCGCCAACTGGGTGATGCACTCCGCCGGCTGGCTCGAGGGCGGCCTGGTCGCGGGCTACGAGAAGTTCATCATCGACGTCGAGCTGGTGCAGATGCTCCAGCACGAGTTCACCCCGATGGAGATCGACGACGCCTCGATCGCCTTCGACGCCCACCAGGAGGTCGGCCACGGCGGTCACTTCCTGGGGGCCATGCACACGATGGAGCGCTTCCGGACCTGCTTCTACCGGCCGCTCCTGTCCTCCTCGGAGAACTACGAGCGCTGGATGCGCAACGGCGCCAAGGACACCGCGGCGCGGGCGGCCGAGGTCTGGCAGAAGAAGCTGGAGGAGTACGAGCCCCCGCCGATGGACGACGCCATCCGCGAGGAGCTCGAGGCCTACGTCACCCGCCGCCGCGCCGAGCTCGGAGACTGAGGGCCCCCGATGACCGTCTCGACCATCGAGCCGCTGGGCGACTACATCCTCACGCTGTCCTGTCTGGACCAGCCCGGGATCGTGCACGCCGTCACGTCGTTCCTGCTCGACAACGGGGGGAACATCCGCGAGAGCCAGCAGTTCGGCGACCGCGAGAGCGGCCGCTTCTTCATGCGCATCGACTTCGAGACGGCGGACGCGACCGACGCCGCGACGCTGCGAGAGCGGTTCGCGGGCGTGGCCGCCCGGTTCGCGATGAGCTACGAGCTGTGGGGCGCACACGTCCCGTACCGCACGCTGATCATGTGCTCCAAGCAGCTGCACTGCCTCAACGACCTGCTGTTCCGCACCACGACCGGCGACCTCCAGATCGAGGTGCCCCTGGTGGTGTCCAACCACCGCGACGCCGAGCCGCTGGCCAGGTCGCACGGCATCGCCTTCCACCACCTGCCGGTGACGCCCGACACCAAGGACGCGGCGGAGGCCGAGCTGCTCCGGCTCGTCGACGACCTCGACATCGACCTGGTCGTGCTCGCGCGCTACATGCAGATCCTGTCCGACGACCTGTGCCGCGAGCTGGCGGGTCGCGCGATCAACATCCACCACTCCTTCCTGCCGAGCTTCAAGGGCGCGAAGCCCTACCACCAGGCCCATGACCGCGGCGTCAAGCTGATCGGCGCCACGGCTCACTACGTCACCGCGGACCTGGACGAGGGGCCGATCATCGAGCAGGAGGTCGCCCGGGTCGACCACACCCTCGGCGCCGACCAGCTGGTGGCGGCCGGCCGCGACGTCGAGGCCCTGGTGCTCTCGCGCGCCGTGCGCTGGCACTCCCAGACCCGGATCCTGTCGCACGGCCACCGCACGGTCGTCTTCCGCTGACCCTGGGTCCGTCACTGTTGCGTGAGGAGACACGTGTCGCGCGATGCGCAACTGATGACCTAGGCTGCGCCCCATGACGACCGCCCAGGAGTCCACGGCCCCGGTCGAGGCGGGCGTGTCGGCACCGGTCCAGTCGGTCGACCGCGCGATCACGATCCTGGAGCTGCTCGCTCGCGAGGGCGAGTCCAGCGTCACCGAGATCGCCGCCGGCCTCGGCGTCCACAAGTCCACGGCGTTCCGGCTGCTGGCCACCCTCGAGGTGCACCGGCTGGTCGAGCAGATCAACGACCGCGGGCGCTACCGGCTGGGCGTCGGCAACCTGAGGCTCGCCGGCGCGACCACCGCCCGGCTGGACGTCGTCAGCGAGGCCCGGCCGGTCACCCGGCAGCTGGCCTCGGAGACCGGCGAGACGGTCAACATCACGGTGCGCTCCGAGGAGTCGGCCCTCTATCTCGACCAGGTCGCCGGCTCGTCGGCGCTCCAGTCCCACAACTGGGTCGGGCAGCGGATCCCGCTGCACGCCACGAGCAACGGCAAGGTCTTGATCAGCGAGCTCTCCGAGGAGGAGCTCGACGCCGCGCTGCCGCACCTGCCGCGGTTCACCGACCACACCATCACCTCGCGCAGTGGTCTCCTCGAGGACCTCGCCGAGGTGCGCCGGCTCGGCTACGCGCTGGCCGTCGACGAGCTGGAGGCCGGGCTGACGGCCGCGGCCGCTCCGATCCGGAGCCACCACGGCGACATCATCGCCTCGATGAGCATCTCCGGGCCGACGTTCCGGCTCACCCAGGAGCGGCTCGACGAGACCGTTCCGCTGGTCGTCTCCGCCGCGCTCGAGGTCTCCCACCGTCTCGGGTGGGGTCGACGGAGCTGACTCGAGTGGAGCCGACCCTTGACGTGTGGCGTGGGTCACCTATCCTCCGACGTAGGGATTGTTGCGGCATGAGCAATGAGTTGCAGATCGTGCAACTCGTGCCCGACCGCAGGGAGGGAGTGCGCGCCCCGCATGCCTGAGCTCTACATCGACGGGAAGTGGACCGCGGCCGCGGCCGGAGGCAGCCGCGCCATCATCTGTCCCGCCGACGGGTCACTCGTCGGCGAGGTCGACGAGGCGACCCCGGCCGACGTCGAGCTGGCCATCGCGGCGGCGCACCGCGCCTTCCACGAGGGCCCCTGGGCAGCGACCTCCGCCCGCGAGCGCGGCGACCTGCTGCTGCGCACCGCCGACCTCCTCGAGCGCGACACCGAGATCGTCGCCCTGGCCGAGTCCAAGGACACCGGCAAGCGCCTGGTCGAGGGCCGGTACGACGTGGCCGACGTCGTCTCGGTCCTGCGCTACTACGGCCGGGTGGGCTCGGAGGACGCCGGCCGCGTGGTCGACACCGGCAACTCCGACGTGGTCAGCCGGATCGTGCACGAGCCGGTGGGCGTCTGCGGGCTGATCGCCCCGTGGAACTACCCGCTCCTCCAGGCCTCCTGGAAGGTCGCCCCGTGCCTCGCGGCCGGCAACACGTTCGTGCTCAAGCCCAGCGAGCTGACCCCCCACACGTCGATCCACCTGATGCGCCTGCTCGAGGAGGCCGGCCTCCCGGCCGGCGTGGGCAACCTCGTCCTGGGCGCCGGTCCCGCGGCCGGCGCGCCGCTGGCCAGCGACCCGCGGGTCGACCTGGTCTCGTTCACCGGCGGGGTGCAGACCGGGCGGGGCATCATGGCCACCGCCGCCCAGACCGTGAAGCGGGTGGCCCTGGAGCTCGGGGGGAAGAACCCCAACATCGTCTTCGCCGACGCCGACATCGACGTCGCCCTCGACTACGCCCTGACCGCGGTCTTCCTGCACTCCGGCCAGGTCTGCTCGGCGGGCGCCCGGCTGCTGGTCGAGCACTCCCTGCACGACCGGTTCGTCGACGCCCTGGTCGAGCGCGCGCAGACGATCCGGCTCGGCGGCCCCTTCGACGAGAAGGCCGAGACCGGGGCGCTGATCAGCGCGGCCCACCGCGACAAGGTCGCGGCGTACGTCGCGGCGGGGGTGGCCGAGGGTGCCGTCCTGCGCTGCGGTGGCGCGGCGCCGGAGGACCCGGCCCTCGCCGACGGCTTCTACTACCTGCCGACCGTCCTGGACGGCTGCACCAGCGCCATGAGCGTCACCCAGACCGAGTCGTTCGGCCCGGTGCTGACCGTGGAGACCTTCACCTCCGAGGACGATGCGGTCGCGATCGCCAACGACAGCACCTACGGCCTGGCCGGGGCGGTCTGGACCCAGGACGCCGGCAAGGCCCAGCGGGTCGCGGCCCGGATGCGGATGGGCACGGTCTGGATCAACGACTACCACCCCTACGTGCCGCAGGCCGAGTGGGGCGGCTACAAGCAGTCGGGCGTCGGGCGCGAGCTCGGCGAGCACGGCCTGGCGGAGTACCGCGAGACCAAGCACGTCTGGCACAACATCCGCCCCACCGAGCAGCGCTGGTTCTCCGGCCCGGACGTCGACGAGGCGGGCCGATGAGCGACCGGTACGACGTGGTGATCGTCGGCGGCGGCTCGGCCGGCTGCGCGCTGGCCAACCGGCTCTCCGCCGATCCGGGGACGTCCGTCCTGGTCCTGGAGGCCGGCCGCTCCGACTTCCGGATCGACCCGTTCATCCACATGCCGGCAGCGCTGACCATCCCGATCGGCAACCGCCTCTACGACTGGAAGTACGAGTCCGACCCCGAGCCGCACCTGAACGGCCGGCGCGTCTACCACGCCCGCGGCAAGGTGCTCGGCGGCTCGAGCAGCATCAACGGGATGATCTTCCAGCGGGGGAACCCGCTGGACTACCAGCGCTGGGGCGCCGAGCCCGGGATGCAGACCTGGGACTACCTGCACTGCCTGCCCTACTTCAAGCGGATGGAGACCTGCCTGGCCGGCGCCGACGACTGGCGCGGCGGCGACGGGCCCCTGGTCCTGGAGCGCGGCCCGGCCGAGAACCCGCTGTTCGGTGCGTTCTTCCAGGCCGCCCAGGACGCGGGGTTCCCGCTCACCGACGACGTCAACGGCTACCGCCAGGAGGGCTTCGCGAGGTTCGACCGCAACCTCCACCGCGGCCGGCGGCTGTCGGCCGCGCGCGCCTACCTCCACCCGGTGCGCCGTCGCTCGAACCTCACCGTCCACACGCTGTCGTTCGTCACCGGCATCCGCTTCGACGGCACCCGAGCCGTCGGCGTCGACTACCAGCGCGGCGGCCGGCTGCGCCGTACCGTCGACGCCGGCGAGGTCATCCTGTGCGGCGGCGCGATCAACTCCCCGCAGCTGCTCCAGCTCTCCGGGGTCGGCAACGCCGACGACCTGGGCCGCCTCGGCATCAAGGTCGTCGCCGACGTGCCGGGCGTGGGCCAGAACCTCCAGGACCACCTCGAGGTCTACATCCAGTACAAGTCGAAGCAGCCCGTCTCGATCGCCCCGGGGCTCAAGCTGAGTGCCCGGCCCAAGATCGGCTACGAGTGGCTGTTCCACCGTCGTGGGCTGGGGGCGACCAACCACTTCGAGGGGGGCGGCTTCGCGCGCAGCAACGACCAGGTCGACTACCCCAACCTGATGTTCCACTTCCTGCCGGTCGCGATCCGCTACGACGGCAGCGTGCCCGCGGAGGGCCACGGCTACCAGGTCCACATCGGGCCGATGTACGCCGACACCCGCGGCCACGTGAAGATCCGCTCGACCGACCCGCGCGAGCATCCCTCGATGCTGTTCAACTACCTGTCCACCGCCACCGACCGCAAGGAGTGGGTGGAGGCGGTCCGGGTGGCGCGCGACATCCTCAACCAGCCCGGCCTCGCGCCGTACAACGACGGCGAGATCTCGCCCGGCGCCAAGGTCGAGACCGACGAGGAGATCCTGGACTGGGTCCGCAAGGACGCCGAGACGGCGCTGCACCCGTCGTGCACCGCGAAGATGGGGACCGAGGACGACGCCGTCGTCGACCCCCTGACCATGAAGGTCCACGGCCTCGACGGCATCCGCGTCGTCGATGCCTCGGTGTTCCCGTTCGTCACCAACGGCAACATCTACGCACCGGTGATGATGGTGGCCGAGAAGGCCGCCGACCTGATCGCCGGCAACACCCCGCTGCCCGCCGCCGACGTGGCCTACTACCGCTACCGCGACGGCAGCCCGCTCCACCCACCCGGCGACCCGCGCAACGAGGCGCCCGCCCCCAAGGAGGTCACCCGATGACCGCACCTACCGTCGAGTCCGACGCGGCCCTGAAGGTCGAGGGGATCTGGAAGATCTTCGGCCCGCGCGCCGACAAGATCATCGGCACACCCCAGGCCGACCTGTCCCGCAAGGAGCTCCAGGAGCAGACCGGGCACGTGGTCGGCGTACGCGACGTCTCATTCACCGTCGCCCCGGGCGAGGTGTTCGTGGTGATGGGCCTCTCGGGGTCCGGCAAGTCGACCCTCGTCCGCCTGATCACCCGACTGATCGAGCCGACGTCGGGCACCGTGACTCTCTACGGCGACGACATCACGGCGATGTCCGACAAGGACCTCCTCGAGACGCGCCGCCGCAAGGTCTCGATGGTGTTCCAGCACTTCGGCCTGCTCCCGCACCGCAAGGTGATCGACAACATCGCATTCGGCCTCGAGGTGCGAGGCGAGGCGAAGCCGGACCGGCGCAACCGGGCCCAGGAGATGGTCGACCTGGTGGGCCTCTCGGGCTATGAGAACAACTTCCCCGACCAGCTCTCCGGCGGCATGCAGCAGCGGGTGGGGCTGGCGCGAGCGCTGGCCGCGAACCCAGACCTCCTGATGTTCGACGAGCCCTTCTCCGCGCTAGACCCGCTGATCCGCCGCGACATGCAGAACGAGGTGATCCGGCTCCACGAGGAGGTCGGGAAGACCATGGTCTTCATCACCCACGACCTCGCGGAGGCACTGAAGCTGGGCGACCGGATCCTGATCATGCGCGACGGCGAGATCGTCCAGATCGGCACCCCCGACGAGGTCGTCGGCGCCCCGGCGGACGACTACGTGAAGGACTTCGTCTCCGATGTTCCGAAGGCGCACGTGCTCACCTTGAAGTGGGTGATGCGCGATGCGAAGCCGGGCGAGGCCGAGGGCGCTCCTTCGCTGCCGTCGAGCACCGTCGTCCGCGAGGCGGCCCGCGCCGTGCTCGCCGCCGACGGTCCGGTCCGGGTCGTCGACGGCGACAGGGTCGTCGGCATCGTCGACGACGAGGACATCCTTCGGGTCGTGGTCGCCGAGGAGGCCGGCTGATGGCGATCAGCGCCGGAGTCACGGCCTCACGCAACCCTGAGTTCGGGTTCAAGGAGGAACAGCCCTACGTCGACCCGACCCCCAAGCGACACACGGGATACAAGCTCCTCGTCGTCCTCGCCGTCTGGGTCGTCGGCTGGCTCATCTTCCGGGGGCAGAACACCCTGGCCATCCCGTTCAACCAGCTCAACTGGTTCTCCACGTGGATCAACCACGTGCGCGACGACGTCCAGGCCGCGCTGCCGACCAACTGGTTCTTCCACGGCGTGATCGGCCACATCTCGTCGTTCGTCAACTGGCTGGTCAACCAGATCGGCAACCTCATCTCCCACCCGGCAGAGCCGAGGCCGGTGCCCGAGATCGGCTGGCTCGGGGTGCTGGCGATCTTCACCTGGATCGGCTTCGCTGTGGCCGGCTTGCGGTCCGCGATCCTGGTCGCGGTGTCATTCCTGCTCTTCGGCATCTTCGGATACTGGACGGACAGCGTCGACACCCTGATCGTGACCGCGATCGCCGTGGTCGCCAGCCTGCTCGCCGGGATCCCGCTGGGCATCGCGATGGCCCGCCGCCAGACCGTCTCCTCGATCGTGACGCCGGTCCTCGACGTGATGCAGACGATGCCGTCGTTCAGCTATCTGCTGCCTGCCTTCATGATCTTCGGCCCCGGCGCCACCTGCGGGATCGTGCTGACGATGGTCTACTGCCTGCCGCCGCTGGTGCGGATCACCGAACTCGGGCTCAAGTCGGTCCCCGCGACCACCCAGGAGGCCGCCCAGTCACTGGGCGTGACCCGGGGCCAGCTGCTCCGTCAGGTGCAGCTGCCCATGGCGAGGCGCACGATCGTGCTCGGGGTCAACCAGTGCACCCTGGCAGCCCTGTCGATGACGGTGATCGCAGCACTGGTGGCCGCACCAGGGCTCGGCACCGACGTGTACGCCGGCCTCCAGATCGAGAACGTCGGCCAGGCGGCGGTGCCCGGCCTGCTGATCGTGGTGATCGCGATCATGCTCGACCGTACGACGACTGCCGCCAGTGAGCGCAGCCAGCGCCAGGGCCGGGGCCGGAGTCTGGGCGGGCGAAACCGTCGACTTGTCCTGCTCGGCGGTCTGGCCGTGGTGGCAGTGACGATCTACCTCTCCCGCACCTACCTCGACCTGGCGACGTTCCCCACCTCGTGGAACCTCGGTGGCCATCTCCAGAACGGGATCAACAGCCTCACCGACAACATCGTGAGCGCCATCGACACCTACACCGCGGCCTTCAAGAACTTCCTCAGCTACGGCTTCCTCAACCCCCTGCAGAACCTGCTGGCGAACTCGCCCTGGTGGCTGATGGCGCCGGTGCTGCTCGGGTTCGCCTTCGTGCTCGGCGGCCTGAGACCGATGCTGATCGCAGCGGCCGGCGAGGGCGTGATCCTGGCGACTGGCCTGTGGAACGACACGATGCAGACCTTCACCTCGACCCTGGTCGCCACGGTGCTGGTGATGGTCATCGCGGTGGTCGTGGGAGTCTGGATCGGGCGAAGTCGACGCGCCGATGCCGTGCTCCGGCCGATCCTCGACGGGTTTCAGACCATCCCCTCGTTCGTGTACCTCGTGCCCGCTCTGGCACTGTTCACGCCGAGTCGGTTCACCGCGATCGCCGCCGCAGTGGCGTACGCAGCCCCGATCTCGGTCAAGCTCGTCGCCGACGGCATCCGCGGGGTCTCACCGACCACGGTGGAGGCCGCGCGCTCGAGCGGCATCACGTCGTGGCAGATGATCCGGAAGGTGCAGCTGCCGATGGCTCGACCCGCGCTGGTGCTCGCGACCAACCAGGGGCTGCTCTACGTCTTGTCGATGGTGGTCATCGGGGGCCTCGTCGGCGGCGGAAGCCTCGGCTACATCATCGTGACCGGGTTCAGCCAGCCCCCCGTCTTCGGGAAGGGGTTCGCTGCCGGGATCGCGGTCACCGCCCTGGGCATCATGCTGGACCGGATCGCCCGGGCGTCCGCCGACCGCTATGGAAAGTAACGGACCTACCTCGCCCGCAGCGCGAGGAGAAGAGAGGAAGCACGCATGACACGAGCACCATCAGGCCCGAGGCAGTTCGGGCTGGTCGGCGTGGCCGCCATCCTGGCCATGGCCTTGAGCGCCTGCGGAGGCGGAAACATCTCCAACAACAAGACGGCCTCGAGCGGCAAGACGTGCGGGACGGTCAACATCGCCCTCAACAACTGGGTGGGCTACACCGCCGACGCCTACGTCGTGGGTGACCTGGCCACCAGCAAGCTCGGGTGCACGGTCAAGTACGAGAACCTGGCCGAGACTCCGAGCTGGGCCGGCATGGCCAACGGCACCATCGACACGGTTCTGGAGAACTGGGGCCACGAGGACCTGGTGAAGAAGTACATCACCCAGCAGCACGTGGTCGAGGACGCCGGCATGACCGGCAACCAAGGCATCATCGGCTGGTACGTCCCGCCGTGGATGGCAGCGAAGTACCCCGACATCACCAACTGGCAGAACCTGAACAAGTACTCCTCGATGTTCAAGACCAGTGAGTCCGGGGGCAAGGGCCAACTGCTCGACGGCGACCCGTCGTACGTCACCAACGACCAGGCGCTGGTGAAGAACCTCAACCTCAACTACCAGGTCGTGGTCGGTGGCTCGGAGGCCGCGCTGATCGAGAGCTTCAAGTCGGCCCAGGCCAACAAGACGCCCTTGCTGGCGTACTTCTACGAGCCGCAGTGGTTCTTCTCGGAGATGAAGCTGGTCAAGGTCAACCTGCCGAAGTACACCCCCGGGTGTGACGCGGTGGCGGCCAAGGTGGCCTGCGACTACCCGCCGTACCACCTGAACAAGCTCATCTCCACGAAGTTCGCCAAGTCGGGGTCACCCGCCGTGACGCTGATCAAGAACTTCCACTGGACCAACGCCGACCAGAATCTGGTGGCCACCTACATCGCCAAGGACGGCATGAAGCCGGCCGACGCGGCGCAGAAGTGGATCGACGCCAACCAGAGCCTGGTCAACACCTGGCTCCAGGGAACGTGACCCGCGCCTGACCCAGTAGCACCGAACGCAGCCGACGCCCCCGGGGGAGACACCCCGGGGGCGTCGGTCTGCATCGGGAGTGCTTGTATCCCAGGTATGAGTGACACGCTGAGCGCCCGGACCGTGACGATCACCGGCGCAGACGGAGACCAGGTCGAGGCCTACCTCGCGCGCCCCGAGGGCGAGAGCGACGCCGCCTCGCGCGGAGGCGTGGTGGTCATCCACCACATGCCCGGCTACGACCGGGCCACGAAGGAGATGGTGCGCCGGTTCGCCGAGCTGGGCTACGACGCGATCTGTCCGAACCTCTACTTCCGCGAGGCACCGGGGGCGGCACCCGACGACGCGGCCGCGACCGCGCGCGCCCAGGGCGGCGTGCCGGACGAACGGCTGCTCGGCGACGTCGCCGGGGCCGCGGCGTACCTCCGGGCGCTCGAGACCAGCGGTGGCAAGGTCGGCGTGATCGGCCACTGCTCCGGTGGCCGCCAGAGCGTGCTGTCCGCGTGCCACCTCGACCTGCAGGGGGCCGTGGACTGCTACGGCGCGTTCGTCACCGGCACCCCGCCGCCCGAGCGGAAGATGACCAACCTGGTCGACCAGCTGCCGAACCTCAAGGCGCCGCTGCTCGGGCTCTTCGGGAACGACGACGCCTACCCCTCGCCCGAGCAGGTCGACGAGCTCGAGCAGATCCTGGCCGACCAGGGCTCGCCCTACGAGTTCCACCGCTACGACGACGCGGGACACGCCTTCTTCGCCGTCGACCGCCCGTCGTACCGCGTCGAGGCCGCGAACGACGGCTGGGAGCAGATCGCGGCGTTCTTCGGCACCTACCTGTCCTGAGCGACCCCACTACCCGACGCGAGGAGACGACATGTGCACCTACACCACCGAGACGGCTCGGATGCAGGGCAGCGCCAAGGGTCCCGGCAGCACGTGGTTCCGGGTCACCGACGCCACGGTCTACTACGACCACCCGGTCCACGCCCCGGCCGAGCACACCCTCAATATCGACCTGGCCGACCCGGCGAAGGGTCCGGCGGCGCGGGTCGCCGTCGAGCTGACCGCCGCGTCGGCCCGCGAGCTGGTGAGCGCTATCGAGGCAGCGCTGGCCGCGGTCCCCGAGGCGCTGCTCACCTGACCCGGTCGGATCGACACGTTCTGTCGTCCTGCTGAAGGACTGCGCCCTGCCCTCGCCTTGACACTCGCAGGTACCTCGACGGTCGAGGTGATGAGGCTCGAGAAGGGTGCAGGCGATGAGAGTGACGATGATGCGGCTCGGTCGATGGGGCGCGCTCGTGCTGACCCTGGCACTGCTGCCCCTGGGGCAGCTGGTGACCGCCGCGGCCGCCCACGCCGACACCCCGGGCCCTACCGGCAGCGGCTCGGTGTGCTTCCTCGGGCTCGACGGCTCCACGACCGGATGCGCCCCCACCAAGCTGCCCTCACCGGGCCTGATCAGCCCGCACTACCTCGGCAGCGACGAGACGCGTGCGGCCATGCACCGCCTGGAGGACGAGGCGGTCGCGAGAACTCTGGCCGACCACGGGCTCCCGGCCAGCGACGCCGAGGCCGTCCGGAGCTGGGGTCGTCAGGACGCCCAGGCCGAGCTCTGGTCGATCATCGTCGAGGCGATCAAGACCCCCGCGGCCCAGCGCACCCCCGACCAGCAGTCCGCGGTCACCTGGATCACCTGGATGGACCGGTCGCTGAAGGCCTGGTCCGGCCGCAACACCGGCTTGGAGTACACCAAGTGGGCGGGCCTGAGCACCAAGCGCTACTGGGAGCTGGTCAACTCAGGCGCCGGCGTCAGCGAGCTCACCGACTTCCTGCACTCGTCCATCGAGCCCTACGGACCCGGCGGGCAGGACCAGGCGACCACTGGGTACTGCCGCTACAAGCCGCCCGCTCCCCTTCAGGACGAGTACAGCGGATCGACCGCCCAGACGTGCTACGCCCCCTGCCCCGACGCGTTCGGGTGCTACGTGCCCACTCCCTCGTTCGACCAGTTCGTCCGGTGGGGATCGAGCACGGTGAGCACCGCGACGACCGCGTTGCCGGGCTACGTGACCACGAGCGCGGGCATCACCGGCGCGGCGGCGTTCGGCGGGGCGATGGCAGCCGCCGGTCTCCAAGGCGTCGGTCTGTACGGGTTGGCGTCGGTGGGCTACCTGGAGGAGTTCCTGCTGATCGGCAACCTCCTCAACATGGAGGGGATCTACACGCTGGGCGGCGAGGTCGTGGCGGCCGCGACCCAGTACGTTCCCGAAGCGGTTGCGGAGGCGGCAGAGGTCCTGGTGTCGGAGCTCACGAGCACCCTCGGGTACGAGACACTCGGTGCCTTCGAGGGGGTCGGAGAGGGTCTGGCGGCGCTCGAGGCAGGCACCTTGGGCACGGTGATCGGGGTCGTCATCTGGGCCACCGTCTCGTCGGTCGTGGAGGGGGTCCGGGTCTTCGACAACGACTCGTTGCCGAGCAAAGTGGCACAGTTGGTAGTGAACTCCGCGAAGGTGTTCCCGGACCCGGCGACCATCATCGACACTCCCGAAGGCACGTCGACCTTGTTCAACGACTTCGTCTTCGCCGCGCTGCCGGCACCGACGAACAACGCGTCGTGCCAGATCAAGCCGTCGCTGACGGACTACCGCCTGGGACTGGTCAAGGATCTGGGTGAGGGCTCGTTCCTGTACTACTCCACCGACGACGGGCGGCAGGTCGAGCGCGACGGCTACCAGTGCCTGAACCCGACCCCGCTGCCCGAGCCGCGGGACACCGACCCTCAGTTCCTGGTCGAGCCGCGCGCCCGGCGCAGCGGTGACCCGGCAGAGCCGACCCGCACCGCCTCGATCAGCGCGATGAGCCGGAACCTGGGGGTCACCTCGACGATCAGGCTCAGCAACAGCTGGTTCGTCCAGCACCTGGTCGCCGGGGACCGCACCGTCGACCAGCAGACGCTGAGTCTCGGCTACGAGGACTGGGACGGCGCAGTTCAAACCGCCTGGCTGGTGCAGAAGCCGGACGGCGAGTACGAGTTCGTCGGACGCGCTGTCACCGGCGATCAGTCGGGAGGCACCGGCTGGGCCAGCCCCTTCCTTCAGTTCGTGGGCGCCGACGGGCGCGACTACCGGGCCCGTGTCGACGGCTTCCACGCGCCGGTCGGGTCACCGACCTACGCACCGCGGTCGCCGGTCGAGGGGTCCGCGGTGAGGTTCGCCGCGAGCAACTTCGGCCCCGGTGGCGGGCCGGTGATGGCGCCGCAGCAGTCGTGGCGGTTCCAGGGTGACTCCTGCGGTGGACCCTGCCGCACCGTCGGCGGCCCCGACAACCCGGGCTGGGCGCCGGCCTACGGCCCCGCGGTGACCGGCCGCGGCGTCGACCACACCTTCCAGGCGCCCGGCACCTACTCCGTCGAGCTCACCGTCACCGACCCGGTGCGTGGGAAGGCCGTGACCACCTTCGAGGTCGTGGTCGGCGGTGTCGCCCCCACCCTGGACCTGGCCGCCGCACCGGGCCGCGGTCAGACCGGCACCCCCGTCTGGCTGGCCGGGGACCTGACCCACACCGGAACCGGCGACCACGAGCGAGTCACCATCGACTGGGGCGACGGCACCCCCGTGGACTCCGTCGACGCCGGCGGGACCGGGCCCTGGGCAAGCCTCAACGTCGACACCAACCCGGTCCAGACCCACACCGTCAGCGACACCCAGCTCGGCGTGGACGCCCACCACACCTACACCAGGCCAGGCGCCTGGCAGGTCACCGTCGTGGCCACCGACAGCGCCGGCCAGACCGACACCCAGACCCTCGTCGAACAGATCCAGGGCCCCCAGACCATTGCCTTCAGCCTGCCCACCCAGCGCAGGTACGGCGACCGGATCCCGCTCAGCGCCACCGGAGGTGGGAGCAGCCAACCCGTCACCTTCACCACCGCCCCGGACACCGTGTGCACCACCGACGACACGAACGCCGGCGACGGCCCCGTCCTGCGCCTGGTCGGGCCGGGCGACTGCACGGTCACCGCCCACCAGGACGGCGACCCCGGTGACGACGCCCTGTACCAGCCCGCGGCGCCGGTCACCCAGAGCGTCCACGTCGACCCTGCTCCGCTGAGGGTCACCGTCGACCGCGTCACCCGGGTCTACGGCAGTGCCTCCGCGGACTACCACGTGCGAGCCCATGGACTGGTCGGCGACGACACCGTGGCCGACCTCGACGGGCTCACCGTCACCGGCGCGCCCCCAGACGCCCACGTCGGGCAGTACCAGATCGTGGCCTCGGGGATCACCGACCCTCGCTACGACGTCACCTACGTACCCGCACCGGAAGGGATCACGCCCGCTGGGTTGACCGTCACCGTGGAGGACAAGACCCGGCAGTACGGCGACCCCGCCCCCACCTACACCGCACGGTTCGCCGGCCTCGTCGGCGGCGATGACGCCAGCGACATCACCGGCCTGAGGTTCACCGGCGCCGCGGCGAACGCCCGGCCCGGCAGCTACCCGATCGGCCTCGTGGGCAGACCGACCAACCCCGACTACGCCTACCGGGTGCAGGCCGGGACCGAGACGGTCACGTGAGGTACGTCGAAGCGGGCCCGGCTCAGGGTGCCGTGGCCGGACCTGCGCCACTGCGCAGCAGGCTGCCGCGGCCCGTGGGCCAGGGCAGGCAGCCTGTTCCGGAGCCGGGGACCGTGTAGACGTCGATGCCGTGGTCCATCGTGGTCAGCACGATCTCGAGGGTGCCGTTGTCGTCGAGGTCGCCGACCGAGGGAGCCGCGGCGACACCGACGCCGTTGCCGTCGTAGGCCTGGTGACGCAGCCGGGTGACCGAGAGCCGCTTGCCCTGCGCCGAGAGCACGATCAGCCGGCCGGCCTTGCGGTGCAGCGCGTAGGTGCCGAAGACCAGCTCGGGGGTGCCGTCCTTGTTGAGGTCGGCCGCGACCACCTCGGAGGCGAAGGTCTTCGAACGACGCGGCGCGTACCGATAGGTCCACAGCCGGTGGCCGGTGGGGCTGACGGCGTACACCTTGCCGCCCGGGAGGGCCGCGACGATCTCGGGCCGGGAGTCCCCGACCAGGTTGACGACCGTCGGGGCGGGGATGCCGGACGGCGGGTACCAGTCGCCGTCGGGTCGGTGGACCGGGTGGTTGGACATCGGGAGCTTCTCGAAGCCGCGGTGCCGGCGGGCGGACAGGTGGCCGTCGCCGTAGGCACCGTCGAGCACCATGAAGGCGTAGCCCTGGGTGCGGTAGGGGATGTGCTTCTCGACGTTGGGCAGGCCGATCACCTCGTTGCGGCCGTCGCCGTCGAGGTCGGCGACGTCGGGCGGTGAGGCCGTCCACTGGAGCCAGGGCTGGTGCGCCGGGCTCGGCCAGGCGCCCTGGTGCAGGTGGTAGTGGCGCCGCTCGACCTTCGGGCTCGCCCACCGGATGAGCTGGCCCCAGCCCATCCTGCGGCCCAGTGCGTCCGACTCGGGGTCGGTGAACCACTTCGAGGCCAGCACCGAGGTGCCGTCGTCGTTGAAGGCGTTGATCTGGTGGTTGTCGAACGTCGTGATGATCTCCAGGTCGGGGTCGTTGTCGATGTTCCCGATCGCGACGTTCTCGCCGTACTCGCCGTAGCCGTGGTTGCCGACCTTGTTGAAGTGCAGGTCGTTGCCCTTCCCGGAGAGCCGGTTGTAGCGCGGCCACGCGGGATGGTGCCCGCCCCGGGGCTGGAAGCGCTTGCCCCGGGCGTTGAAGACGAAGACCTGGGCGCCCTTCGGCGAGGTGTTGGTGGTCGTCGCCACCACCTCGACCTTGCCGTCGCCGTCGAGGTCGGCGGCCGCGAGCCCGCGGACCTCCGGGGTCTGGCCGCCGCTGCGGACCGAGGCCGGCCAGCCCTTCTTCAGGCGCAGCCCGCCGTGCACGTAGTCGTACGCCGCGACGCTGCCGGTGCCGCCGACCACGATCTCCGGCTTCCCGTCGCCGTCGAGGTCGGCGACGACCGACGGCGCGTAGACCCGGCCGTCGGTCGCCGTGCCGCGGGCCAGCTGCTTGCCCTTGGCGTTGAACACGAACGTCGAGTAGAACGGCGCCACGATCTCCAGGTGCCCGTCGCCCTTGAGGTCGGCCAGGCTCGGCGAGGAGAACCAGCCGGTCTCTCCGGTCGCGATGGTGCGCACGAACCTCGGGCGACGCACCGGATGCGGAGCTGTCGTGCGGGCGCAGGTCGCCGCGGTGACCGGGGCGGCGCCGGCCGGTGTCACCGCCGACCCGGCGTCGACGCCTGCCTGGGCGAGGGCCGCGACCAGCACGACCCCGATCCCGCCACCGGCCACGCGTGAGGTCCGCATGCGCAGGACCCTACTGCGCACCTCAGTGCTACTTGCCCACCTTCACGGTGCTGCGGTGCTTGGCGGCCTTGTGACCGGCGTCCCCGCCGTAGGTCGCGACGATCCGCCACTTGCCGACGCCCAGCCGCGGCAGCGTGACCTTGGCCTTGCCCGCCTTCACCGTGCCCCGGAGGGTGCGGTGCTTGCCGCCATGGGTGAGCCGGATCCGGACGGTGCCGGTCGGCGCGAGCCCGCCGCCGGTCTTGGAGGCGACCGTGACCTCGACCTTGCCGCGCCGGTGCTTCGTCGGCTTGCGGACGACGGTGGTGCCGACCTTCGACCCGGCCTTGGTCACCACGAGCGTCGCCGAGGCGGTCCCGGCCGTGTGCAGGCTGTCGCCGGAGTAGCTCACGCTCAGGGTGTACGACCCGACGGCCAGCCGACGCGGGAGCGTGAAGCTGGCGACACCGTTGGCGAGGTCCTGGCCGGCGTCCGGGCCGGCACCCTGGAGGGTCACCGCGCCGGTTGCGCCCGGGATGCTCACGTCGACGTCGACCGCCGAGCCGTACTTCGAGGTGGCCGGCGAGTCGACGGAGATCACCGGTGTCGCGCGGGTCGGCCAGCTGGCGACGTTGTGCGCCCAGACGTCCGAGACCCTGGTGAACTGCCCGCCGACCACCAGGCCCCAGGGCCCGGCGCTGATCGAGCGGACCCCGTAGAACTGGTTGAAGGTCGGCCGGAAGGTCGCGGAGACCGCTCCCGACGTGGCGTCGAGGGCCAGGAGCTTGGTGTGGGTGTCGCCCAGGTAGTTGTCGTGGAACCCGACGTAGACGTTGCCGTCGTCGTAGGCGACCGCCTGGACGTCACCGCCCACCATGAGGTGCCAGCTGCGCGCGCCCGTGCCCGGGTTCCACCGGGCGGCGACGTTGTTGAAGTTGCCCGAGCCGCCGAAGAGGGCGGTGCCGTCGTCGCTCCAGCTCAGGGTGAGCATCGGGGCGACGGAGAAGGCGAAGGAGGGGCCGACGACGGCGCCCGAGGTGGGGTCGACCAGGCCCAGGCCCACCCGGCTGCTGCCCGAGAGGCTCGTGAAGTTGCCGCCGACCGCCAGGCTCGTGCCGCTGGGGTCGAGGGCCAGCACGTCGACGGCGCCGTTCGTCGAGGCCGTGTAGGCGGACATCTTGGCGCCGGTGTCGGCGTCGAACTTGGCGAGGTCCTGCTCGGCCGTGCCGCCCGACATCGTGAACCCACCGCCCGCGAAGACGGCGCCGTTGCCGACGGCAACGGCGCGGACCGAGCCACCCAGCTTGGGCGCGAACCCGGTGTCGACGGCGCCGGTCGTGAGGCTGACCCGTGCGAGGCGGCCCTGCGCTACGCCACCGATCGTGGTGAAGTCGCCGCCGACGTAGAGGTAGCTGCCGTCGCTGGCGAGGCTGCGCACGATGGCGTCGGTGTTGGCCTGCCACGCGCCGAGCAGGGCTCCCGTGCCCCGGTCGAAGGCCGCGAGGTCGGTCCGGGTGGTCGAGGCGCCACCCTGCACCAGGGCGTTGTCGAAGCTGCCCCCGACGTAGAGCGTGTTGCCGACCACCAAGGTGGCGTACACCTGGCCGTCGACCCCACCGCCTTGCGCCGGGTCTCCGGTCGGCGGAGCCGCAACGGCCGGGGTGAGGACGCCGACGAGCATGGCCGCGACCGCACCGAGCACGAGCACCATCGCGCAGCGCATCCCGTGCGCCCGCCCCCCGCCACGAACCATCCCCGCCCCCGGTGTCCAGAGTTCCCTGGAGCCTAGTGACGGACCACCTCCGGCTCGTGCCCACAATTGGTGACGCGCGCGGTAGCAGTCACCGGCGCGGGCGGCGGCGCCGCACGGAGGCGGCGAAGGCCTCGATGCCGGCGATCACGGCGGTGAAGCGGGGGGACGCGTAGAGGTCGAACGTGTGCTGGCCGCCGGGCAGCTCGACGTACACCACCGGCTGCCGCGAGACCTCGCGCAGCCGGGCGGCGAACGCGCGGGCACCGTCCACGGCGGCGCAGGAGTCGAGGGAGCCGTGTGCGAGCAGGAACGCCGGGGCGTCGGCGCCGACGAGGTCGAGCGGTGACGAGGGGGCGTCCGGGTCGCGGTCGATCCAGGTCGGGGTGTCGTAGAAGCCGTAGAGGCAGACCGCGCCGGCCACCACCCCCGGCTCGCCCGTCCCCTCCGGCGTCGCTGCGGGTGTCAGGGCCGTCACGGCCGCGAGATGGGCGCCCGCGGAGCTGCCGGCGACGAAGACGTCCGGGGCGCTCGCGGATCCCGTCGCCGCCGCCGCCCGCGTCCAGGCGAGGACCTGATGGGCGTCGACGAGCGCGTCGGGCCAGCGCCGTGCGCGACCCCGCCGGTAGCTGGCGCTGACGCAGAGCCAGCCCTGGCTCGCGAGCCGGTAGAGCAGTGCCCGCGCTTCGCGGTCCTTCTCGCCGGTGTGGTACCCACCGCCGTGGAAGTAGACCAGGCACGCGCCGTTCTGCTCGCCGTTGCGTGGCGAGTAGGTGTCGAGCAGGTTCTCCCGCCCGGCCGGCCCGTAGC
The DNA here is from genome assembly GCF_036267815.1 of Nocardioides sp. Lineage (GTDB taxonomy): Bacteria > Actinomycetota > Actinomycetes > Propionibacteriales > Nocardioidaceae > Nocardioides. The sequence continues at coordinate 29,655 of NZ_DATAVI010000023.1, read as the reverse complement.
CCTGGTTGCGCCGGTGTACGACGTCGCGCCGGCCGACCCGCAGCGGGGCGAGGACGGTCCGCAGCAGCGGAACGCGCACCCGCTCGCTGCTGCCCAGCCCGGCCGCGAGGGCGTCCGACACCGCGCTGCGCGCGCGTAGCCCGCGGGCCAGGATCACGACCAGCCCGGCCATCGTGAGGACCGCGAGCACCAGGCCGGTGGCTCCCGACGGGCTCGTCACGCTGCCCTGCCACGCGGCGAACGCCGTGTCGCCGACGACCCAGACCATCCCGACCACGGGCACCTCGTTGATCTGCATGCCGAGCCGCCAGCTGATCTGCCCGAGCCGCCACGAGCCGCGCAGCGGTGCCACGGCGAGGGCGGTCGGGATCGCGACGACCAGGATGCTGACGACGTACCCGACCATGCCGCCTCCCGACAGGCGATGCTCTCAGCCGCCGTACCCGCGCCGGCGGATCTCCTCGTTGATCGCCGGAAGGATCTCATGGAGGTCGCCGATCACGGCGTACGTCGCGCGGGTCACCATCGGCGCCTCGGCGTCGGAGTTGATGGCCAAGATGTTCTTGGCCGACGAGCAGCCGGCCCAGTGCTGGATCGCGCCGCTGATGCCGCAGGGGATGTAGAGATCGGGCGAGATCCGGCTGCCGGTCTGGCCGACCTGCTCGTGGTGCGGCCGCCAGCCGGCGCTGGTGACGACCCGCGAGACGCCCAGCGCGGCGCCCAGCAGGTCGGTCAGCTCGATCACGTCGTCGAACTTGTCGGGTCCGCCGACGCCGCGTCCGGCGCCGACCACGACCTTCGCCGAGGTGAGGGCGCCCGACTCGTCGTCGGCCTCGGCCTGCTCGGTCGAGACGACGCGAGCCACGAGGTCCTCGGGGGCGATCGCCGGCGCGTGCTCGACGAGGTCGGCGGCGCCGGAGACATCGGCCGGCTTGGCCTCGACGGCGTGGCCGGCGACGGTGAGGACCGCCGGTCGCTGATGGAGGTTCATCTCCTCCATCGCGGCTCCGCCGACGACCTGCCGGGTGACCACGAACGGCGCGAGACCTGAGAACGACAAGACGTTGGCCGCCATGGACGCCCCGGACCGAGCGGCGAGGTGAGCCATCAGCTCGGTGCCGCGGTCGGTGCCGGCGGCCATCACCACCACGGAGCCCGCGGCGTCGCGGACCTGCTGGATCGCCGAGGCCCAGCCGGCCCCGGAGTAGGCCGCGACGCCGTCGCCGCCGACCCGGTGGAGGTTGCGCACGCCGTACGACGCGAGGTCACCGCGCAGGTCGTCGGAGACCTCGCCGAACACGACCGCGTCGACCGGCACGCCGTTCCCCGCGGCGGAGAGGTCACGGGCGAAGGTGACGGCCTCGAGGGAGACCTCGACCGCCGCGCCCTCGAGGTCGGTCTCGACGAGGGTCAGGATCACGGTGCGGCCTTTCCGGGGGTCAGCACTCCGAGCTTCTCGAGCAGGTCGACGACGGCGCCCGCGGCCTCGGGCCCCTCGCCGAGGATCTGGACGGCACTCGGCGTGGGTGGCGGCAGCACCATCCGCACGCGCCCGGCGCCGCTCGGAGCCGCCACCGGCTCACGCTCCTCGATCGGGATCTTCTTGGCCTTCAGGCGACCGGGCACCGATGGGTAGCGCGGCTCGACACCGCCCTCGCGGATCGTGACGACCGCGGGCAGCGGCACCCGGTAGGTCTCCTGGCCATCGGGACCCTCGCCCACGGCGACCACGACCGGGCCCTCGGGTGACTCCTCGATCGTGACGGTCTTCGCGCCGTTGACGACCGGGCGGCCGAGCTCGTAGGCCAGCCGGATCCCCACCTGGAAGTCGCCGCTGTCGGCCGCGTCGTTGCCGAGCAGCACCAGGTCGTGGGACCGGCCGGACTCCTCGTGGGCGCGGACCACCGCAGCGATCTCGCGGGCGACGTCGCTCGGCCCGAACGCGAACGGCTCGCCCAGGACGTGCGTCGCGGCCCTGCACCCGACCGCGAGGGCGTTGCGGAGCTGCTCGACGGCCTCGGCGTCGCCGAGGGTCAGGACCGTCGACTCCCCGCCGCTCGCCGCCGTCACCTGGACCGCGAGCTCGACCGCGCACTCCTCGTGCGCGCTCATCGTGAAGCCGGAGCGCCGTCCGTCGACCGACTGGCCGTCCTCGCTGAGCACGACCTCCTCGGTGATGTCGGGCACGCGCTTCACGCACACCAGGACGCCCGGGGCAGCGGCCATCAGCGCATCCGCTCGTTGCTCGGGTCGAACACCGGGGTGGCGTCGACCGAGCCCACGACCACGGGGTACAGCTCCTCCATGTAGGACACCGCGAGCTCGGTCCCGATCACGGCCTGCTCGGGCGGCAGGTAGGCCAGCAGCACGTGCTTGCCCAGGGACGGGGCCGAGCCGGCGGTCGTGACGTAGGGGTGGTGGCCGTGACCGTCGGTCAGCAGGCCGCCCTCGCGGGTCAGGATCGGCTCGCCGCCGAGCATGTAGCGCTTCATCCCGGACGCCGAGGTGTGGTCCTCGACCGTCAGCGTGCAGAGCACCGTCTTCGGAGCCGCTTCGCGCTGCGCCAGGTAGGCCTCCCGACCGACGAAGTCGGCGGCCTTGACCTTGGGCCGCTGCATGCCCGCCTCGATGATCGAGCGCTCGGCGTCGAGCTCGTAGCCGTAGGCGCGGTAGCCCTTCTCGATGCGGCCGGTCGTGCCGTACACGCCGATCCCGACAGGCCGGGTGCCGTGGCTGTCGCCGGTGGCGAGCAGCGCCTCCCAGACGCCCGGGGCGTCGTCCATGGCGACGTAGAGCTCCCAGCCGAGCTCGCCGACGTAGGAGATGCGCGACGCGAGCACCGTCGCGCCGTTCACCGTGATCTCGCGGCAGCTGAGCATCGCGAAGCCCTCGCCCGAGACGTCGGCGTCGGTGAGCGAGGCGAGGATGTCACGTGCCCGGGGACCCCACAGACCGATCGTCGAGAGCTCGTCGGTGCGCTCGGTGAGCGTCGCCTCACCGCTCAGGTGGTCGGCGAACCACCCACGGTCGGCGGGACCGTGCGCCCCGCCCGTGACGACGCGGAAGTGGTCGTCGCCCAGGCGCATCACGGTCAGGTCGGAGCGGAACCCGCCGGCCGCGTCGAGCACCGGCGTGTAGATGACCTTGCCGACCGCCACGTCGCACTGCGCCACGCAGGTCTGCTGCACGCTGTCGAGAGCGCCGGGGCCCTCGATGTCGAAGATCTGGAACGCCGTGAGGTCGATGACGCCGGCCGCCTCGCGCATGCGCAGGTGCTCGGCGTTGATGATCGGGCTCCACCAGCGGGAGTCCCACTCGTGCTCGCGCGCCATGACGGCGTCGCCGTACTGCTCGAGGAGGTCGGCGTTGGACTCGTACCAGTGGGGCCGCTCCCAGCCGGCGGTCTCGAAGAAGAACGCGCCGAGCTTCTGCTGCGACTCGTGCATCGGCGCCTTGCGCTGGTCACGGTCGGACTCGTACTGCTCGTTGGGGTGGATGATCCCGTAGGTCTTGATGAACGACTCGGTGGTGCGCAGGCGGGTGTGCTCGCGGCGCTTCTGGTGCTCGTGGAAGCGGGCGATGTCGCTGTGCGCGAGGTCGATCTCGCTGTATCCGTTGGTCATCCACTCGGCCACGGCGCGTCCGACGCCGGGGCCTTCCTTGATCCAGACCGCGGCCGCGGTCCACAGGCCCTTGACCTCGCTCTCGCCGAGGATGGGCGCACCGTCGCAGGTCAGCGAGAGCAGGCCGTTGATGGCGTAGCGGATCTCCGCGCCCTCGGCGCCGAGCAGGTCGGGCATCAGCTCGAAGGCCTGCTCTAGCTGGGGGTCGAAGTCCTCCTCGGTGAAGGGCAGCTCGGTCGGGGAGAGCTTGGACTGCTCGATCGTGGGGATGTCCTCGGGCTCCATCAGGATCGCCCGGTGGGCGTAGGAGCCGACCTCCATGTCGGCGCCGTGCTGGCGCTCGTAGCAGAAGGTGTCCATGTCGCGCACGATCGGGAAGGAGATCTCGCCCTCCTTGCCCGACAGCTGCGGGCAGGGCCCGACGCTGATCATCTGGTGGACGGCGGGCACCAGCGGGATGCTGATGCCGGCCATGTCGCCGATCTTGGGGCTCCACACCCCGCAGGCGATGACCACCGTCTCGGCCTCGATGTCGCCCTTGTCGGTGCGGACGCGCGTGATCCGGCCGTCCTCGACGTCCAGGCCGAGCACCTCGACGTTGGGCACCGTGGTCAGCGCTCCGGCCTCGACGGCGCCCTCGCGCATGAGCGTGCCGGCGCGGAGCGAGTCGACCACGCCGACGCCCTCCTGCCAGAAGGCGCCGATGATCTGGTCCTCCTCGATGAAGGGCACCTTCTCCTTGACGAAGGCCGGGCTCACCATCTCGGCGTCGATGCCCCAGGCCCTCGACGACGACATCCGGCGGCGCAGCTCCTCCATCCGCTCCTCGGTGCGGGCGACCTCGAAGCCGCCGCACCGGGTGAAGACGCCGAGCTCCTTGTACTGCGCCACCGAGTCCAAGGTGAGGTCGGTGATCTCACGGGAGTGGTCGGTGAGGAAGATGAAGTTGGACGCGTGACCCGTCGAGCCGCCCGGGTTGGGCAGCGGACCCTGGTCGATCTGGACGATGTCGCGCCAGCCGAGCCGCGCGAGATGGTGGACCAGGCTGTTGCCGACGATGCCGGCGCCGATGACGACGCAGCGTGCCGATCCGGGGACGTCTGCCACGGGAGCTCCCTTGTTGCGTATAACGCTTCTCAATGCGTGTTATGGAACAGTAGGAGTTTGAACTCCGGGACCCCCGCGGGTCAAGTGGACGGTCGCCGGGTGGTCGGGATCTGTGCCCTGCGTGACTGACGCCGGCGCATCATCGCGGTGGGATCGCCGCATGGCCAAGCCACCCGACGTTCGTCGTGCAGTCCGCATCGCGGCCACCGCCGTCGCCGGTCTCGCCGTGCTCGGCGGGCTGGCAGCGGTCGGCGGGGTCCCCGACTCCGGGAGGGTGCCCGCGGCGGGGCTCCTGCACTCCACCGCGAAGGGCCCGGGCGCCAGCAGTCTGGTCTCCTCCCACGCCGCTGCGGTCACCACGCCCCAGCAGGAGAAGGTCGAGGCGTACTGGACGCCGCACCGCATGAGCACGGCGATCCCAACCGACGCGGCGGTCGGCAACAATGTCCTCAGCCGTGAGGAGACCTCACCGCCCGTCGAGGGTAAGGCCGTCAAGGCCATGCCGAACTTGAAGATGGGTCGGGTGTTCTTCAAGATCGGCGCGGTCGACTACTCCTGCTCCGGGACCCTGGTCTCCAGCGCGAGCGGCGACGTGGTGGCCACGGCGGGCCACTGTGTGTTCGCCGACGGCGCCTATGTCAGCAGCTTCAGCTTCGTGCCGGAGTACCACGACGGCCAGGCGCCCGGAGGCGTGTATGCCGCCACGAAGCTCGTCACCACCGCGGAGTATGCGGGCTCGGAGGATCTGGAGTACGACGTGGGGTTCGCGTCCATGGACGACGTCTTGGGGATCCCTCTCGAGACGCAGTTCGGTGCGTACCCGATCTCGTTCGCCGGGAGCCCCCCCTCCGACGTCCAGATCTACGGCTACCCGGCCCAGGCCCCCTTCGACGGGTCGTCCATGTGGACGTGCTCGAGTGACTCGGTCCGGACCGTGGAGGGGTCGCACGACCTCGGCCTGCCCTGTGACATGACCGGCGGCGCCTCCGGCGGGGCGTGGCTCTCGCACGGCACCCTGGTCTCGGTCTCGAGCTTTCACTACGTGGACCTTCCCGGCGTCCTGTGGGGCCCGACCCTGGGCGCCGACGCCGAGGCGGCGTACCACGCGGCCGCGAGCGCGTGATCGCCCGGAGGGTCGCCAGTGTCAGGAAGGTGACAGACCTAGTGCCGTGGGTGGCGGCATCGTGGTGGCCAGCGGGCAAGCAGCCCGACACCAGACCTCGAGGAGTCCTCATGATGGCCATGGAGTTCATTGCCAGCGCCCTAGCGTTCCTGCCCACGCTGCTCGGGGTGACCGGCTGACCGGCTGACCGGCTGACGAGGTCGGAGAGTGGCGCGCCCGGAGGTATTCGAAACCCCAACCTTCTGATCCGTAGTCAGATGCTCTATCCGTTGAGCTACGGGCGCAGTGTCCAAGCCACGTGGAAGCCGTGACGAGGACTGGTCGAGGATAGCCGACCGCGTCGGACCGACCGAATCCCGAGACCGGGGCTCCGACCCCTCCGCTTCCTTTTACTCGGTTCGCCGGGATTTGCCGGACGCGGGCCCGAGTTCGACCTACCGTCGTGTGATGCCCTCCCTCTCCAGGATGTCTCTCGGGTCGTTGCTCGCGACCTCCGCGATGGCGCTGGCAGCGCTCACCCCGGCCGCCGGCCACGCGGTCACGGCGCCCGACGCCGGCCACGGACCTGGCGCGTTGGCGGTGCCGATGGGTGCCCCCTCCGCCAGCAACCCGACCAACCCGCTGGCCGACCGCGACTGGGGTGTCTACGAGGGGACCGCGGACCCCGCGTGGGCCCCGTACGAGAAGGCCACCGGAAGCCGGAAGACCGCCCTCGGCACGATCGCGCTGGCACCGAAGGCGAAGTTCTTCGGGGCCTGGATCTCCGACTCCGACATCGCCGACAAGGTCAGCCAGTACGTCCAGAACGCGACCGGCGGCGACCCTGACGTCCTGGTCCAGCTCACGCTCTTCCGGATGGTTCCCTGGGAGGGCGAGGCCTGCACGCGCCTGCCCACCCAGGCCGAGCGCACGTCGTACAAGAAGTGGATCACGACCGTGGCCACCACGCTCGGCGCCCAGCACGCGGCGATCGTCCTCCAGCCCGACGGCCCGTTCTTGAAGTGCGTCCCCGGCGGCTCGAAGGTCCCCGCCCACCTCCTGCGCTACGCCTCCCGCACCCTGTCGGCGCAGCCGAACGTCTCGGTCTACGTCGAGATGGGCTCCTCCGACTGGTTCCGCGGCAAGCCGGCGGAGGCGGTGTCGATGCTCGAGTCCGCGGGGGTCCGCACCGCCCGCGGGTTCGCCCTCGACACCTCCCACTTCGACTCCATCGGCCACCAGGTCGCCTTCGGCACCAAGATCGTCGCCGCGCTGGCCAAGGACGGCATCGCCGACCGGCACTTCGTCATCGACACCTCCGACAACGGACGCGCGTTCACCGGCGCGTGGTACCACGCGCACCACGCCGCGAAGCCGCTCGGCTACGCCAAGGCCTGCCACTCCGCCACCCAGCGGCACTGCGTCGCGCTGGGCGTGCCGCCGACCACCGACGTCGACTCTCCCGCCTGGGGCCTGAGCGCGGCGCGGGCCGCCGAGGCCGCGCGGCACGTCGACGGCTACCTGTGGGTGAGCCGCCCCTGGCTGGCCCACCAGAACGGCGCGTTCGCCCTGCACCGCGCCCTGGCCGAGATCAGGTACTCGCCCTTCGCCTGAGGTGTGACCGGCGTCATACCTGCTTGATCGATCCAATATGTCCGGACTCCTGACAGAGGTAACGTCCGCCCACACACGGGCGACAACGACGCCGGCCGACCGCACGACAACTTCACGTTCACCCCGCCGCGAGGCGGACCGGTGACCCTCTCGGGCCCGCAGGCGATCTGCCGGCATGGGCGGCCACCGCGACGTACGGAAGGACAGCACCACCGATGACTGCTGATACCCAAGCCCGGCCCGGCACCGACGACGACACCGCACCGACCAGCCATCGCGGCATCCTCGACTTCGTCTCCGAGGTCGCGGCCATGACGACTCCGGACCGGGTGCACTGGTGCACCGGCTCGGACCAGGAGTGGACCGAGCTCACCGACGCCCTGGTCGCCAGCGGCACCTTCACCAGGCTCGACCCGGCCAAGAAGCCCAACTCGTTCTGGGCCAGGACCGACCCGACCGACGTCGCCCGCGTCGAGGACCGCACGTTCATCTGCTCGCGCGAGGAGAAGGACGCCGGGCCCACCAACAACTGGATGGACCCCGACCGGATGAAGGCCCTCATGCGCGAGCTCTACGCGGGCTGCATGGCCGGTCGGACGATGTACGTGATCCCGTTCGTGATGGGCCACCTCGAGGCGGACAGCCCGATGTTCGGCGTCGAGATCACCGACTCGGCGTACGTCGTGGCGTCGATGCGGGTGATGGCCCGGATGGGCACCCAGGTGCTGCGTCGGATGGAGGAGCTGGACGCCGCGTTCGTGCCGGCCCTGCACTCCGTGGGCATGCCCCTGGCCGATGGCCAGCAGGACGTCGCCTGGCCGTGCAGCGACACCAAGTACATCGTGCAGTTCCCCGAGGAGCGGGCGATCTGGTCCTACGGCTCGGGCTACGGCGGGAACTCCCTGCTGGGCAAGAAGTGCTACGCCCTGCGCATCGCCAGCGCGATGGCGCGCGACGAGGGCTGGCTCGCCGAGCACATGCTGATCCTGAAGCTCACCTCGCCGCAGGGCGTCACCAAGTACGTCGCGGCGGCGTTCCCCAGCGCCTGCGGCAAGACCAACCTGGCGATGCTCGACCCGACCATCGCGGGCTGGAAGGTCGAGTCACTCGGCGACGACATCGCCTGGATGCGGATCGGGGACGACGGCCGGCTGTGGGCCGTCAACCCCGAGTACGGCTTCTTCGGCGTCGCGCCCGGCACCAACGAGCACACCAACCCCAACGCCATGCGCACCCTCAACGTCGGCAACTCGGTCTTCACCAACGTCGCGCTCACCGAGGACGGCGACGTGTGGTGGGAGGGTCTGGAGAACACCCCGGCCCACGCCACGAGCTGGAAGGGCCAGCCCTGGACCCCTGAGGCGGCGGCGGAGACCGGCGAGCTGTCGAGCCACCCCAACAGTCGCTACTGCACGCCGATCAAGCAGTGCCCGATCCTCGCCCCGGAGTACGACGACCCGCGCGGCGTCCCGATCGACGCCATCTTGTTCGGCGGTCGTCGCAAGACGACGATCCCGTTGGTGACCGAGGCCCGCGACTGGGCCCACGGCACCTTCATGGGCGCGACGCTGAGCTCGGAGACCACCGCCGCGGCGGTCGGCCAGGTCGGCATCGTGCGCCGTGACCCGATGGCGATGCTGCCGTTCATCGGCTACAACGCCGGTGACTACTTCAGCCACTGGATCGGCATGGGCAAGGACCACGACGAGGCCAAGCTGCCGCGGATCTTCTACGTCAACTGGTTCCGTCGCGCGCAGAACGACGACGGCAGCGAGGGCGGCTTCCTCTGGCCGGGCTTCGGGGAGAACAGCCGGGTCCTGAAGTGGGTCATCGAGCGGATCGAGGGCCAGGCCGCCGCCGTGGAGACCCCGATCGGCCACGTGCCCACGCCGGAGTCCCTGGACACCGACGGCCTGGACATGAGCGCCGAGGAGCTCGCCGCGGCCCTCAAGGTCGATCCCGAGGAGTGGAAGGCCGAGATCCCGCAGATCCAGGAGTGGTTCGAGAAGTTCGGCGAGCAGCTGCCCGCCGTCCTGTGGACCGAGCTGGACGGCCTCAAGGCGCGCCTCGGCGTCTGAGCGGGTCCGGAAGGCGTCGCACGGGCGGCCGTCACAGGCGGGCGGAGCAGCTCCTGCACTGTGATGGCGCACCGCCCGATGTGCGACGATGCGAGCGTGCCAGACCTGGGTCAGCGGGAGCGAGAGGTCTTCGAGTCCTCGGCCGCCCCGCTGTACGAGGAGGCGGCACTCAGTGGCGGGCTGAAGGACTCCGACCCCCGGCTCCAGCACGGCGGCGAGCTGCGCGAGGCGCTCGACCTGCTGGTCTCGCTGAGCCTGCTGGTGCACGATCCGGACAACGCCTCCTACGTACCCGTCGACCCCTCGACCGTGCAGTCGCACGTCGTGGGCCCGATGAGCCAGCGCGGCGCCGACCTGCTCAACGAGTCCTCGGAGTGGGCCCGCGCGTTCGGTGGCCTCTCGCAGGCCTGGCGGCGCTCGCCGGGAGCGGTCCGCGGCCCGATCAGCGAGTTCCACACCCACGCCATCGGGGTCTTCATCAGCGGCGCGGTCGCCGAGGCGGAGGAGGAGCTGCTCACCGCCCAGCCCCAGACCGGCCGCGAGCGGGCCAGCCTCAAGGCAGCCACCGAGCGCGACCAGGCCGCCCTGGAGCGCGGCGTCACGATGCGGACGCTCTACCAGCACAGCGCGCGCCGTCACGCGATGACGCGCAGCTACGTCGCCGAGGTGACCGCACTCGGCGCCGAGGTGCGCACGCTCGACGAGTTCTTCAACCGGATGATCGTGGTCGACCGGCGGCTCGCGATCATCCCCGGACCGAGCGGCGACGACGTCGCGATCGCGGTCCAGGAGCCGGCGCTGGTCGCCTACCTCGTCGACGTCTTCGAGCGCGCCTGGGAGCGGGCCCGCCCGTTCACCAACACCGAACGCTCGATGATGAACGACATCGCCCGCGAACAGCGGGCGATGACGATCCGGATGCTCATCGAAGGGCACTCCGACCCGGTCAGCGCCAAGCGCCTCGGGGTCAGCGCGCGCACCTTCGCGGGCTACGTCGCCGACCTCAAGACGGAGTACGACGCCGAGACGCGCTTCCAGCTCGGCTACACGATGGGCCAGCGCGGCGTCTCGGGCCGCGAGGACGACTGAGGTCCGGCCGCCAGGACCGGTCGGGGGTCAGCGCTGGGAGGGCGGCGCCTTGAGGCATCCCGCGCAGGGCCAGTTGGTGTCGAGCGCGTGGGCCGGCGCGTGAGCCGCCGGCGCCGTGATGCCGAGCACGCCGACGCTGAGCGCCGCGGCTGCGAGCGTGACGGCGACCTTCCGCATCATCTTCATGAGTGGCACATCCTCCCGGGGGTCCAGAGCACCTGCCCTGGAACTACCCATTCTCTGGAGGCTTGAACCGGCGCGACACATCGGCGGTGGCTCAAATAGTTGCAATGCACATAGTTGCAAGGACGGTGCCCGAACCACCGCGACTCCGTACTCACCGACGATACGTCACAGGCCTCGCCACCGACAGCGGCGAGGCCTGTGCCCACTGGCGGAGGCGGCGGGATTTGAACCCGCGAGAGGGATTAACCTCAACCCGCTTAGCAGGCGGGCGCCATAAACCGGACTAGGCGACGCCTCCCGTCAGCCCGCACAGGCTACAAGGACCAGCACGCGGCCACCCAAATCACCGCTCGCGCGTGTGCGCGTCGCGCACGCGGTCGCGAACGTCGCGGGCGAACCGGTCGGCATCGCCGGCGATCGCGGCCATCGGCAGCCGGGTCGAGCGCCCGTCGCGCAGCCGCACGACCAGGCACGGTCGTCCACCGGGACTGGTCGCGAGCACCTCGGCCACCTCGGCCCACGACGCATCGCGGACCCCGACACCCGACAGCAGCCGCACGACGTACCCCTGCGTGGTCAGGCGCACCGTCCACGCCCGGCGCAGGAGAAACCACGACCAGGCCGCGGCCAGCCCGAGCCCCGGCACGGCGACCGCGGCGACCGGTGCCCAGCCGATGCCCGCCACCGCGTCGACCACGGTGACCACCACGACCAGGACGGCCAGGGTCACCAGGCTGCGGCCCACCAGGCGCGCGCCGAGCGCCGGCGCCAGCCGGTACGTCGCGGTCGGCTCCGGGGCAGGCTCAGGGCTGGTCATCGCAGGCTATTCAACTGAAACCGTCGCGAGCCCCACGAATCCGCACGCTTCCCGGCCTTGCCGGGTGACGCGGTCGGGTCCACAGTGGAGGAGACACCGTGGAGGTCCCCCATGACGGCAATGACAGCGGCGCTCGAGGACCTCCTGCGGCCTGGATCCGACCGCGGCAGCCTCAGTGCCTGGCGCTGGTCGGTGCGCCGGCAGCTGGTCCCGGTGCGCGACCAGCTGCTGCGCGAGCACCCCGCGCGACACGAGGCGTGGCTCTCCGCCCGGGCCACCCGCATGCTGCGCGAGCGCGACGAGCTGATCGCCCGGCTGAACGCCGTCGCGGCCGAGGTGCTCTCCGCCCCGGACGCCGACGACCTCGCCGACCGGCTCACCCGGCTCCTCGCCGACATCGCCCGCCACCACCAGCGGGTCGACGATCTGGCCTGGGACGACGTCGAGCTGGAGATCGGCGGCTCGGAGTAGCCTGTGCCGCTCGGAGGGGTGCCGGAGTGGTCTATCGGAACCGCCTTGAAAGCGGTCGCTGGCAGAGATGTCAGCCGCGGGTTCGAATCCCGCCCCCTCTGCCGAGTCCCAGGAGCGGAGCGCCCCAGGAGCGGAGTGCTCAGTAGCGGAGTGCTCAGCGCTCGGCGGTCAGCTCGACGAGGATGTCGCCCTCCTGGACGACGTCGCCCGGCGTGACCTTGATCGTCGCGACGGTGCCGGCGTGCTCGGTGAGCACCGGGATCTCCATCTTCATCGACTCCAGCAGGCAGACCGGGTCGCCGGCGGCGACCGCGTCTCCCACGGACACGTCGATGGCGATCACGTTGGCGACCATCTCGGCCAGGATCCGGACCGTCTGCTCGCGGGGCACGGTCCGAACCTAACCGATCGCGGGCGGCTCACCACAGGGCGTGGGTGCGACCCGGCTCCGGACGTGGCTGCGACGACTCCTCCTCCGGGGCGTGGCGGCGTCCGCGCCGGCCGCTCGGCGAGGTCAGCCACAGGTCGATCCTGATCAGGGCGAACCCGAGCAGCAGGCCGATCAGCCATCCGTAGCCCGTCGCGAGCGCGACCTCCCGCACGCTCCGGCCGGGGTCGACCAGGCAGTAGGCCACGGGCGCGCTGACGCCGATGCCGAACGCGCAGATCCACCACCCCTGCCGCCGCCGGGCACGCATGTGCGTGCCCCAGGTCAGCGCCGGAACGCCGAGCAGGGCGATGATCGGGCGGGGGAAGGCGCCCAGGTGGTGGTGGCTCCAGCGCACGGAGTCGTCCAGCGCCTCCACCAGGCTGTGGGTGCCGTACCGCTGGAGCAGCTCGGCGTACCCCACGGTCAGGACGAGCATGATGCTTCCCGCCACCACCGTGACCATGCCCCGCGAGCCCAGCCCGTGCAGACCGGCACCCAGCCGGTAGACGGTGACGACCGAGGCCACCAGAGCCAGCGCCAGCACGGTGTACTCGAACCGGTGCAGGTCGACGGCCGGCGACCAGGCGAGAGTCGCCATCGCGCCGAGGGCCGAGACCAGCAGCGCGACCAGCGTCTCCCGCACCGTCACCCACAGGCTCGCGGCCGGCACGGTGACCATGACCGCCAGCACGGCGGTGAGGACCGCGGTGACGACGGCCGCGCCACTGCGCAGGGTGTTGTCGTCGACTCCCACCACCGCCAGGCCGAGGACCACGGCGAGCCCGCCGAAGATCACCGGGCGTCCGCCCGTGCGTGCGGCCAGGCCCCAGGCGTACGCCGTCCCGGTCGCGACGGCGCCGGCGTCGGCCAGCCGCTCGCCCGTCTGCCCGCCCGGGCCCAGGAGGCCGACCAGGAGGGCGGTCGCCGCGGCGACCACGAGCAGGAGCCACGCGGCCAGGGCCGCGGGGTGAGGACGAGACACGGTCGGTGACGCTACAGCCGGCGGTTGGCCAGCGACGGGTTGGTGCGCCGCGCCTCCGCCACCACCGTGAGATCGATCTCAGCGGTGAGCACCTCCGCGTCCTCGCCGCCCTCGACCAGCACCTCGCCGAGCGGGTCGACGACCATCGAGTGACCGGAGGACAACGGCGCGGGCTGGCCCACGCCGACGACGTAGACGGTGTTCTCGATGGCCCGGGCTCGCAGCAGCGTCGTCCAGTGGTCGACCTTGCGAGGGCCGGCGACCCACGCCGCCGGGACCACGACCACCTCGGCACCGGCATCGACCAGCCGCCGGGCGAGCTCGGGGAACCGCAGGTCGTAGCAGGTCAGGATGCCGACCGTCACACCGTCGAGCTCGAAGGTCGCGGGCTCGACCGGCCCCGGCGCGAGCACCTGGGACTCCTGGTAGCCGAAGGAGTCGTACAGGTGGATCTTGCGGTAGTCGAGGTGGGCGCCGCCGCGCACCACCACGGTGTTGAAGGGGATGGCGTCGGTCTGCTCGAACATCCCGGCGACGACCGTGGTGCCCCGCTCCCGGGCCACGCGCTCCACCTCGGTGGCGAAGGGCCCGTCCAGGGGTTCGGCGTACGGCGTGAGGTCGGAGCCGGGCTCCCCGAAGTAGCGCTGCCACGCCTCGGGGAGCACGACGAGGTCGGCACCGGCCGGTACCACCTCGCCGAGCCGTCGGCGGTTGTCCGCCGGGTCGAGCGAGGACGCTTCCTGCACCAGCACCACCTTCATGGGGCCAGCCTGCCACCATGCACGGGTGAGGTGGGCAGCGGTGATCGTGGCCGGCGGCGCGGGCTCGCGCGTCGGCGGCGCCGACAAGGCCGCACTCCGTCATCGCGGCCGGCCCCTGCTCGAGCACGCCCGCGCCGCCGTGGCCGACGCCGACGAGGTCGTGGTGGTCGGTCGCGACGTCGGCGGCGGACCTCTGGCGGCGCTGGCTGCGGGAGTGGCGGGACTGCGCGAGGACTACGACCTGGTCGTGGTCCTGGCCGTCGACATGCCGCACGTCACGTCTCGGACCGTGGCGCGGCTCCTCGCGGCCGCGGACGGCTGCGACGGCGCGTGGCTGACCGACCCTGGCGGCCGCCGCCAGCTCGCCGCCGCGATCCGGCCAGGAGTGGTGCCGGCCCCGGAGACCGTGCCCGGCGCCCCGATGAGGCTGCTGATGGACGCGGGGTCGACGCGCGACGTCCCGGCTCTCGGCGCGGAGGCCGACGACATCGACACCTGGGAGGATCTCGCCCGGATGGAGGGGCCCGATAGATTGGGCGCCGTGAATCTGCACGACTGGATCGACGAGCTGTGCGACACCCTCGACATCGAGACCGAGGTCGACGAGTCGCTGATCCTCGACGTGGCGAAGGTCGCCGCCGACAACGTCATCCGGATGGCCGCGCCCATCACGACGTACCTCCTGGGCTACGCCGCGGGCGCGGCGGCGGCCGACGAGGAGGGGGTCGAGCGCCTGGCCGCCCGGGCCCAGGCACTGGCCGAGGGCTGGGACCGACTCTCCGGAGCCCCCGACCCGGTGGACGTCGAGGACGAGGTCCCCGACGACGCCGCGGTCGACCACACCGACGACGAGTACGACGAGTGAGGGCGGTCCTCCCGCGCGAGCCAGGCGGGCCGGAGGTCCTGGAGTACGCCGAGGTCCCCGACCCCGAGCCGGGCCCGGGGGAGGTGCTGGTGGACGTCGTCGCGACGGCCGTCAACCGCGCCGACCTCCTCCAGCGCCAGGGCCACTACCCGCCGCCGCCGGGTGCCTCCCCGATCCTCGGCCTGGAGTGCAGCGGCACCGTCGCGGCGCTCGGGGCGGAGGTCGACGGCTGGCAGGTCGGCCAGCAGGTGTGCGCCCTCCTCGCCGGCGGCGGGTACGCCACCCGGGTCGCGGTGCCCGCCGGGCAGCTGATGCCGACGCCGGACGGCGTCGACCTGGTCACCGCCGCCGCGCTGCCGGAGGTGGCGGCCACCGTCTGGTCGAACCTGATGATGGTGGCCGGCCTGCGCACCGGCGAGACCTTGCTCGTGCACGGGGGGGCCGGCGGCATCGGCACCTTCGCGATCCAGCTCGCCACCGCCCTGGGAGCCCGCGTGTTCGCCACCGCCGGCACGGAGCAGAAGCGTGCCCTGTGCACCGGTCTCGGGGCGGAGATCGCCATCGACTACCGCGACGACGACTTCGTCGCGGTGCTCAAGGGGGCCACCGGCGGCGCCGGGGCCGACGTCATCCTCGACAACATGGGCGCGTCGTACCTCGGGCGCAACGTGGAGGCGCTGGCGACGCAGGGCCGGCTGGTCGTGATCGGGCTCCAGGGTGGGACGAAGGCCGAGCTCGACCTGGGCATCCTCATGCGCAAGCGCGCCGCGGTCGCCGGGACCACCCTGCGGGCACGTCCGGCCGGGGAGAAGGCCGCCATCTGCGCGGCCGTCGTCGAGAACGTCTGGCCGCTGGTGGCCGACGGCACCATCCGCCCGGTGGTCGGGACGACGTTGCCGCTGTCCGAGGCGGGACGGGCCCATCGCCTGATGGAGAGCGGCGAGAGCACCGGCAAGATCCTCCTCACCGTCTGAGCGCCGTGCCGGCAGTGGCGGCTCGTTTGTAGGGTGGCCGCATGAGCGAGGAGCAGTCCGGACAGCAGCACGTCATCGTGGTCGGCCCGGACGGACAGCCCGTCTCCGTCCCGGCCGAGGCCGTGGTCGGGGGCGCGGGTGGGGACGACGACGGCGACGACCTCCGCGAGCTCACCGACCTGGTGGAGCAGCCGGCGAAGGTGATGCGGATCGGCAGCATGATCCGGCAGCTGCTCGAGGAGGTGAAGTCGGCGCCGTTGGACGACGCCAGCCGCAACCGCCTCAAGGAGATCCATCGCGCCTCGATCAAGGAGCTCGAGAGCGGCCTGGCCCCCGAGCTCGTCGAGGAGCTGGAGCGGCTGTCGCTGCCCTTCACCGAGGAGGCCACGCCGTCGGACGCCGAGCTGCGCATCGCCCAGGCCCAGCTCGTCGGCTGGCTCGAGGGTCTCTTCCACGGCATCCAGACCGCCATCTACGCCCAGCAGGTCTCCGCCCGCGCGCAGTTCGAGCAGATGAGACGCGCCCTCCCGGGCGGTCAGCAGCCGGGCGGACCCCGGCAGACCCTCGGCGGTCAGGGGCCCGGCGTACCCCAGCAGACCGGCGAAGAGGGCGGCCAGTCCGGCATGTACCTCTGACCCCGCCCCGCCCCGCCCCTCCCCCGCTCAACGTTGAGATGCGTGTTCCAACCCGTTGAGATGCGTGTTCCAACCCGTTGGGGAGCCGCTGTCAATCTCGCGGGTAGAGCCGCACCACGGGACGCTGGGCGTGGCTCAGGGCGGCGGAGACCTCGGCGATCCACCGCCGGTCGCCGATGCCGGCGAAGTCGGATCGGTCCACGACGATGACGGTCCATCCGTTGGCCTCCAGCCAACGGCGGCGGGCCTCGTCTCGCGCTCGGGCCTCGGGCGAGGTGTGGAACTCCTCACCGTTGTACTCGATCGCCACCTTCGCGTGCGGGTAGGCCAGGTCAAGCCGGTACGTCGGGACGCCGTCGACGTAGACCCACCACTGGAGCTCGGGCGCCAGCAGACCGTGGTCGAGCAGCTCCAGCCTGGTCCACGACTCCCGCTGGGACTCCGCGCGCGGGTCCACCAGGGGCGCCAGCTCGCGAAGCTGGACCACGCCCCGCCGCCGAAAGTAGCGCGGCAGGATGTCGTACAGGTCGCGATGGCTGAAGCCGTGGGCGCGCATCAACGCGTCCATTGCAGCCAGCGCCTGTCGACGCGGCAACGCACACCCCAGGTCCGCCGCCGTGCGAAGGGGCGTCGTCACCTTGACGCCGTCGACCTCCAGCCAGTCGCTGGGTGACAGGTCGCGCGAACCACCTCGCACCTCCTTGCGCTCTGACCGCCGACGACCACGCAGGACACAGGTCTCGACCGGCGGTATGCCGTCGAGCTCACGGAACTCGTGGACATCGACACCCCAGATCCAGGCTGCGGTGCGGTCGCAGGCAACCGACGTCTCGTTGACCACCCAAGCCGCGGCCGCGAGCTTCGCCGAGGTCGTCAGAGGGATGTCGGCACGTAGGACGACGCCGCGGAGGACTGGCCGCAGGAGCCCACGACGTACGGCGCGACGCAGCCGGCTGGGGGTGAGTCCGTGCGCCGCCGCGCATCGAGTCGCGATCGGGACGACGGGTAGCTCCGAGAGGTCCATCGCCCCAGGCTTGCCGTAAATCGTCGCGGCCGCTCGGCCAGTGCCCGAGAGCTGTGGATAACCCGGCAAGGGTGAACACAACTCGCCACTCAACAGGTCAGAACCCGCAA
Organism: Nocardioides sp.; assembly: GCF_036267815.1. GTDB lineage: Bacteria > Actinomycetota > Actinomycetes > Propionibacteriales > Nocardioidaceae > Nocardioides. The sequence continues at coordinate 11,787 of NZ_DATAVI010000023.1, read as the reverse complement.
CTCAACAGGTCAGAACTCACCACTCAACGGCGGGGGCGGCCACTCAACTGGGGCGGCGGCCGAGGCGGCCGACGACGAGCAGTCCGAGCAGGCTCACGATCACCAGGGCGGCGCCCGGGGCGAGCAGGCGGGAGAGCGCGGGTGGTGAGGCGTCGGCGACCATGGTGAACGTCGCGGTCGCCGGTTGGCTCTTGCGCGGCTGCACGCCGTCGCCGAGCTTGGCGATCACCTGGGCGGTGAGCTTCGTGCCGGCCTTGGCCGTGGCCGACGTGGCCATCAGGCGCGAGCCGTCCTCGGTGACGAAGAAGATGTAGCGCCTGCCGTGCTTCAAGGTGGCCGGGGGGCACCTCGTGCCGACGGCGGCGGTCACCACCACCGAGTCGGTGACCAGCGACCCCTGGTAGACCCGGTCGGGGGTGACCTTGTAGGTCCGGGAGCGCTGCCTGCCCTTGCCCTTGACCGGCCGGACCTTGTCGACCACCCCGCGGAACACATCGTCGGCCTGCCTGATCTGCTTGGCCAGGCCGGGCTGCCGGCAGGTCGCGGGCGCCGTCGCCGCGGACGCCGGTGCCAGCACCGCCGGGGTGGCCACGAGGGCGCCGGCGACGAGCGCGGCCCAGGCGGCCACGCCTCGCACCCGTCGCGTTCCGGTCATCCCACCATCACATCACACGGCCACGACCCAGGCCGAACAGCCGGCCGAGCGTCTGCGCCACCCCCTCCTCGGCGTTGCCCGGCGCCAGCTCGTCCGCGACCGCGCGCACGCTCTCGTGCGCGTTCGCCACGGCGTACGACGGGCCGGCCCAGCCGAGCATCGGGATGTCGTTGGGCATGTCCCCGAAGGCCACGACCTCCTCGCGCACCACCCCGAGGCGGGTCGGTGGTCCAGGTGGGCGTCGCCAGGTCGCCGACCGCGTCGGTGACGCGGGACCGGAACTCCACGGGGTCCATGGTCAGGTGCTGGGCGAGGAGCTTCACCGCCGGCTCGTCCCAGAGCTCGGTGAGGTCCCCGACCCGCATGTCCGGCGGAGTCGGGTGCAGGTCGACGTAGCCGGGCTCGTGGCGGTACCCGCTCAGGACCTCCAGCCCGAACGCCGTGCCGGGCACGGCCGCCCGGACCAGCGCGGCGAGCGGCAGCCCGGCCTCGGCGCAGATGCCGTGGGACTCCACCACCTCGCGCCGGCCGATGTCGTAGGTGACCGCGCCGTTGGAGACGATCCCGATGCCGCGGTCGCCACCGACCCGGGGCCAGAGCGACTCCATCCGACGCAACGGCCGGGCGGTCACGACGACGACCCGGACGCCCTGCTCCTGCACCTGCCTCAGCACGCGCTGGGTGTACTCCCCCAGCTCGCCGGCGCCGTCGAGGAGGGTCCCGTCGAGGTCGGTCGCGACCAGCTTGAGCCCGGTCACGTCGCCGGCCAGTAGCGCTCGAGCTCGGTGGCGGCGCCGTCGTCGTCCACGGTGTCCGTGACGGCGTCGGCGGCCTCCCTGACGAGGTCGACCGACTGACCCATCGCCACCCCGCGGCCGGCCCACTGGAGCATCTCGATGTCGTTGCGGCCGTCGCCGATGGCGAGCACGTCGGCCCGGTCGACGCCCAGCTCGGCCGCGACGTGCTCCAGGCCGAGGGCCTTGCTGACCCCGACCGGTGCGAGGTCGAGCCAGGCGGTCCAGCCCACGACGTACCCGATCTCGTGCAGGCCGAGCTGCCGGGGCAGCTCGGCGAACTCCTCGACCGACGACTCCGGGTCACGCACGATCACCCTGCTCACCGGTCGGGCGACCAGGTCCGCGACGTCGGTGATGATCGACTCACCCTGGAGCTCGCCCTCGGGGAACCGGCTGTTGACGCGGTACCCGATGCCCCGCTCCTCGACCGCGACCAGCGCGTTCGGCCGGTGCTCGAGGATCGCGGACACGGCCGGCGCGGCGTCGAACGTCACCTCGTGCACCACCTCGACCGGGGGGTAGCGGAACACCACGGCGCCGTTGCTCGCGACCACCCAGAGGCGATCGTCGGAGCCCTTGTGGAGCTCCAGCAGATCGGCGACCGAGGACATGCCGTACGGCGAGCGACCGCTGGCCAGGACCACGTGCGCCCCCGCGGCCTGCGCACGGTGGACGGCGGCCTCGACCGAGGGGCTCACCCTCATCTCGGTGACGCCGCTGCCGGCGCTCCAGGCCAAGAGGGTGCCGTCGATGTCGAGCGCGACCAGGCGTGGTCGCCAGCTCGTCTCGTGGGTCACTCGGTGACCGGCTTGAGCACCTCGAGACCCCCGAGGTAGGGCCGGAGCGCCTGCGGGACGACCACCGACCCGTCCGCCTGCTGGTGGGTCTCGAGGAGGGCGATGATCGGGCGGTTGGTCGAGCACAGGGTGCCGTTCAGGGTCGCGATCGGCCGGATCTCCGGATCCTTGCCGTCGGCCGGGAAGCGGCCCCGGGTGTCGAGCCGTCGGGTCTGGAAGTCGGTGCAGTTGGAGGTGGAGGTGAGCTCGCGGTAGCGGCCCTGGCTCGCGATCCACGCCTCGCAGTCGAACTTGCGCTGCGCCGAGAGGCCGAGGTCTCCGGCGGCGACGTCGATGACGCGGTAGCAGAGCTCGAGCTTGTCGAGGAACTCCTTCTCCCACTCCAGCAGCCGGCGGTGCTCGGCGAAGGAGTCCTCCACCGTGGTGTAGACGAACATCTCCACCTTGTCGAACCAGTGGACCCGGAAGATCCCCCGGGTGTCCTTGCCGTGCGAGCCGGCCTCCTTGCGGAAGCACGGGCTGAACGCGGCGTAGCGCAGGGGCAGGGTCGTCGCGTCCAGGATCTCCTCGGAGTGGTACGCCGCCATCGGCACCTCCGAGGTGCCGACGAGGTAGAGGTCCTGGCCCTCGATCCGGTAGACGTCGTCGGCCGCCTGGCCCAAGAAGCCGGTGCCCTCCATGGCCCGCGGCTTGACCAGCGACGGCGGCACGACCTGGGTGAACCCGTTGGCACGCGCCTGGTCGAGCGCCATGTTCACCAGCGCGAACTCCAGCTGGGCGCCGATCCCGGTCAGGAAGTAGAACCGCGACCCCGACACCTTGGCGCCGCGCTCGATGTCGATCGCGCCGAGCATCCGGCCGAGCTCGACGTGGTCGCGCGGCTCGAAGTCGAACTCCGGCGGGGTGCCGACGGTCTCGAGGACGACGAAGTCCTCCTCGCCCCCCGCCGGTGTCTCGTCGGCGGCCAGGTTGGGGATGTCCAGGATCGCGCGTCGCCACGCCTCCTCGGCCTCGGTCTGGGCCGCCTCGGCGGCCTTCACCTCGGCGGAGAGCACCTTGGTCTGCGCGAGCAGGGCGGCCTTCTCCTCGCCCTGCGCCTGCGGGATCTGCTTGCCGAGCTGCTTCTGCTCGGCGCGCTTGGCCTCGAAGGCCACGATGGCTCCGCGGCGAGCCGTGTCGGCGGCCACCGCCAGGTCGACGACGGCGTCGGAGAGCCCGCGCTTGGCCTGGGCGGCTCGGACGCGGTCGGGGTCCTCTCGCAGCACCTTCGGGTCGATCACAGGCAAAGGCTATCGGCGCGACGCCGAGAGCAGCACACGAGTTCGCCGACGAGGCCTCCCGGCATACTGGCGCGCGTGCTCGACCGACCCCGCCCCCTGCTCCTGGCGTGGGCCGGCGTGTGCGCGGTCGCGTTCGCGACGCTGGCGATCCTGGTCCACATGACCCGGACCCCGCTGGGCAGCGTCGACGACGTCGGGCGGTCCGCCGAGCACTGGGCGCGGGGGAGCGCCGGCCTGGTGCACGTGCTGCGTGGCGTGGAGGCCTGCTTCGCGACGGTCGGGACCGTGGTCCTCACCGTGCTGCTCGTCGTCCCGCTGTGGCTGCGTCATCACCGCCGGGCCGCCGGGTACACCGTGCTCGTCGTGGTGAGCACGAGCCTGCTCTACCCCGCGGTCAAGGCGGTCGACGGCCGTGAGCGCCCGGTCTGGCAGAACCCGCTGGGCCGGCTCACCTCGGGGTCCTTCCCGTCCGGGCACGCCGCCACCACCGCCGCGCTGGGCGGTGTCGTGGTCGTCCTGGCGGCGATGCTGGTACGCCGCTCGGGGCTGCGTCACCTCATCTACGTCGTGGCGGTGCTGGTGCCGCTGCTGGTCGGCGCGGACCGCGTGCTCCTCGGCCGGCACTACCCCAGCGACGTCCTCGGGGGCTGGCTGCTGGGCACCTGCATGACGTTGCTGTGGCTCGCGGTCTACAGCCCGCTGCCGCGCAGCCACGCGGAGTTCGCCGTACCCCTGACCGAGTCGGTGCCGTCGAACCGGCGGTTGGCGGTGGTGGTCAACCCCTCCAAGCTCGAGGACGTCGGGCAGTTCCGCTCGATCCTCACGGCGATGGCCGGCGAAGCCGGGTGGTCGGCACCGAGCTGGCACTACACCACCGTCGAGGACCCGGGCACGGGCATGGCCGAGGAGGCCTCGGTCGCGGGCGCCGACCTCGTGCTGGTGTGCGGCGGCGACGGCACGGTGCGCGAGGTCTGCGCCGAGCTGGCCGGCACCGGCATCCCGGTCGGGATCATCCCCGCGGGCACCGGCAACCTGCTCGCCCGCAACCTCGGTGTCCCGCTCTACCTGCGGTCCGCGATCGACGTGGCCCTGACAGGTCAGGACCGCGCGATCGACCTGGTCGAGGTCTCCGGCGACGGCATGGCCGACACCCACTTCATGGTGATGGCCGGGATGGGCCTGGACGCCGCGATCATGCAGGGCGTCAACGAGCAGCTCAAGGCCAAGGTCGGCTGGGTGGCCTACCTGCTCTCGGGGACCAGGGCGATGATGTCTCCCGTGGTCCGGATCGAGATCTCGGTGGACGGCGAGGACCCGACCCCACACCGGGCTCGCACCGTCGTGGTGGGCAACGTCGGCACCCTCCAGGCGGGGATGCCCCTGCTCCCGGACGCGGCCATCGACGACGGCCTGCTGGACGTGGTGCTGCTCTACCCGAAGCGGATCGTCTCCTGGCTGCCGCTCGCCTTCCGCGTGCTCGCACGTCGGCCGGAGACCGACGAGACCATCGCCCGGATGCGCGGGCGCACGGTCACGGTCCGCGCCGCGTCACCGACCCCGCGGCAGCTCGACGGAGACCCCGTCGGCGCCGGCCGTGAGCTCACCATGACCTGCCTGCACGGCCGGGTCCTGGTCAGGGTCCCCCGCTGAGCCACCGCGCAGGCGGTCGACGAGCCTCGCCAGCTTCGCCTCGAGCTGGGCCTCGGTGCCGTTGTTGGTCAGCTGCACCGACGCGAGCACGATGGGCCTGGCCTTGTCGAGGGCCTCGACCTCCGCGCGGTCTCGGGCGCGCATCTCCTCGGGGCTGAGCGGACGAACCACCCGGGCTCCGAGCCGGGCCTCACGGACGCTGCGGTCGGCGTGGATGGCGATGGTGACCAGGCGGGCGTCGTACTCCCCGTGGAGCAGGTCGAGCTCCGCACCGCTGTAGAGACCGTCGACGACGGCGACGCCGTGAGACCGCAGCGAGGACTCGATGGCCGGCAGCGAGCGCCGGGCCATCACGGCCATCCCCTCCTGGCGACGCAGGTCCTCCCGGACCACCCGCTCGTTGTCGGGGGTGATCGGCAGGCCCAGGCGCTCGACCTCGCCGATGACGACCCCGCCGAAGTAGACCGGGTCCACGGAGTACACGCGCTGGAGGTAGCCGACCGCGACGGACTTGCCCGTCCCGGCGAGGCCGAGAACGGCCAGTACCTGACCTGTCGCCGTCACGGCGACGACCCTATCGGCAGTCCCCGAACGCGGTGAACGACGCGTTGAAGCACACCGCGCCCAGGGGCGAGGCCACCAGGGTCGGCGCGGAGTACGCCGAGCCGCCCTGCGGCTGCCAGGAGTACACGTCGTAGCGACCGGGCGTGGAGGTCGCGACGCGGGTGTAGAGCAGGCCCGACCGGGCGACCCAGGAGCCGGCGCCGAGCGGGACCGGTCCACGGGCGGTCAGCGGCTGGAGGTGTCCGGCCCATCGGACCATGACCTGCCACCCCGCGCCCGTCGTGTGCCGCAGGCTCCCCTCGGTCACGTCGCCGACCCGGACCGCCGCACCTTCGCGGAGGGCGGGGGCACCGTCGGAGAGCAGCGGCGGCAGGTCGGCCTGCGTGCCCAACGCGGCGTCGGTGGTGGCGTGGTGCTGATGCGGCCGGCTCGAGGCCGGCGGCGTCACCTGCTGACGGGTGGCCGAGGTCGCCGGCCGGTCGTGGTCGAGTCCGCGCAGCGCGAACGGGACCGTGATCGCGGCACCGACGAGGACCACCCCGGCGATGACCGCGAGCCGCCGACGACGTGCGCCTACCGCTGATCCCAGGCCCGTGCCCGGGAGATGAGTCGTGGCCATCGGCAACCCCCGTTGCTCCACACCCGTCGGCGCGCGGGGATCCGCCCGATCGGAGGCCCGTCACGTCTGGAAGACGTGTGGCGCCGCGACGGAGTTGCTCGACACGCCGGACCGTGTCCGAGTCGTGACCTTGCGTCGGTCAGGCCCCGGTCAGGGCCTCAGGGCCGGGCGTGGCCGATCGCCTCCGACTCCTCCTCCGACAACGGCTGGTCGCAGGTCCACGAGGCGACGCTCTTGGCATAGGTCCGGGCATCGGAGCGCCCGTGGATGGAGGTCAGCACGACGCCGTCGCCGGCGTCGTCCAGGAGCGCCACCGACCACGAGAGGCGCCCACCCATGTCGCCGAAGGCGTCGTAGCGGACGACCGCGAGGTGGCGGAGCGCATCGGCGCCCTCCACCCGGAGCGCGGCCACCTCCTGCCGCAGGCCCTGGACGTCCTCCGGCAGGGCGCCGCCGGCGAGGCCGCCCACGGCGGCCGCGTACGCCCGCTGGCCTCGCAGGGCCACGAGGGCGAGGGCGGCGGCGACCAGCGCCACCACGAGAGCCACGACACCGAGGATCCACACGCTGAACGAGAGTAATCGTGCGCGGGGCGAACATGTGACACTGACGCGCGTGAGGATCGTCTACCAGGGTGAGCCGGGCTCCAACTCGCACCTGGCCTGCCAGCAGCGCTTCCCCGACGCGGAGCCGATCGCGGCCGCGAGCTTCGAGGACTGCTTCGCGGTGGTCGAGAACGGCGAGGCCGACCTCGCGATGATCCCCATCGACAACTCCTTGGCCGGCCGGGTCTCCGACATCCACCACTTCCTGCCGACCTCGCCACTGCACATCGTGGCCGAGCACTTCGTGCGGATCCGGTTTGCCCTGCTGGGCATCCCCGGGACCCGGCTGGACGACGTGCGGACCGTGCACAGCCACGTGCACGCCCTGGGGCAGTGCCGCCGGGTGATCCGCCAGCACGGCCTCGTGCCGGTGATCTCGGGCGACACCGCCGGAGCCGCGCGGGAGGTGAAGGAGGCCGGCGACCGCAGCCAGGCGGCCATCTCGCCACCGCTGGCCGCAGAGATCTACGGCCTGGAGATCCTGCTGGACGAGGTCGAGGACGAGGACCACAACACGACGAGGTTCGTGGTCCTGTCCCGCGACTTCGAGAAGGCGCCGGCCGGCAACGGCGCCGTGGTGACCAGCTTCGTGTTCAACGTCCGCAACCTCCCCGCCGCGCTCTACAAGGCGCTCGGGGGCTTCGCGACCAACGGCGTGAACATGACCAAGCTCGAGAGCTACATGGTCGGTGGGGAGTTCACCGCCACGCAGTTCCTGGCCGAGGTCGACGGGCACGCCGACGACCTGCCCGTGCGCCAGGCCCTGGAGGAGCTGGCGTTCTTCACCACCGAGGTGAAGATCCTCGGCGTCTACCCCGCGGACCCGTTCAGGCAGCGCCCTCCGCGGCCATGACGTAGAACATGGCGCCCTGGGGGTCGGCGATCATCGACATCCGACCCACCCCCGGCACGTCCATGGCGGGCACGACCGTCGTACCGCCAAGCTCGCCGGCCTTGGCGACGCTGGCGTCGACGTCCTCGACGTTGAAGTAGACGTTCCAGTGGGGCGGGACCCCGTCGGGCAGCATCGCGAGGTCCATGCAGCCGCCGACCTGGCGGCCGTTGACGTCGGTGAGCACGGTGTAGCTGCCCAGCTCGCCCATCTCCATCGCCTCGCTGCCCATGCCGAGCACCGCGCCGTAGAAGGCGACGGCGGCCGCGACGTCGGAGGTGACGCACTCGTTCCACGTGGGCGTGCTGGGCTCGTTGGCGCGCTGGGTGCCCTTCGTCTCGCCCGCCTGCCACAGCCCGACGCGAGCGCCGGTCGGGTCGACGATCGCCGACATCCGGCCGGCCTCGCCGACGTCGAACGGCCCGGCCTCGACCGTGCCGCCGGCCGCCTCGACCTTGGCGGTCGCCGCGTCGACGTCGTCGACCGCGAGGTAGACCCCCCAGTACGCGGGGTGGCCCTCCAGGCCCTGCGGCTGACCGCCGACCCCGCCCAGCTCGCTGCCCTGGAAGGTGGCGACGTAGTAGTGCCCCATCTCGCCCATGTCGTTGTCGTCGTAGTCCCAGCCGAACAGCCCGGCGTAGAAGTCGCGCGAGGCGGCCTGGTCGGGCGTCGAGAGCTCGACCCAGCTCGGTGTGCCCTGGTCGTAGTGCTCGAAGGTGGCCATGGTTCTCCCTCTCGTCCGATGGGGCTCGTCCGGTGGGGCCCGCCCCTCCGAGGAGCCAACACCCCGGCACCGACAGTGGCAATGCCCGGTCCGGATAGGTTGAGCAAAGTGGACCTCGCCGTGCTCGCCATCGCCTTCGGCGCGATCTTCCTGGTCGAGCTCCCGGACAAGACGTTCGTGGCCACGCTCGTCCTCTCCACGCGCTACCGGCCGTTGGCCGTCTGGGTCGGGGTCGGGCTGGCCTTCCTGGCGCAGACGCTCCTGGCGTGCACGGTCGGCGGGCTCGTCACGCTGCTGCCCCACCGGCTCGTCGAGATCGCGGCCGGCCTGATCTTCGCCGTCGGCGCCGTGCTGCTGCTGCGCGAGGCTCCCAAGGCGGACGCATCGGAGGCCGCGACCGAGGAGGAGTACGCCGCGAAGGCCGGCACCTCGAGGTCCGGTCTGGCCGCGGTGGGAGCCAGCTTCCTGGTGCTGTTCGCGGCCGAGTGGGGCGACCTGTCCCAGCTGCTGACCCTCAGCCTGGTCGGCCGCTACCACGACCCGGTCTCGGTGTTCGTCGGTGCCTGGACCGCCCTGCTGACGGTGTCGGGGCTGGCCGTCGTCGCCGGGCGCGTCCTGCTGCGCTACCTCCGGCTCTCGACGATCCACTACGTCGGAGCGGCCGTCTGCCTGCTGCTCGCCGCCATCACGGCGTACCAGGTGGTTGCGGCCTGACCCCCAGGCCCAAGCCCCCGGTTAGAGTGCGGCCCATGTCGACCAGCCCCAGCTCTCGCGGCCCGCGTGCCGCAGGCGCGGACTCGGAGGTCGGGCGCCTGCGGACGGTGATGCTCCACCGGCCCGGTCCCGAGCTGACGCGCCTCACTCCCCGCAACAACGACCGGCTGCTCTTCGACGGCATCCCCTGGGTGGCGCGCGCCCAGGAGGAGCACGACGCGTTCGCCGCCGCGCTGCGGGCCAGGGACGTGGAGGTGCTGTACCTCACCGAGCTGCTGACCGAGACCCTGGCCGACGAGGCCGCCCGCGACCGGGCGATCGAGACGGCGCTGGAGAGCCTGCACCTCGGCGAGACCATGCGGCGCTGGCTCGGTCCGATGCTGCACGGCTCCTCGCCAGAGGAGCTGACCGGGCATCTGACCGCCGGGGTCCGCAACGACGAGGTCCGGGGCGGCTTCGGCCTGGTCACCTCGCTGCTGCCCAGCGACGACTTCCTGATCGACCCGCTGCCCAACCTGCTGTTCACCCGCGACTCCTCGGTCTGGGTGCGCGAGCAGGTGACGATCACGTCACTGGCGATGCCGGCCCGGGCTCGCGAGACCCAGCTCACCGAGCTGATCTACTCGGCCCACCCGCGCTTCGCCGTCGCGTCCCGCCTGCACGGTTGGCGTCACGAGCACGTCGAGGGCGGCGACGTCCTCCTGCTCGCCCCGGGCGTGCTGGCGATCGGCGTCGGCGAGCGCACCACGCCGGCCGGCGCGGAGCAACTGGCCCGCGAGGTCTTCACCGCCGGCCTCGCGCACACCGTGCTCGCCGTCCCGATCGCGCAGGAGCGCGCGACCATGCACCTGGACACCGTGTGCACGATGGTCGACATCGACAAGGTCGTGATGTACCCCAACATCGCCGACACCCTCACGGCGTACACCGTCACGCCGGTCCCCGGCTCGGAGGACGCCGGCCTGGAGCTCCGGGTCGGCGGCGCCGAGCCCTTCCTGGTCGCCGCCGCGAAGGCGATGGGGATCGACACGCTGCACCAGATCGACACCGGCCTCGACCCGGTCACCGCCGAGCGCGAGCAGTGGGACGACGGCAACAACACCCTGGCCCTCGCGCCGCGGGTCGCCGTCGCCTACGAGCGCAACGACGAGACCAACGCCCGGCTGGAGGACGCCGGCATCGAGGTGGTCCGCATCGCCGGCTCGGAGCTGGGCTCCGGGCGGGGCGGCCCGCGGTGCATGAGCTGCCCGATCGAGCGCGATCCCCTGCCCTGATCGGGAGGTGGCCGTCCTTGTCGAGACGTGAGAGGGCCCGGTCGATGTCGACGGGGGAGGCAACAACGACCGGGCCGTGGACGACGCTAGCGAACCCGCCACAGCGGGGCAACCCGGTGCCCGGCGTGTCCAGGCGGGCGTCGGGGGCTCAGCGGAGAGTGCTCAGCGGAGGGTGACCTGCTGGCTGGTGAGCCTGGTGCGTGCGGCGCGCTCGGTCGGGCCCGGGCCCGTCTCGTCGCCGAGGGCCTCCTCGAGCCGGACCGCGAACGCCGCCGCCGGGTCCTCCAGCGGGTCGCCGAGGCCGTGGCGCACCTGGAGCCCGGCCAGACCTCGCCGGAGTCACGCACCATCGCCGGCGCCGCCATCGGCAGCATCGTGCCCAGCTGAGCCGTGGCAGGCCTTGTAGCGCCGCCCCGAGCCGCGCGGACACGGCTCGCGCGGACCCACCTCGCCGGAGGCGACCTGGGCGCGCGCCCGGTCACGTGCCAGGGTCCGTGACCTCTTGGCCGTGGCGCGAGGGTAGCCAGAGGTCTCTCTCGTCGAGCCAGCCGATGACGCTGCTCGGCTTGTCGGTGATCACGGCGTCCACGCCCAGGGAGAGGCACAGGTCGAGCTGCTCGGGGGTGTTGACCGTCCAGACGTGGACGTCGCGTGGGTTCTCGGCCATCTTCTGGGCGAACCTCGGGTGCTTGGTCAGCGCCTCCATGCCCGGACCCAGGATCCAGTCGTCATCGACCACCGGCCCCAGTACTGGCCAGTGGCGCGCCTTGTCGATCAGCATCACCAGCCGCAGACCGGGCGCCAGGCGCTGCATCCGCTGGAGCGCGACGTAGGAGAAGCTCATCACCCGGGCCGGGCTGTCGGCGCCGGACCAGCCGAACTCCGCCAGCGCCTCGACCACGCGGCGTTCGACGAGCCCGCCGTACCGTGTCGGATGCTTGGTCTCGATGGCCAGCTCGATCCGGCGGTCCGCCTCGGCGACCGTCTCGAGGAGCCGGTGCAGGGTGAGCACCTTGTCGAGGTCCGGGTCGGGGTCGCCGGCCTCGTCGTCGAAGGACGCCCAGGGGTTCTTCCAGGATGCGAACTCGAGCTCGCCGAGGTCGGCCAGCTCCATGGTGGAGACCAGGCCGCGCGTGCTCGCCGTACGCCGCAGGTCGCGGTCGTGGACGCAGATCAGGTGGCCGTCGGCGGTGAGCCGGACATCGCACTCCAGCGC
>NZ_DATAVI010000022.1:0-3421 GCF_036267815.1 Nocardioides sp. | reverse complement strand
GGGCCGGCATCCCCGCGACGCCGGCCGAGGGGAGTGGCGACTGATGGGCAGTCTCTCCGGCCCGCTGTCCGACGTCTCCGGCGATGCCGGGTACGACGCATCGCACCCGCCCCGCATGGGCTTCTTCACCGACACCTCGGTCTGCATCGGGTGCAAGGCGTGCGAGGTGGCCTGCAAGACCTGGAACGACGTCCCCGAAGACGGGTACCTGCTGACCGGGATGTCGTACGACAACACCCAGGAGCTGGGCGCGAGCACCTGGCGCCATGTCGCCTTCGTCGAGCAGCCAACGTCGACGTCGACGTCGTCTGCCGAGCCCGCCGGTACCACGGTCGACCTGGGGATGCCCGTGCTGCTCCCCGACGACGACGCGGTGACCGAGGACGGCGGCGTGCGCTGGCTGATGTCGTCCGACGTCTGCAAGCACTGCACCCATGCCGCCTGTCTCGACGTGTGCCCGACCGGCGCCCTGTTCCGCACCGAGTTCGGCACCGTCGTGGTCCAGCCCGACGTGTGCAACGGCTGCGGGTACTGCGTCCCCGCCTGCCCGTATGGCGTCATCGACATCCGTCCCGAGGACGGCCGGGCCTTCAAGTGCACGCTCTGCTACGACCGGCTCAAGGAGGGACAGCAGCCGGCCTGCGCCCAGGCGTGCCCGACCGAGTCGATCCAGTTCGGCGAGCTCGACGAGCTGCGCGAGCGGGCAGACCGGCGGCTCGAGGAGCTGCACGAGAAGGGGGTCGATGTCGCCCGCCTGTACGGCCGCGACCCCGAGGACGGCGTCGGGGGCGACGGTGCGTTCTTCCTGCTGCTCGACGAGCCGGAGATCTACGGGCTGCCGCCCGACCCGGTCGTGACCACTCGCGACCTCGGCTCCATCTGGAAGCACGTCGGTGCCGCGGCGCTCGCCGTGGCGGGGCTGGGCGTGGCGGCGTTCGCGGGGCGGAGGAGGTGAGCCGCCGCGAGCGGCTGATGGTCCCCGAGCCGCAGTTCGAGTCCTACTACGGACGCCAGATCATCAAGACGCCCACCTGGAAGACGCCGGACGTGCCGCTCTACCTGTTCCTCGGCGGTCTGGCGGGTGCCTCGGCCGTGCTCGCCGAAGGCGCGGCCGCCACCGACCGGCCGGGGCTGGAGCGGGTCGCCCGGCTCGCCGCGGCCGCGGGCGCGGCGGGGGGCACCATCGCGCTGGTGCACGACCTCGGCCGGCCTGCGCGCTTCCTGAACATGTTGCGTGTCTTCAAGCCCACCTCGCCTCTGTCGGTCGGCTCGTTCATCCTGGCGCCCTTCGCCACGCTCAGCGGCGCGGCCGTCACCTCTCGCGTGACCGGCCGGCTGCCGCGGCTCGGGCGGCTCGCCGGGCTGGGCGCGGCGGCCCTCGGCCCGCCGCTCGCGACGTACACGGCGGCACTGGTGGCCAACACGGCCGTGCCGGCCTGGCACGAGGCACACCGCGAGCTGCCCTTCCTCTTCGGCGGGTCCGGCATGGCAGGTGCCGGTGGGCTCGGCATGCTGGCCGCGCCGTACGCCGAGAGCGGACCGGCCCTGCGCATGGCCGTGGCCGGCGGGTTGACGGAGACGGCCGCGACCGCGCTGATGACGCGCCGCCTCGGAATGGTGGCCGAGCCCTACCACCAGGGCGGATCGGGCCGCTTGATGTCGACGGCCAAGAGCCTCACCGGAGTCGGCCTGGCCCTGTCCGTGCTGGGGCTGCGCAGTCGGGTCGCCCGGCGAATCGCGGGGGCGTCCTTCGTGGCGGGGTCAGTGGTCACCCGGTTCGGCGTCTTCGAGGCGGGTCTGGTCTCGGCCCGCGACCCGAAGTACACCGTCGTTCCCCAGCGCGAGCGGCTCGAGCGGCAGGCCGCTGAGCAGCGGAAGGTCACGACCTAGTCTGGACGTATGACGGTCGACCTCCCCGCTCGCCTCACGTCGTACGCCGCCGGGGGAGGCTGCGCCTGCAAGGTGCCACCCGGTGAGCTGGAGCGGGTGCTGGGCTCTCTGACCGGTGGTCGGGCGAGCGACGACCTGCTGGTCGGCGTGGAGAACGGCGACGACGCTGCCGTCGTGCGCATCGACGGCGATCGTGCGGTCATCCTGACCACCGACTTCTTCACCCCCGTCGTCGACGACCTGCGTGACTGGGGCAGAATCGCGGCGGCCAACGCGTTGTCGGACGTCTATGCGATGGGCGGCGAGCCGCTGGTGGCCGTGAACCTGCTGGCCTGGCCCCGGGACCTCCTGCCGTTCGAGCTGGCAGCGGAGGTGCTCGCCGGTGGTGCAGAGATCGCCGACCGCGCGGGATGCCATCTGGCCGGCGGGCACAGCATCGACGACCGCGAGCCGAAGTACGGGCTCGCCGTCACCGGTCTGGGCAACCCGGCCCACCTGCTCCGCAACGACGCCGGGGAGGAGGGGCTGCCGCTGACCCTCACCAAGCCGCTCGGCCTGGGGGTGCTCAACAACCGCCACAAGGCGACGGGGGAGACCTTCCCGGAGGCAGTCGCGGTGATGACCGAGCTCAACCGCGATGCGTCACGGGCGGCTCTTGCTGGGGGCTTGTCGTGCGCCACCGACGTCACCGGTTTCGGGCTCCTCGGACATTTGCTCAAGCTGTGCCGGGCCAGCGGCGTCGATGCCGAGATCGACGCCGCCGTGGTGCCCTACGTCGAGGGCGCCAGGTCCTCGCTCACCGCCGGGTTCGTCCCGGGCGGTTCGCGTCGGAACCTCGAGTGGGTCCGCCCCTACGTCGACTCCGGCTGTGGCGAGGACGAGCTGCTCCTCCTGGCCGACGCGCAGACCTCGGGAGGGTTGCTCGTGGCCGGCGAGGTCCCCGGCCACCCGGTCGTCGGGCGACTGGTGCGTCGCGCCGGCCACGAGGCGCGCATCACCGTGGGTTGAGCCCGGGTGGGCAACGACGCGGCACGCGAGGCCGTGCGGCTCTACCAGGATCGCTTCAACGCAGGTGCGGGCTCCCGCGAGGCGGGCACTCGGCAGGTGGAGACGAAGGGGGTCGGAGATGGCGCACGCGATCTGGACCGGGTCGTCGTCTTTCGGCTTGGTGAGCGTTCCGGTCGGGTTGTACTCGGGGCCCAGGATCACGAGGGGCACTTCCATCAGCTCGAGAAGGGCACGTCGTCGCGGATCCGTGACGAGCGGTCAATCAGGCCACCGGAGACGAGGTCGAGTACCAGGACATCGTGAAGGGGGGCCGAGGCAGCGCTGGGGAGTACGCGATGCTGACCCAGGAGGAGCTGGAGCCGGGCGAGCCCGGGCGGAGCCGCACCATCGACACCTCGGACTTCGTCGATGCCGCGGAGATCGACCCGATCCGCTACCAGAAGTCGTGCTACCTGGCGACGTGCGGCGACCCCGCCATGAAGGCCTGCACGCTGCTGGTGAAGGCGATGACGAGGGCCGAGCG
>NZ_DATAVI010000021.1:0-33099 GCF_036267815.1 Nocardioides sp. | reverse complement strand
TGCGGGTTCTGACTGCCTGGCGCCCGTAGCTGCCGCGCAAGGACACGTGCGCGCGGTCGAAATCCGCATCTCAACGGGTCAGAACCCGCATCTCAACGGGTCGGGAGGCGCATCTCAACGGAGCCGGCGGACCCGGGTCTCGTCCCAGACCGGGCCGTCGGACTCGTAGACCTCGCCCTCGGCGCCGTAGACCAGGAACCTGTCGAAGCCGCGCGCGAACCACCGGTCGTGGGTGACCGCGACGACCGTTCCCGCGAACGCCTCGAGGCCCTCCTCCAGCGCCTCGGCCGACTGGACGTCGAGGTTGTCGGTCGGCTCGTCGAGCAGCAGCAGGGTCGCGCCGGACAGCTCGAGGAGCAGGATCTGGAACCGGGCCTGCTGGCCGCCGGACAGCGACTCGAACCTCTGCTCGGCCGCGTGCGCGAGCTCGTAGCGGTCGAGCACCCGGGCCGCCGCCTCGCGGCCCATGCCGGTGCGGCCGTCGGGACGTCCGTCGCCGCGGTGCAGGATCTCCACCAGGGTGCGTCCGACCAGCTCGGGGTGCTCGTGGGTCTGCACGAACCAGCCGGGCCGGACGCGGGCGCCCAGCCTGGCCGTGCCGGTGTGGCGCACCGGGTCGACCGGAGTCTCGTCGACCGGGCGGTGCTCGACGTCGGGGTCGGACCCGCCGACGGCGAGCAGCCGCAGGAAGTGCGACTTGCCCGAGCCGTTGCTGCCCAGCACCGCGACCCGCTCGCCGTACCAGACCTCGAGGTCGAACGGCTTCATCAGGCCGGTCAGCTCGAGGTCCTCGCAGACCACGGCCCGCTTGCCCGTGCGGCCGCCGCGCAGCCGCATCGACACCTGCTGCTCGCGCGGCTGCTCGATCGGGGGGCCGGCCTCCTCGAACTTGCGCAGCCGGGTCTGCGCCGCGCGGTACTGCGAGGCCATGCCGTCGTTGTACTCCGCCTTGATCTTGAGCCGGAGGACGAGCGCCTTGATCTTGGCGTGCTCCTCGTCCCAGCGGCGGCGCATCTCCTCGAGCCGGGCGAAGCGGTCGCGACGTGCCGCGTGGTACGACGCGAAGCCGCCCGGGTGGGTCCAGACCAGGTTGCCCGCTGCGCCGAGCTCGACGGTGACGATGCGGGTGGCGGTGTTGTCGAGCAGCTCGCGGTCGTGGCTGATGAACAGGATCGTCTTCTCCGACTCGCGGATGCGCCGCTCCAGCCAGATCTTGCCGGGGACGTCGAGGAAGTTGTCCGGCTCGTCCAGCAGCAGCACCTCCTCGGGTCCGGCCAGGAGGTACTCCAGCACGAGGCGCTTCTGCTCGCCTCCCGAGAGGGTGCGCAGCGCGCGGTACTTCGCGCGGTCGTAGGGCACGCCGAGCCCGCGCACCGTGCAGACGTCCCAGACCACCTCGAGGTCGTAGCCGCCGGCGTCGGCGTACTCCGCGAGCACCTCGGCGTAGCGCATCTGGGTCTTCTCGTCGTCGCTGTCCATCAGGGCGAGCTCGCAGCGGTCGACGTCGTGCGAGGCCCGCCGGACGCGCTCGGGGGAGACCGAGAGCAGCAGGTCGGCGACCGTGGGGTCCTCGCCCAGTCCCGGTCCCACCATCTGCCGCATCACGCCGAGCCCCCCGGTGCGCGTGACCACACCGCCGTGGGGGACGAGGTCACCGGTGATGATCCGGAGCAGCGTGGTCTTGCCGGCGCCGTTCGCGCCGACCAGGGCCACCTTGGCGCCGTCACCGACCCGGAACGACACGTCGTCGAGCAGCACCCGGCCGTCTGGCAGCTCGAAGTGCACACCGGCGACGTCCACGTGACCCACGGTGAGCCATTGTCCGCGAGGCGGATACGACGCGCACCCCGGTTTCGGTCAGCGGGCGCTCTCGCGCAGGGACGACGTCCGGGCGGAGCGCACGGTGAGGAAGGCGAAGCAGGCCGCCGCGACGAGCAGCACCACCAGCACGATGGCGCTCAGGGTGACCGCGGAGCCGAGGTCGAAGGAGGGGACGACGCGCGGCACCAGCGAGGTGTCGACGAAGCCGAGGGTGACGGTGCGGACGACGACGTACTGCGCGACACCGCCCGCCGCGACTCCCGCGAGCGCGGCGGCGCCGAGGACGACGACGAACTCGGCGACGACCCCCACCATCACGGCCCGCCGCTTCACTCCGACGACCCGCAGCGACGCGGCGTCGCGGCGTCGGGCCGGCAGCTGCACCGCAAGGTTCGCGGCCAGCCCGGCCAGCGCCAGCAGGATCACCAGCGCCGTGACGACGGCGTACAGCCGCAGGGCGAGGGCGAACGCGTCCGCGTCGAGGACCCGCCGCGTCTGCGCCTGCGTCGTGGGGTTGGTCAGGCCGCGGGCCGCGAGCTGGCCGAGGATCCGCGGCGGGGTGTCGGCCCGCGCCCACACGAAGACCGAGGTCGTGCTGTTGACCTGCGAGGAGTAGCGGACGAAGGCGTTGAAGTCGAGCATGACGCCGGACGGCCCGCGCAACGGCATCGACTCCGCGGGCGCCCCGACGGCCTGCACGCGGAAGAAGCCGTTGACTCCTGTCGGCAGCTGGGCCTGCTTGGCGTGGAGCCGACCGAAGAGCACCGGGACGACGGCGGGGATGTCGGTCGGGGCGATCCCGGCGTACGACTCCAGCGAGCGGGCGGCCACGGTGACCGTCAGCCGGCCGCCGCTCAGGGCGACCTTGCGGACCGCCGTCCGGGTGCTGATCTGGGAGGGCTGCGGCTGCCAGCCGCGGTCGAGCATCCCGGGCACCGGCTTGCCGTCGACGGTGAGCGCCGCGATCGTGGCGGTGCCGGTCATCCTCTCCACCAGCGCGTCAGGCCCGCCGAAGCTGATCGACTCGACCGTGCAGCCGGTGGCGCAGAAGGGCACCTTCCTGACCTTGGTCGACGTCCCGCGGGCGAACGGCCCGATCTGCACCTGGCGCAGCAGTCCCGCGTCGTCGAGGACGTTCACGGTCGCGCCGAAGGTCGGGTAGCCCCCATGCACGGCGTTGTCGAGGGTGACCGACAGGGTCTTGCCACGCATCACGATCGGCGCCCGGCTCGGCCCGATCTGGCGCGCGATGTCGGCCGCGCTCCGCCCCGGCGTCCACTGCGCCGGCCACGACGCCACCCGGGCCAGCCGGCTGGAGTCCACGACGATCCGCGGCTCGGGGATCGAGGTGACCTCGTCGGCGTTCGGGATGTCGTCGCCGGCAGCCATCAGCCAGCGCCCCCGGGGGTCGAGCTCGTGGGTGAGACCGACGGCGCGCGACAGCGGCAGCTTGGTGGAGTACGACAGCGGGGCGCCGACCTCGGTGGCCGCCGTGCTCGCCCGCCACGTCGAGGCGGCCCAGGAGACGCCGACCGAGAACACCGCGACGGTCAGAGCCGCCGTCACCGGCAGGATCACCATCGTGCCTTCGCGCCGCCGGCGCACCGTGCGTGCCGCGACGTACGACGAGAGGGCCCGGCGCCGGGCCGACCAGCGCACCCAGACCGAGGAGACCGCGAGCACGAGCAGCCCGACCAGCAGCCCAGCCGCCACCGCGAGCAGGATCGGCAGCGCGAGGTCGGTGGCGTCGGGCTTCTGCGGGTGGTCGCGGCTGGCGGCGGTGACCAGCGCAGCTGCGGCGATCGCCACCAGCGCGAGGCGCAGCACCACGACGGCCTTGCCGGCCTTGGTCGGACGGCGCACTCCGGCGATCTGCGAGCTGAGCGGCTCGCTGACGGCGTCGCGCACCACCACGGCGGTGACGACGGCGGTCACCGCCACGACCGCGAGCGCGGCGCCGGCACTGGCCACGATGAACGGCACCGGCAGCCCGTGCACCAGCCAGCGATGCGCCAGCACCCGGCTCGCGACGTAGCCGAGGACGACGCCGACCGGCGTCGCCACGGCCAGGATCAGCAGCGGCTCGAGCAGGCCGAGGAACCACAGCTGGCGTCGGTCGTAGCCGCGCAGGGAGGCGAGTGCGAGCTCGCCGCGGCGCAGCGTCATCGACGCCGCGAGCAGGCGCGAGAGCAGCACCAGGGCGACGAGGATCAGCGAGAGGACCGCCGGCTCGACGGTGGAGCGGGTGACGCCGCGGCGGTCGAGGAGCTGGGCGGCCGTCGTGGTCAGGGTGTTGCCGATCTCGGTGCTGAGCCCTGTCGGCAGGCCGCCGTGGTCGGAGGCCTTGAGGATGCGGTCGGTGCGTGCGGCGACGACCGACAGGTCCTTGGCCGTCAGCGTCGGCGGAGTCGCCAGCAGCTGGTTGACCTGGACGTACCACTTCTCCTGCCGCTGCTCGATGGTCGGCTGGGGGGTGATCCACGGGGCCGGCCGGGCCGGGATCGTCTCACGCATGGTGCTGACACCCGGCGCCGACTGGAGGGTCTGGCTGCCGCCCCAGAACGTGTCGTCGGCAACCTTGCCCGTCGGCACGTAGGTCCCGGTCACCGTCAACGGCGTGCGGTCTCCGTAGGGGTTGAAGGTGTCGCCGACGTGGAGACCGTAGGTGTCGGCGTCGTGGCGCAGGAGCGCCACCTCGCCGGGGTTGGTGGGGCAGCGCCCGGTCAGGCGGACGTGGTCGCAGGCGCCGGGGACCGACACCAGCCGGGGTGTGGACGGCCCCTCCACGCCGGACAGGCCGACCTGCCCCAGCGGCTGCCAGACCAGGGCGTGTCCCGCGTCGTAGCCCGGGCCGGACTCCTCGGTGGTCTCCTTCAGCGCGCTGACGACGGCGGCGTCGACGTCCTCGTTGGCCTGGGGCCGGTAGTCGTAGGTGAGCCCGGTGGAGATCGGCGGCTCCGCGCGGAGCTGGGCCACCACGAACGAGTTGGCGGCGTTCTGCTGGTAGCTCGGCCCGAGGACCGCGGAGCCGATCGCGATCACGGTCAGCAGGAGCGAGCCGACGCTGAGCACCCACCGGGCTCTCAGGCCCCGCAGGCTGGTGCCGAGCAGCCACCGCAGTCTGGTCATCGGTCCGCCGCTCGCAGTGCCGAGGGTCGTGCCAGGCGGCCGAACCGGGTGAAGGTGACCGCGCACAGCCCCGCGGTGACCAGGGCGACACCGAGCACGACCAGGATCAGCGTCACCGGTCTGATGCCGAGCCGGACCGCGGGAGCGTCGGCCCAGCCGCCGACGAGCCCCATCGGCCTGAGCAGCGGCACGGTCGTCGCGACCGCGGCGATCGCGGCGGCGAGGAGGACGACGACGGCCAGGGTCGCCGACTCGACGAGGTAGGCACGGCGCACCGAGCCCGGCCGGATGCCGGCCGAGCGCAGGCCGGCGACCTCGGCCCGGCGCCGGTCGGCCTGGCCCAGGAGCCAGGCCACCAGGTGGGTCAGCGCCACCAGGGCGACACCGAGGGCGACCAGGAGCGCGAGCCGGTCGGCGCGAGCCTGCGGTGTCTGGTCGAGGCGGGTCGCGACGGCGCCGTACCTGGACGTCGGGCCGCCGCCGTCCTGCTTGAGCTGGGCGAGCACAGACGCGGGGGTGTCCGCTCGGGCGACGACGACCGCGCGTGCGCCGGCGACGGTTCCGACCGTGCCCTTGAGGACCTGCCCGAGGTCCAGCAGCGAGCCGGCCCGGCCCAGGAAGGGCACTCCTCGGACCTGGCCGACGACCTGGACGGCCCGAGAGGTGCCGTCCAGAGCGTCGATCTCGGTGGAGAGCCTCAGTCCCGGCGTGGTCAGCACCGGGATCTCCGACAGGCCCTGATCGACCTGCAGGACGGTCTGCGGGCGGCCCCCGTCGTACGTCGTGCTGCCGGTGAGCCGGACGCTGCCGGCCGAGACCGAGCCGATGCCGAAGCCGCTCCCGCCGAGGATGAGGCGCACCGGCGTGCAGCCCACCGCGCAGGCGGGAAGGTCGCCGCTCAGCGTGCCGGTGTGGTCGACGCGGACCTTCGCCGTCCGCAGGAACCCCTGGTCGCTGAGGTAGCGCAGGGTGACCACACCCAGCTGCCCCGCGACGGTGGTGACGTCGACCCGGAGAGACGTCGCGCGCATCAGTGGCGGACCGGGGCTGCGGCCGAGGGTCGCCATCTCGCCGGTCGCGCTGCCGGCGCTCGTCCCGGCGACGTAGCCCCCGACGACGGCGTCCCAGCGATGGGTGTCGACGAAGAGGCGACGGCGTGCGGGCTCCAGGTCGTTGACCGCGACGGCGGCCATCAGCCAGTGCCCCTGGGGGTCGGCGTCGTGCTCCGCGGCGTACGCCCGAAGGCCCCCGGCGGAGAACGGCACCACCAGCGGCCCGCCGGCCCGGAGCCGCGCGGCGTCGTTGCGCCACTCGGCGGCCGCCCGGCTGCCGGTCAGGGTCACCGCCAGCAGCACCGCGGCAGCGACCACGACACGCAGGACCGAGCCGGGATCCGGGTCGCGGCGCAGGCGCCGGCTGGTCAGGGCGGCGCCGAGTCGCTGCCCGACCCGCGGCGTCAGCAGGAGGAGCCACATCACGATCTGGCCCGCCGCGAGCGCCACCACGGCAGGGGCGATGGTCGGGACCCAGTCGCGCTCGCTGTGGTGGGCCTCGTAGACGGCCAGGCAGGCCCCCACGACCACCAGCAGCTCGAGGAAGGTGGTGAACCACGAGGAGCCGCGGCGCCGCGGGTTGACCGACAGCGCGTCGACCAGGGGCCGGCGGATGACCGCGGCCGACACCAGCATGACGGTCGCCCAGGCACCCAGCAGGATCGCGACCGCGACCACGACCTCGCGCGCTCCCAGGGCATAGGTCAGGGACCAGCCGTGCACGATCCGGCGCGCGAGCCAGGTGCCGGCCACGGACCCGACGGCGATGCCGACCAGGGTGACCGCGAGCAGCGGGCCCGCGGCGAACAGCACGAGCCGCAGGCCGTGCAGGCCGCGCAGTCGGGCCAGCGCGACGTCCTTGCTCCGCTCGACCACCGAGCGCGCGGCCTGCTCGGCCAGAGCGACGGCGCCGTACAACGCGAGCATCGCCGCGACGGCGCCGGGCGTGTGCCCCGCTCGGGAGGCACCGACCACCGCGACCGAACCGCCCGAGACGACCAGCGCCAGCGCCAACGTCGCGAGCGACGGCAGGAGCCGAGCCCGGACCGCGCGGAGCAGCACGCCGGCTACCGCCCGCTCGCGTAGGCGGAGTCCTCGGCCGGGACGAGCCGGCCCTCGTCGAGCACGAGGGTCCGGTCGGCGGCACCGACCACGGCGGGGTCGTGCGTGGCTACGATCACGATCGCACCGCGGGCAGCCTCCATCCGAAGCTGGTCCATCACGTGCTCGCGGTTGCCCTCGTCGAGCTCGCTCGTGGGCTCGTCGGCCAGCAGGATCTGCGGCCGGACCGCGAACGCGCGAGCACAGGCCACCCGCTGCATCTGGCCGCCGGAGAGCTCCTCGACCTGGCGGTCGCCCAGGTCGCCGATGTGGAATCGGGCGAGCTCCTCGTCGGCTCGCTCGTCTGCGTCGCGGGGCGCGAGCCCGCGGGCGCGCAGTGCGATCGCGACGTTCTCGCGGGCCGAGAGGATCGGGACCAGGCCGTAGACCTGGAGCACGAACGCCACCTCGTGGCGCGGGTCGCCGTCCCCGAGCCACATGTGCTGCCCGCCGTACGACGCGAAGCCGGTCGTCGGCTTCACGATGCCGCCGGCGATCGAGAGCAACGTGGTCTTGCCCGACCCGGAGGGTCCGGAGAGCGAGGTGACCTGACCGGGACGCACGCTCAGGGACAGCCGCTCCAGCGCCCAGCGGCCCCCGACGTTGAGGGAGATCTCCTCCAGCTCAAGGTCGCCGTGGGCGGAAGTCCCTGCCGGGCCCGAGTGCCTCGACGGGTCCTGGCCCCGGTTCGCGCCCGGATCCCCCTCCGGCTCCTTGGAGCCGCCCGACAGGGCGTGCCGTCCGGAGGCGCTCATCGCGATCCCTCCTCGCCCGCGCCACCGCCGTCGTCGTGGTCGCCCCGGCTGAGCAGCAGCCGGTCGTCGTGCTCGGGCTCGATCCGGACGAGCGTTCCCTGGGGCCACTCGCGCGCGATGTGCGCGGGCAGGTGGACGACGCCCTCGGCGCCGATCACGACGTACTCGGCACCCGCGCGGCCCTCCATCCCGACCCGTCCGCCACGCATCGTGACCGTCCTCGGGAAGGTCTGGGCCACCTCGGGCTGGTGGGTCACCACGAGGATGGTGGTCCCGAAGTCGTTGCCCAGGCCGTGGATCAGCTCGAGCATGTGGTCGCGGTCCTCGTGGCTCAGCTGGCTGGTGGGCTCGTCGGCGAGCAGGAGCTGGGGAGCGCTGGTGACGCTGCACGCGAGGGCGAGCCGCTGGCGCTCACCGCCCGACATCGACTGCACCACCTGGTCGCCCTTGCTCTCCAACCCGACGCGGCGCAGCAGCTCGGCGTCCCCGAGCGTGCGGTCCGGGTCGGCGCTGGCCGACCTGCTGAACCGCAGGTTCTGGCGGGCGGTGGCGTAGTGCAGGAGGTTGCGGGTCGCGCCCTGGAGCATCGTGCTGACCCGCGAGGCCCGGACCTTGGTGAGCTGGCGCTCGCTCATCCGGGAGATCTCCTCGTCGCCGAGGAAGATCTTGCCCGCGCTCGGGCGCTGGATGCCTCCGAAGAGCGTCAGCAGGGTGGACTTCCCGGAGCCGCTCGGACCCAGGAACCCCACCCGCTCTCCGGCTGCGACGCTCAGGTCGACGCCCTGGAGGGCGACGACGTCGTGGCCCTCGAACGTCTTGTAGAGGTGCACGAGCCCCTGGCACCGGACCGACAGGCCCCCGGCGCGCTGCCCCGCCTGCTCGGCGACCTGTTGCACGCCCGCTCCTCCCGTGTGACCCACCCAGTGACCGGCCTCGTGACCGACCTGGCGTCGGCAGTCAAACGGCCCAACCCGGCTCAGGC
Organism: Nocardioides sp.; assembly: GCF_036267815.1. GTDB lineage: Bacteria > Actinomycetota > Actinomycetes > Propionibacteriales > Nocardioidaceae > Nocardioides. Next base: position 24,259 of record NZ_DATAVI010000021.1, on the reverse strand, counting down.
AAGCGCAACTGGGACTCGTGACCCGATCGACACCCGTCTGACGCCCAGGTGGGCCGTGGGGTTGTCATCCGGCCCCCCACGCTCGATGCCCATCACGGAGCAACCCGGGCATGCGGGCATGCCTGTGGCCCGGCCGTCGTGGTGCTCGGCCGGGTGTCGGGGGCGGGGTGGTCGCCGCCTCACCCTCACCCGCACCATCACCATCACCATCACCATCAGTCTCAGCACGTCCAGAGGGACGGTCGATGCCGTCCGCGGGATGCAGCAGCACCCACGGCACCGCCAGCTCCAACAGCCGCACCTGCGCGACGTCCGCGGTCCGGCGTTCGGCACGCGCCGCAGCCAACACCCCCGCAGCATCGTCCGGCAGCCCCGCCGACCCGTCCTCACGATCCCCCGAGATGGCCATATCCGTATGAGACCAGAGACCACCGACAGCACCTCCGGCCTCCTCCACAGATGCCCCAGACCAGGTGCCGCCGCTCGTCGAGGAGCCGGTGTGCCGCAGCCACCGCCACCGCCACGCCATGAGACCGTCCGGTACGAGTCCGCCCCTCTGCAACGACAGCAGGTCCGACACGCCGAGCCGGGCACCCACGATCGTCGCGCCGGCCGCCGGGTGGCGAACGTCGAGCGATGCGGAGCGGTCGAGGACGACGGCCGCGGTGGGGACACCGGTCCGGCGACCGCCTCTCCGCCCCACCATCCCTCACGGCGGCGCTATGAGGGAACAGACGGACCAGGAGACGAACGAGGAGATGAACGTTCGGGGCCCGGACGCGACTCCAGCACCCGGAAGCCCTTCGCGCTGGCCAGCCGGGTGGTCGGGTACCCCTGGTCGGTCAGCCAGGCCTGGAGCGAGTCGCCACCGAGGTTCTTGCCGACGACCAGCAGGGCCCGCCCCTCCGGCCGGAGCCGGGCGAACCACGTCAGCAGCAGCTCGTGCAGGGCCGGCTTGCCGATCCTGATCGGCGGGTTCGACCAGATCTCGTCGTACGACGCCCCGGCCGGCGCCGCGTCGGGTACGACGGCGTGGAAGCGGTCGTTGAGGCGCATCCGATCGGCGTTCTCGTTGGCCAGGAGCACGGCGCGCTGGTTGACCTCGACCCCGGTCACCGACCCCGCACCGGGCGCCACACCGTCGGACCGCCATGCCGCCGCCACGGCAAGGCCGATCACGCCGTACCCCGTGCCGAGGTCGAGCACCTGCCCCGGCGGCGGCGGCTCGGTCTCGCGGAACAGCACCGACGTCCCGATGTCGAGCCGGCCGCGGCTGTAGACGCCCGAGCCGCTGACCAGGTCGAGCCGCCGACCCCAGACCTCGCAGGTGACCGGCTCCCGCGAGAAGGGGACCGACGGGTCGGCGGAGAAGTAGTGGTCGCTCACCGCAGCCGCTCCCCGATCACGTCGAGCACCGCCTCGGCGCCCAGGGAGTAGCCGTCCTCGTCGCCGGTGGCCGACCCGGCCCACTCGAACCAGGCCCGGGTGGCTAGCCGGTAGACGACCGCGCGGAGCAGCAGCTGCGGCCACTCCGCGCCGAGGTCCCACTCGTCGAACAACGACGTCGCGACCCCCTCCCAGCGAACGGCGTCGGTCGCGACGACGGCGAGGGACCAGCCTCGCGGCCGGTGGTACGCCGGCCAGTCGATGACACCCGGGACGTCGCCGTCGCGCAGCATGTTGACGCACAGGTCGCCGTGCACGACCTGCGCGGGGAGCGCCAGCGGCTCCAGCATGCCCAGCGCGCGTTCGAGCAGCGTGACGGTCGCGGGCCTGCCGCGCGGCGCCCAGGCCTCCCAGGCGACGCGGTCGCCGTAGGCCCAGGCGTCGTCGCGGTCGTCGAGGAACGCCGGCCGAGGCAGGTCGGCGACCGCGTCGTGGAAGGCGTCGTGGGCGGCGCGGAACCAGGCGGGATCCTCACCGACCTTCGCGATCTCCCCGGGGACCAGGACGTGGGCGCCCCAGCCGGCGAAGGACCAGCCGTCGGCAGCCCGCAGGGGCTGCGGCACCCGGACCTCCTCGCAGCTCCACGCGTCGTACACCTCGGCCACCCAGGCGTGCTCGACGACGTCCTCGACGGGCTTGAGCACGAGGTCGCCGACGAGCCAGGTGCGCCCCATCCCGCCCGGCAGCAGAGCCGGCTCGCCCGTGGCACCGAACGCGGCCAGCACCTCGGCCGGCGGCGCGCTCACGCCGGCCCCCGCCGGGTGCGGGACTGCTCGGCCCGCCCGGCGAGCTCGTCGTCGGGCGGGTAGCCGACCTCCTCCAGCGTCAGCCCGTGCGGTGGTAGGACCGTGACGGCCGGGTCGCGCACCGCCGCGGCGAGCACCTGCGCCGGCCACCCGGCGGGCCGTCGTCCCTCCGCCACCGCGACCAGGCAGCCCACCAGGGAGCGGACCATGTGGTGACAGAAGGCGTCGGCCCGCACGGTGCCGGTGACCAGGTCGCCCTGCCGAGCCCAGCCGAGCTCCAGCAGGGTGCGCACCGTCGTCGCACCCTCACGGCGCCTGCAGAACGACGCGAAGTCGTGGAGTCCGAGCAGCCGGGCGCTCGCGTCGTTCATGGCATCGACATCCAGGGTCCGCGGCCACGCGAGCACGTGGTCTCGCGTCAGCGGGTCGGGCACGCCGTCGCAGATCCGGTAGGCGTAGCGGCGCCACAGCGGCGAGAAGCGGGCGTCGAACCCCGCTGCGGCCAGTCCCACCCGGCGTACCCGCAGATCGGCCGGGAGCACGCCGTTCAGGCGGCGCGCGACGGCATCCTCCGGGCTGCCCTCCGCGCGTCCCGCGGCCGGGCCGAGCGCGCCCTCGGCGACGTCGACGTGCACGACCTGCCCGCGGGCGTGGACGCCGGTGTCGGTGCGGCCCGCGCACACGGTGGACAGCGGGCTGCTGCGCAGGACCGTCGCCAGCGCAGCCTCGAGCTCGCCCTGGACGGTCCGCAGCAGGGGTTGCGCGGCCCAGCCGTGGAAGCCGCCACCGTCGTAGGCGAGGTCGATCCGGAGCCGCACGCACGGAATCCTACGAGCGCGTCGGCCCGACCCGGCGCCGATAGGCTCTCGTCGTGGTCTCGACCAGCTCGACCGAAGCCGTGGACGACCGTCCAGCCATCCTGCTCGCCTCGGAGGAGAACGCCGACTACCTGCTCGACGAGTTCGGCCGCTACGCCCGCGACTACGACGTGCGCGCGGCCCGCAGCGCGGCCGAGGCGAAGGCCGTCGTGAAGAGCCTCTTCCTCGAGGGCCGGCAGCTGGCCCTGGCGGTCTCGGAGTCGGTGCTGCCCGACGACGACGTGCTCGCGATGTTCCAGCGCATGCGCACCTACATCCCGACCGCGCGCCGCGTCATCGCCGCTCACTGGAGCCGGTTCCGGATCGACGCCGAGCCGCTGCGTCCGGCGCTCGCCAAGGGGAAGTACGACGCCTATCTGCTGATGCCGCGCGGCGCCCGCGACGAGGAGTTCCACACCGCCATCTGCGAGATCCTGTCCGACTGGGGCTCGACCGTGGCCGCGCCCGTGGTCGAGACCCTCCGCATCGTCTCGCCGGCCAACGACGCACCGACCCTCGCGGTCCGCGACTTCCTCGACCGGATCGGCGTCCCGGCGCTCGTCCACGACCCCGACAGCGAAGTCGGGCGTGCGGTGCTGGCGCGGCTGGGCAAGGACACCCCGCGGTTCCCCGTCGTCGAGCGCTGGGACGGCGAGCCCTACGAGGCCGCGTCGGTGCGAGACGTCGCGGTCTCGATCTACGGCCGCCCCGACCAGATCGACGTCGACGAGGTCGCCGACCTGGTCATCGTCGGCGCCGGCCCGGCCGGCCTCGCGGCGTCGGTGTACGGCGCGTCGGAGGGCCTGGCCACGGTGACGATCGAGTCCGAGGCCATCGGCGGGCAGGCCGGCACCAGCTCGATGATCCGCAACTATCTCGGCTTCCCGCGGGGCATCTCCGGCATGCGCCTGGCCCAGCGCGCCCGCAACCAGGCGATCCGCTTCGGCACGCAGTTCTTCACCGGCTGGCCCGCGCTCCGGCTCGAGGTCGGCGGCCTCGGGGAGCCGCACGTCGTGTGCACCGAGGGCGGCGACGTCCGTGCCCGCTCCGTGGTGATCGCCTCGGGGGTGACCTACCGCAGGCTCGGGATCGAGGCGATCGACGGGCTCGTCGGCAGCGGGGTGAACTACGGCGCCGCGATGACCGCCGCGCGCGAGATGGAGGGCCTGGACGTCTACGTCGTGGGCGGCGGGAACTCCGCCGGCCAGGCCGCGATCCACCTGTCGCGCTTCGCCCGCAGCGTCACCATCCTCGTGCGCCGGCCGGACCTCGCCGCGACCATGTCGTCGTACCTCATCGGCGAGATCGAGTTCAACCCGCGGGTCAGCGTCGAGGGCTGCCGCTGCGTCGTGGACGGCGGCGGCGAGGGACGGCTGGAGTGGATCGAGGTGGAGGACACGACGACCGGACGCCGGGAGCGGCGCCAGGCCGGCGGGCTGTTCCTGCTCCTCGGCGCGGTCGCGCACTGCGACTGGCTCCCGGCGCAGGTGGCCCGAGACCCCAACGGGTTCGTGCTCACCGGGCGGGACGTCCCCTCGAGCGCCTGGCGAGACGGGCTGCCGCCGGAGAACCTCCAGACCACGGTCCCCGGCATCTACGCGGTCGGCGACATCCGGTCGGGCTCGATGAAGCGGGTCGCCAGTGCCAGCGGCGAGGGCTCCTCGGTCGTGGCGCTGGTCCACGCCTGGCTCGAGCCCATGCCGACCCACGTCTGAGCCCGTCCCGCACATGTGAGCCGCGCCACCTCGTGAGGGTGCCCCCGCGCGGGGAAGCGGGTTCGTCACCAACCCGTTGGTAGGGTTCGGTCCCGTGCCAACCGCTTCCCCGGCGCGTCTGCGCGAGCTCACGACGTCGCGATGGAAGCGCCTCGCGATCCGCCTGGTCGCCGTCGCGATCATCGTGGTCGCGGTCCTCTACGCGTTCTTGGCGTTCGTCTCGATCCGGACCAACGAGCTGTGGTTCGGCTCGGTCCACGTCCACGACGTCTACGGCACGATCCTGGGCGCCCAGATCCTGCTCTTCGTGGTCTTCGGTGGCCTCACGGCGGCCGCGGTCGCCGCGTCCCTGATCGTGCTGGTCCGCCAGCGGCCAGCGCAGCGCCGGCCCGACCCCGCGCGCATCTGGCGTCGCCGCTTCCGCCGCTTCGAGCCCTATGTCCGCACGTGGCTGATCGCGGTGATCTCGCTCTACCTCGGCGTGAAGACCGGCAGCCGCGCGAGCGGGCGGTGGCAGACCTACGTCCTGTGGCGCAACGCCCAGCCCTGGGGACAGCGAGACCCGCAGTTCCACCGCGACATCTCCTACTACGTCGAGGTGCTGCCGTTCCACCGGATGGTGGTCGCCTACCTCAGCTCGATCGTGCTCACCGCGCTGGTCGTCACGGTCGTCGCCGGATACCTGTACGGCGCGTGGCGCTTCCGGCCGCGCGGCCCGGGCCGTCGGGTCACCTCGGCGTTCAAGAAGCAGATCTCGGTGCTGCTCGGCCTCTTCCTGCTGCTCAAGGCGGGGGCGTTCTGGCTGATGCGCTACGGCCTGACCACGTCCAACCGCGGGCCGGTGACGGGGATGTCGTACACCGACACCCACGCCGCGCTGCCGGCCTTCACGGTGCTCGTCGTGGTCGCGGTGCTGTGCGCGGCGCTGTCGTTCGGCAACGTGCGTCTCGACCGGCTGCGCTTCGCCGCCCTCGGTGTCGTCGTCCTCTACGCCACGTCGTACGTCGTGGGCGGCGTGGTGCCCAACCTCGTCTACCGCTTCCGCGAGTCGCCGAGTGCCGCGACCCTCGACCTGACCACGATCTCGCGCAACCAGTCGGCGACCCTGCGGGCCTTCGGCCTGGACCACCAGGTCACCACCCAGACCGTCGGCGGCGCGGGGTCGTCCGCCGCGACCGCCGCGTCGGCCCAGGCGGCCGCGCAGATCCGGCTCCTGGACCCCAACCAGCTCACGCCGACGTTCAACGTCAAGCAGGAGCAGGAGGCCTACTACAAGTTCAAGTCGACGCTCGACATCGACCACTACCCCGTGCACGACCAGGACCAGGACGTCGCGATCGCCGTCCGCGAGCTCAACCTCACCGGCATCTCGCGCGGCACCTGGGTCAACCGACACCTCGTCTACACCCACGGGTACGGCGTGGTCGCGGCCCCGACCGACACGATGGACTCCGGGGTGCCGGACTTCATCAACGGCGACATCCCGCCGGTGAACCAGATCCCGGTCTCCCAGCCGCGCGTCTACTTCGGCCAGAACTCCCCGCCGTACTCCATCGTGGGCGAGCCGAAGGGCAGCTCCAAGAGCATCGAGTTCGACTACCCCAGCACCAGCGGCGGAGCGGGTCCCCGCACGACGTACGACGGCGACGGCGGGGTGCCGATCGGCTCGCGGTTCACCCGCTTCCTGTACGCCGTGAAGCTGCACGACCCGAACGTCTTCTTCTCCTCCGACATCAACTCGGGCTCGCAGCTGCTGACCGTGCGCAACCCGCGCGCCCGGGTCGCCAAGGTCGCGCCGTGGCTGACGCTGGACGGCGACGTCTACCCGACCGTGGTGGGTGGGCAGGTCGACTGGGTCGTCGACGGCTACACCACGACCTCGAACTACCCCGACTCCCAGCAGGTCAACCTGCGCAACGCGACCACGAACTCCCTGACCAAGACCGGCTCGACGGTGGTGCAGCCCAACACCTCCGTCAACTACATGCAGAACTCCGTGAAGGCCGTGGTCAACGCCTACACCGGTCAGGTGACGCTCTACGAGTGGAACCAGGCCGCGCACCCGGACCCGCTCCTGAAGACCTGGGAGCACGCGTTCCCCGACCTCGTGAAGCCGCAGGACCAGATCCCGGCCGACCTGCTGCCGCACCTGCGCTACCCCCAGGACCTGTTCAACGTCCAGCGGCTGCTGCTCGCCCACTACCACGTGACCGACCCGAGCGACTTCTACAACGGCAGTGCCTTCTGGAAGGTCCCCACCGACCCGACCTTCTCCGGCTTCAAGCACAGCAGTGGGTCCAGCCCGACCATGCCGTCGGCGTTCATGTCGCTCTCGCCGACCGGAGACGGCAGCCAGGTCTACTCGCTCTCGACGCCGATGGTGACCCTGAACTACCGCCAGCTCGCCGCCTTCCTGAGCGTGGACGCCACGCCGGGCCCCGACTACGGGAAGTTCACGCTGCTCCAGTTCCCCACCCAGGCCCAGGTCGAGTCGCCGTCGCAGATCCAGAACGACATCGAGTCCGACAGCCAGGTCGCCCATGCCCTGACCCTCCAGCGAGGCGGCAACTCCAAGGTCGTCGTGGGCAACCTGCTCACGATCCCGCTGGACGGCAAGGTGCTCTACGTCGAGCCGATCTACACCCAGGCGCAGGGCGGCAGCTCCTTCCCGATCCTGCGGCACGTCGTCGCGGTCTACGGCAACGGCCAGCCGGCCTTCCAGTCGACCCTGACCGCTGCTCTGAAGGAAGCCATCGCCAACGAGGCGGCGAGTCACTGACGCACCGGGGCCGGCATTCGACAACCAATCGGTTGACAACGGTCCATTGAGCGGGATAGCGTCTTCGTCAACCGACTGGTTGACGAGAGGGACGAGATGACCGACGCGCTCTGCCGGGTCTTCGCCGCGCTGTCCGACCCGACCCGGCGCGACATCGTGGTGCGGCTGACCGACGGCGACGCCACCGTCGGCGACCTCGCCGCGCCGTACGCCGTGAGCGTCCAGGCGGTCTCCAAGCACCTGAAGGTGCTCGAGGAGGCCGGCCTGGTCACCAGGAGCCGCGACGCGCAGCGTCGGCCGGTGCATCTGGAGGCGGGGGTGTTCGACCTGATGACCGTGTGGATCGAGCGCTACCGCCGCCGCGCCGAGGAGCGCTACGGGCGCCTCGACGGCGTGCTGGCACAGCTGAACGACGAGCAGACCGAGTCCGAGGCTCCCCAGGAGGAGACCGCATCATGACCACCGCACCAGACCTCGCAGCCCGCTACGACGAAGCCGCGATCGAGGCCGACCCGACCGTGCCGATGATCCACATCCGGCGTGACTTCTCGGCCACCCCGGACCAGCTGTTCCGCGCCCACACCGACCCCGAGCTGTTCGCCCGCTGGATCGGTCCCGACGGGATGCAGGCCGAGGTGCTGGCCTGGGATGCCACCGACAACGGCCGGTGGCGCTACGCCGGGAGCGACCGCGACGGCAACGCGCAGTACTTCCGCGGCAGCTTCCACACCGTCTCCCCGACCAGGATCGTCCAGACGTTCACCTGGGAGGGCATGCCCGACGCCGTCGCGCTGGAGACCGTGACCTTCGAGGACCTCGGCGACGGCCGCACCCGCCTGCACGCCCGGTCGCTGTGCGACAGCTTCGAGGACCGCGACCTGTGGATCTCGAACAGCGGCATGGAGGTCGGGGTCCACCAGGGCTACGCCTCCCTCGACCGGATGCTCGCCGACGGCTCGGTCTGAGCCAGCACCCGAGTCGACGACGGCCGGGTCCACCCGCTCCCGAGCGCGGCCCGGGCGGGGCGTGGCTGGCGGTCACCCGGCGCACCCAGGTGGAGGGCGTCGGTCTGGGGCAGCGCTGATCGATGGCGCCGTCGCGAGCGTCGCGACGCGTGTGCGCTGGCAAGGCGCGGTCGCGACGGCATGCTGGGCGCACGTCGAGCGGCTGCCACGCAGCCGGCGTGCGCGCATCGCGGGGCGCAGCAGGCGGGACTGACCAGCGCTTCCCTAGTGCTCGGCGCGTCCTAGGACCGTGCGGAACTGCTTGGCCAGGGCGCGCGACCCCGCCACCGGGATCAGGGCGCCGATCACCTTGCCGGTCACCGACTTCCCCACCCGGTTGAGGGTGACGTGGACGTCGGTCCCGTCGCCGGCGGGGGTCAGCTGGTAGCGCCAGCCGCTGCCGGTGCCCCAGAGGTTGGAGTCGAGGGTCTCGATGGTGACGGTCCCGGCGGCGGCGTCCCAGGAGTAGCGCTCGCGCTCCCAGCCCATCTTGGTGCCCTCGGTGACCTCGGCCCAGTCCTCACCCGACCCGTGCACCTTGAAGTGGGCCTCGTCGACATTCGGCCAGCTCTTCGTGCGATCCGGCCCGAAGTCGGTGAACAGCGCCAGCACCTCGCTGGGCGCAAGCGTGGTGTGGACGGTGAACTGGGTGCTGGGCATCGAAATCTCCTCAGGGGGGTGGTCTCACAACAGCTCGTGGCGGTACGGCGGGTCGGCTCCGGGTCGCGAGACCGTGACCGCGGCCGCGCGGGCCGCCTGCCGCAGGATCGACTCGATCTCGACGCTCTCCAGCGCCGGCAGCCGGCCGCCGAGACCGTCGAGGTCGAAGAGCGCGTCGATGGTTGCCGCACCGAAGGTGTCACCGGCACCGATGGTGTCGGCGACCTCCGCCTCGGCCGCCGGAACGTCGGTGCGTCCGGCCTCCTCGAACCACGTCGCGCCGTCCGGGCCCCGGGTGAGGATCACCGCCGTCGCCCCCAGGCCGAGCAGGCGGCGGACGGCCTGGTCGACGGACTGGCCGGGGTAGAGCACCGCGAGGTCCTCGTCGGAGGCCTTCACGAGGTCGGCCATCGCGACGATCCGCTCGACACCGGCCACGACCTCGGCCCCCAGGCCGGTGACCGCCGGGCGCGCGTTCACGTCGTAGGTGATGGTGGCCGTGGGGCGCAGGGACTCCAGGAGCCGGCGCACGTCGCTCGCGCCGGGCTCCAGCACGGCCCCGATCGAGCAGGCGTGCACGACGACCGGGTCGAGGCGCTCGACCTCCGGCAGCCGCCACTCGATGTCGAAGGCGTACGTCGCGCTGCCGTCGGCGGCGACGCTCGCCCGGGCGGTCGAGGTCCGGTCGAGGATGCGCGGGTCTCCGACCAGGCCCACCGCCGACTGGTTGAGATGACGGGTCAGCACCGCACCGCGCTCGTCGTCGCCGTACGCCGTCAAGAGCTGCACCGGGCGACCCAGCCGGGCCAGCGCGACGGCGACGTTGGCGGCGCTGCCCCCGGGGTGCTCGACGGTCGAGCCGTCCGGCCGGCGCACGACGTCGACCAGCGACTCGCCCACCACCATTGCCCCGGTCACGACCCCAGCCTGTCGCAAACACCGGCGGGAGTGCACACTCGGCCCATGACCACGCTCGGGACGACGCCCCCGGAGGTCACGAGAGCCCCGCCCCGGCGCCAGCCCGTGGCGCTCAGCATCGCCGTGGCTCTGGTCGTCGTGGTCGGCTGGGTCTGCTACCGCCACTGGGGCCTCACGCACCTCGAGACGTGGTTCTTCCGCTCCGGCTTCGTCACGAGGCGGTGGTGGCTGGCCAACCTCGTCATCGCCTTGCTCCTGGCGGTTCCCTACGCCCTGGCCCTGCTGGTCTGGGGACGCGGCGTCAAGGGTCGAGTTGCCGGGTTCCTGGTCGCGACCGGCGCCGGGATCTTCTGGTGGGGCTACGACCGGATCTTCAACAACTATGTCTGGAAGTCGGGCCCGTCCTCGAACACGTCGATCCGCGTCTACGAGTGGGGCTCGCTCCTCGGCATCGCCCTGCTCGTTACCCTCGCCTGGGGTCTGGCACGGCGTGTCGGGCGCGCCTGGCTGCTCGGCGTCCTGGTCGGTCCGCTCGTGGCGGCCGTGCTGCGCGAGCTCGGGCTCCGCTGGTCGTGGTGGCACGACCGCGTCGTACCGCCGAGTCCTCGCTACCACTGGCAGCTCGAGGCGGCGGTGTTCGTCGCGCCGTTCGTGGCGGGCGCCCTGGCCTGCTGGGCGATCGAGACGCTGGGCCGGCGTACCCCGGACATGGCCTCGTCCGCCTGACCGGGCTCGTTGAGTTGGCCCTCCGGGCTCGCTCAACGAGCGAGCTGACGCCATCAGGCCTTGTCGGACTCCTCGGACTCCTCGGACTCCTCGGACTCGGCGTCCTCCGCAGCCTCGTCTGCAGGCGCGTCCTCGGCCACAGCCTCGTCGGCAGGCGCGTCCTCGGCCACAGCCTCGTCGGGAGGCGCGTCCTCGGCGACCGCCTCGTCGGCAGGCGCGTCCTCGGCCACAGCCTCGTCGGCCGGGGTCTCCTCGGCGACAGCCTTCGTGGCCGCCGCCTTCGTGGCCGGAGCCTTCTTGGCCGGCTTGTCCGCCTTCGGCGCGTACGGCTCGCTCACCAGCTCGATGACCGCCATCGGGGCGTTGTCGCCCTTGCGCGGACCGATCTTGGTGATCCTGGTGTACCCGCCCGGGCGCTCGGCGAACCGAGGCCCGATCTCGGTGAACAGCTCGTGCACCACCGACTTGTCACGCACCGTCTTCATGACCTCGCGGCGGTTGTGCAGGTCACCGCGCTTGGCCTTGGTGATCAGCTTCTCCGCGACCGGGCGCAGCACGCGCGCCTTGGCCTCGGTGGTCGTGATCCGGCCGTGCTCGAACAGCTGGGTCGCGAGGTTGGCGACGATCAGCCGCTGGTGGGACGGACTACCGCCGAGACGGGGGCCCTTCTTGGGCTTGGGCATGGCTCTCTCTCGATTCTCCCCGGCCGTGTGAGGTACCGGGGTAGATGGTGCTGGCTCTCAGGAGCTGGGGTCTTCCGGGTTGCGGTTCAGGCCGCGCTCAGTAGCTCTCGTCCTCGATGAACGCGTCGTCGTCGTCGTCGCCGTACGCCGCCAGGGCAGCCTGCGGGTCGAAGCCCGGCGCGCTGTCCTTGAGCGACAGACCCATCTCGTGCAGCTTGGCCTTGACCTCGTCGATGGACTTCGCACCGAAGTTGCGGATGTCCAGCAGGTCCTGCTCCGAGCGGCTGATGAGCTCACCCACGGTGTGGATGCCCTCGCGCTTGAGGCAGTTGTAGGACCGGACGGTCAGCTGGAGGTCCTCGACCGGGAGGGCGAGGTCCGCGGCCAGCTGCTCGTCGACCGGCGACGGGCCGATGTCGATGCCCTCGGCCTCGACGTTGAGCTCGCGGGCCAGGCCGAACAGCTCGACCAGCGTCTTGCCGGCCGAGGCGATCGCGTCCCGCGGCTTCATCGAGGGCTTGGTCTCGACGTCGATGACCAGCTTGTCGAAGTCGGTGCGCTGCTCGACTCGGGTGGCCTCGACCTTGTAGGTCACCTTGAGCACGGGGCTGTAGATCGAGTCGACCGGCATCCGGCCGATCTCGTTGTCGGCGCCCTTGTTCTGCACCGCCGAGACGTAGCCGCGGCCACGCTCGACCACCAGCTCCATCTCCAGCTTGCCCTTGTCGGACAGCGTGGCGATCTTCAGGTCGGGGTTGTGCACCTCCACTCCCGCGGGCGGCTGGATGTCACCTGCGGTGACCTCGCCGGCGCCGGACTTGCGCAGGTACATCGTGACCGGCTCGTCGTGCTCCGAGGAGACGACCAGGCCCTTGAGGTTCAAGATGATCTCGGTGACGTCCTCCTTGACGCCGTCGATTGTCGAGAACTCGTGCAGGACGGTGTCGACCTTGATGCTCGTGACCGAGGCACCGGGGATGGACGACAGCAGGGTGCGACGCAGGGAGTTGCCGAGCGTGTAGCCGAAGCCGGGCTCGAGCGGCTCGATGACGAAGCGCGAACGGAACTCGTCGACGGTCTCTTCCGACAGAGTCGGGCGCTGTGCGATGAGCACTGGTTTTTCCTTTCCGAGCCCACCCGCTATATGACGGGCTCAGATCTACTGGTGGCGGCGGTGTGGAGTTGTGGTCGGCCCCGCAGGCGGGGCCAGACAGGGGCAGGCAGGCCCCCGTGTGCTTACTTCTTGGAGTAGTACTCGACGATCAGCTGCTCTTGGACGGGGATGTCGATCTGCGCGCGGATCGGGAGCTGGTGGACCAGGATGCGCATCCGGTTCGGGACCGCCTCCAGCCAGGCCGGGACGACCCGCTCGCCGTGCGTCTCGCGGGCGACGATGAACGGCGTGGTCTCCAGGGACTTCTCGCGCACGTCGATGATGTCGAACTGCGTGACCTGGAACGACGGGATGTCGACCTTCTTGCCGTTCACCCGGAAGTGCCCGTGGCCGACCAGCTGTCGAGCGTGGCGACGGGTCCGGGCGAAGCCGGCGCGGTAGACGACGTTGTCGAGGCGGCACTCCAGCAGCTGGAGGAGGTTGTCACCGGTCTTGCCCTGCCGGCGCGAGGCCTCGGTGTAGTAGTTGTGGAACTGCTTCTCCAGCACGCCGTAGGTGAAGCGGGCCTTCTGCTTCTCGCGCAGCTGGAGCAGGTACTCGCTCTCCTTGATCCGGCCGCGGCCGTGCTGGCCGGGAGGGTAGGGACGGCGCTCGTAGGCCGAGTCGCCGCCGACGAGGTCGAGGCCGAGGCGGCGCGACTTCTTGGTCATGGGGCCGGTGTAACGGGCCATCTTCTCTTGACTCCTAGAAACTCGGTGGTTGAGGAGGTCGCTCTGCGACCGACTCGGACCAGCTCAGACGCGACGGCGCTTCGGCGGGCGGCAGCCGTTGTGCGGCGTCGGGGTCACGTCCTGGATGGTGCCGACCTCGAGGCCGATCGCACCGAGGGACCGGATCGCCGTCTCCCGGCCCGAGCCCGGGCCCTTGACGAACACGTCGATCTTCTTCATGCCGTGGTCCATCGCCCGGCGTCCGGCAGCCTCGGCGGCCATCTGCGCGGCGAACGGCGTGGACTTGCGGGAGCCCTTGAAGCCGACCGTGCCGGCCGAGGCCCACGAGATCACCGCACCCGTCGGGTCGGTGATGGTGACGATGGTGTTGTTGAACGTGCTCTTGATGTGAGCCTCGCCCTGGGCGATGTTCTTCTTCTCCTTGCGGCGCACCTTCTTGGCGCCGGCCTGACGGCTTCTGGGAGGCATCTGGTCTCTACTCCTTGACGAAAGTCTGGTCTGGGCTGGGGCGGTGGCGGAGGAGGCGCGCTAGCGCCGACTCGCGACCACCGTCACTTGGCCTTCTTCTTGCCGGCGACGGTGCGCTTGGGACCCTTGCGGGTGCGGGCGTTGGTGCGGGTGCGCTGGCCGCGGACCGGAAGGCCCTGGCGGTGGCGGCGACCCTGGTAGCTGCCGATCTCGATCTTGCGCCGGATGTCGGCCTGGACCTCACGGCGGAGGTCGCCCTCGATCTTGATCTCGTCGTTGCCCTGGATCGCGTCGCGGAGCTTGACCAGCTCCTCGTCACCCAGCTGGTGGACGCGCAGGTCGGGGCTCACGCCGGTCTCGGTCAGGACCTGCTGGGCACGGGTACGGCCGATGCCGTAGATGTAGGTGAGCGCGACCTCGATGCGCTTGTCGCGCGGGAGGTCGACTCCAAGGAGGCGTGCCATCAGATGGCGTTCCCTTCGGTAGGTCACAGCGGTTTCGGTCGTGGTCGCGTCACGTCCGCCTCGGACGTGCTCCGGCCGCTGCTCCGGAGGTGGATGACGCGTCGTAGGACGCGCTAGCGATCACGTTGTGGTGTTCAGTTGTTACTGGTTGCGGGCCCCACGGGTTGCGGGTGGGGCTTCGCGGCGGTGCTGAGCTCAGCCCTGCCGCTGCTTGTGGCGGGGGTTCTCGCAGATCACCATGACGCGGCCGTGGCGACGGATCACCTTGCACTTGTCACAGATCTTCTTCACGCTCGGGTTGACCTTCATGTCAGCCCTTCCTGGCTCGGTCGGCTGGGTTACTTGTACCGGTAGACGATCCGGCCGCGGGTGAGGTCGTAGGGCGAGAGCTCCACCACCACACGGTCCTCGGGGAGGATCCGGATGTAGTGCTGGCGCATCTTGCCGCTGATGTGCGCGAGGACCTTGTGACCGTTGCTCAGCTCGACCCGGAACATGGCGTTCGGGAGAGCCTCGACGACGGTGCCCTCGATCTCGATCACACCTTCTTTTTTCGGCATGTCCTCACTTCTGGTCGCTGATGTGTCTACCGTCGGCCCGGGAACCTCCCGCTCCCACGACGTACGCTGGGCTCGGGTGGACCTCACGCGGCTGTCGCGCGGGCCTCTTCCCGGGCGCGCACACGCCTCGCTCGCCGCGAGTGGTGTGGTGGTCCGGGCAGCCGTGAGGCACCGCGAAACAGACCCATGTTGGGCCGAAACGCCAGTTTAGGCCGGACCCGCGCCCAACCCCTAATTGCGGTCGGGCCCGGCCAGGCGCCCTCGACGCGGCCGGTGGTGGCTAGGTGGCGCGCCGGCGATCGGCGGCCAGGCTCAGCACGGTCGTGACCGCGAGCGTGCCCACGATCATCGCCAGCGAGACCCAGATGGGGATGTCCGGCGCCCACGAGATGTGCTCCCCGCCGTTGACGAAGGGCAGGGTGTTCTCGTGCATGGCGTGCAGGATCAGCTTCATGCCGATGAACAGCAGAAGGAAGGCCAGTCCGTAGGACAAGAACACCAGGCGCTGGAGCAGGTCGCCGATCAGGAAGTAGAGCTGGCGCAGTCCCATCAGCGCGAAGATGTTCGCCGTGAGGACGAGATACGGCTCCCGGGTCAGGCCGTAGATCGCCGGGATGGAGTCCAGGGCGAAGAGCAGGTCGGTCATCCCGAGGGTCAAGACCACGATGAACATCGGGGTCACGTAGCGCGAGCCGGCCTGCCGGACGGTGAGCCGGGCGCCGTTCCACTCCTCGCTCAGCCGCAGGTGACGGCGTGCCCAGCGCACGATCCGAGGCTCGTCGTAGCCGCCCTCGTCCTCACCGCTCTCGCGAGCGAGGTTGACCGCGGTCACCACCAGGAACAGGCCGAAGAGGTAGAACACCCAGCTGAACTCCGCGATCGCGGCCGCGCCGACGGCGATGAAGACGCCCCGGAGCACGAGCGCGAGCACGATGCCGATGAGCAGCGCGCTCTGCTGGAGCTCACGAGGGACGCTCAGCTTGTTCATGATCACGATGAAGATGAACAGGTTGTCGATCGACAAGGAGTACTCCGTGAGCCAGCCGGCGAGGAACTCCCCGCCGTACCGCCCCCCGGCGAACAGCCACACTCCCATCCCGAACAGCACAGCGAGGCCGACGAACACCGACAGCGCGACCACGGTCTCCTTGCGGCTGGGCTCATGAGGACGGCGGCCGATGACCACGACGTCGACCAGCAGGATCGCCGCGGTCACCACGATGGTGACCCACCAGACCACGGGTGTGACGTGCATGTCAGGCCCCGGTGGCTGGAGCCGACGCGACCCGGGCCGGGGACATCCTCAGCGGCCCCCGAACGGCACGCCGAGCCCGGCGAGCCGCTCCTGTCCGCCGTCCAGCGCCGTGAGGACCCACACCCCGTCGGGGGTGAGCGCGAAGGTGTGCTCGAAGTGGGCGGCGAGGGACCCGTCGCTCGTGACGACGGTCCAGTCGTCTGCGAGCACGTCGGTCTCGGCGCCCCCGAGGGTCACCATCGGCTCGACCGCCAGGGCCATCCCGGTCACCAGCCGGGGGCCTCGCTCGCCGCGGCGCACGACGTTGGGCACGTTGGGGTCCATGTGCATCTGCGACCCGATGCCGTGCCCGACGTAGTCCTCGAGGATGCCGTAGCTGCCTCGCTCGCGCACGGTGGTCTCCACCGCCCGAGAGATGTCGCTGACCCGCCCCTTGAGGCGGGCGGCACCGATCCCCGCCCACAGCGCATCCTCCGTGACAGCCATCAGCTCGGTGACCTCGGCCGGGACCTCGCCGATCGCGACCGTGATCGCCGCGTCGCCGTGCCAGCCCTCGACGATGGCGCCGCAGTCGATGGAGATGACGTCGCCGTCGACGAGCGCGCGGGCACCCGGGATGCCGTGGACCACCTCGGCGTTGACCGATGCGCAGATCGAGGCGGGGAACGGCGGGTAGCCGTAGCCGAGGAACGACGGGACGCCGCCGTGGCTGCGGATGTTGTCCTCCGCGAGCGCGTCCAGCTCACCGGTGGTGACCCCGGCTCGAGCCGCACCGCGGAGCAGCTCCAGGGTCTCTCCCACCAGAAGCCCCGCGCGACGCATGAGCTCGACCTGCTCGGGAGTCTTGATCTCCAGAGTGCGGTCGAGCAGGCCCATCGCCGCCCCGCTCAGCTCTGGGAGACGACGTCGAGCGCGTCGAAGATCCGCTTGGTGACGTCGTCGACCTCACCCATGCCGTCGATCTCGTGGACGATCCCCCGGCCGCGGTAGACCCCGATCAGCGGCTCGGTCTGCTCGCCGTAGACCTCCTGGCGGCGTCGGATGACGTCCTCGGTGTCGTCGGTGCGGCCATCGGTCTGGGCGCGGTTGAGAAGCCGCTCCACGATCTCGTTGGGGTCGACGGTCAGCACCACCACGGCGTCCAGCTCGTGTCCGGTGTGACGGATCATGCCGTCGAGCTCCTCGACCTGGGCCAGGGTCCGCGGATAGCCGTCGAGCAGGAAGCCCGGCTCGGCGTCGGGCTCGTCGATGCGGGCCCGGACCATGAGGTTGGTGACCTCGTCGGGGACGTACTCACCGGCGTCCATGTACTCCTGCGCCTTCTTGCCCAGCGGCGTGCCCTGCGAGACGTTGGCGCGGAAGATGTCGCCGGTCGAGATGGCCGGGACTCCGAAGTACTCGGCGATGACCCGGGCCTGGGTGCCCTTCCCGGCGCCCGGCGGACCCATCAGGATCAGCCTCATCGTGTGCTCACCACTAGCGCAGGAACCCTTCGTAGTTGCGCTGCTGGAGCTGGCTCTCGATCTGCTTCACCGTGTCGAGAGCGACACCGACCATGATCAGGATGGACGTGCCGCCGAACGGGAAGTTCTGGTCGGCGCCGATGAGGACGAACGCGATCAGCGGGATCAGGGCGATCAGACCGAGGTAGAGCGAGCCTGGCAACGTGATGCGGGACAAGACGTAGGACAGGTAGTCCTCGGTCGGCTTGCCCGCCCGGATCCCGGGGATGAAGCCGCCGTACTTCTTCATGTTGTCGGCGACCTCTTCGGGGTTGAAGGTGATCGACACGTAGAAGTAGGTGAAGAACACGATCAGCGCGAAGAACGTGATCATGTAGACGGGGTGGTCCCCGCGGGTGAAGTAGTTGCTGATCCACACCGCCCAGCTGCTGGAGCCGTTGTTGAACTGCGCGGCCATGGCGGGCAGATAGAGCAGGGACGAGGCGAAGATCACCGGGATGACGCCGGCCTGGTTGACCTTCAGCGGGATGTAGGTCGAGGACCCGCCGAACATCTTCCGGCCGACCATCCGCCGCGCGTACTGCACGGGGATGCGGCGCTGGGCCTGCTCGATGAAGATGACGGCCGCGATGATCACCAGGCCGATCGCGATGACGACCGCGAAGACCCACCAGCCTCGGGACTTGCCCACCGACCACAGCGAGGTCGGGAAGCGGGCGACGACCTGGGTGAAGATGAGGATCGACATGCCGTTGCCGACACCGCGGTCGGTGATCAGCTCGCCGAGCCACATGATCACCGCGGTGCCGGCGGTCATGGTCACCACCATGACCAGGAAGGTCGAGGTCTTGTTGTCGTAGAGCAGGGGCTCGGCGCAGCCGGACAGCAGCCGACCCGAGCGCGCGAGCGCCACGATGCCGGTCGCCTGGAGCAGCGCGAGACCGAGCGTGAGGTAGCGGGTGTACTGCGTGATCTTGGTCTGGCCGGACTGGCCCTCCTTCTTGAGGGCCTCCAGGCGCGGGATGACCACGACCAGCAGCTGCAAGATGATGCTGGCGGTGATGTAGGGCATGATCCCCAGCGCGAAGATCGTCAGCTGGAGCAGCGCACCACCGGAGAAGACGTTGATCAGGTTGTAGACGCCGGTGTTCTCGACACCACTGAGGCACTGGTGCACGTTGTGGATGTCCACACCGGGCGCCGGGATCTGAGATCCGATCCGGAAGATCACGATGACCATCAGGACGAACAACAGCTTCTTGCGCAGGTCCGGGGTGCGGAACGCGTTCACATAGGCGCTGAGCACGACCTTCTCATCCTCTTTCGTCGGGGCCTTCGCACCCCGTCCGCGGCGACCGCCGGAAGCCTAACAGTGAGACGGTCAGCCGGTCGGGACGGAGGAGCGGGCGGCGTCGGCCGGTCAGGTCGGGCAAGCGACCCGGCTGAGCCTGCGAAGCCGGGCGAGCGCGTCGGGGCCCGGTGAGTCCCGCGCGACGCCCGGCAGGTCATACGACGTTCGCGGTGCCGCCGGCAGCCTCGATCTTCTGCTTGGCCGAGGCGGAGAACGCCTGGACGCTGACCTGGCACGACACCGAGATCTCGCCCTGTCCGAGCACCTTGACCGGCTGGCCCTTGCGGACCGCGCCCTTGGCCACGAGGTCCTCGACGGAGACCGAGCCGCCCTCGGGGAACAGCTCGCCGAGCCGGTCGAGGTTGACGATCTGGAACTCGACCCGGAACGGGTTCGTGAACCCCTTGAGCTTGGGCAGGCGCATGTGCAGAGGCAGCTGCCCGCCCTCGAAGTAGGCGGGCACCTGGTAGCGGGCCTTGGTGCCCTTGGTGCCACGACCGGCGGTCTTGCCCTTGGAGCCCTCGCCGCGGCCGACCCGCCTCTTGGTGGTCTTGGCCCCCGGCGCTGGACGCAGGTGGTGCAGCTTCAACGTCATGACTTACTCGACCTCCTCGACCGTCACCAGGTGACGGACGGTCTGGACCATGCCGCGGATCTCCGGGCGGTCCTCCTTGACGACCACGTCGCCGATCCGCTTGAGACCGAGCGTGCGCAGGGTCTCGCGCTGGTTGGCCTTGCAGCCGATGGAGCTCTTGCGCTGCTGCACCTTCAGCTGGGCCATCAGGAGGTCACCTCGCGGGGAGCGTCGGTCTTCTCCCGTGCCGCCTTGAGCAGCGCGGCCGGGGCCACCCGCTCCACCGGCAGGCCGCGGCGAGCGGCAACCGTCTCGGGCTGCTCGAGCATCCGGAGCGCCTCGACGGTCGCGTGGACGATGTTGATCTGGTTGGACGAGCCGAGCGACTTGCTCAGCACGTCGTGGATGCCGGCGCACTCCAAGACGGCGCGCACGGGACCGCCGGCGATCACGCCGGTACCGGGAGCGGCCGGCCGCAGCAGGACGACGCCCGCGGCCTTCTCGCCCTGCACGGGGTGCGGGATGGTGCCCTGGATCCGGGGGACGCGGAAGAAGTGCTTCTTGGCCTCCTCGACGCCCTTGGCGATCGCGGCCGGCACCTCCTTGGCCTTGCCGTAGCCGACGCCGACCATGCCGTCGCCGTCACCGACGACGACCAGGGCGGTGAAGCTGAAGCGACGACCACCCTGGACGACCTTGGCGACCCGGTTGATCGCCACGACGCGCTCGACGTACTGGCTCTTCTCGGCGCCGCCGCCGCGACGGTCGTCGCGACCCCGGCCCCCGCGCTCGCCACCGCGCTGTCCGCGCTGGGCTCCGCTCATGAGATCTTCCTCTTCCTTGGCTCTGTCGTGCTCTGGCTGCTGCGTCGGGGCAGCAGTCCGGTCAGAAGGTCAGGCCGCCCTCGCGGGCGGCGTCGGCGAGGGCCGCGACGCGGCCGTGGTAGGTGTGACCCGCGCGGTCGAAGACCACGGACTCGATGCCGGCACCCTTGGCGCGCTCGGCCACCAGCTCGCCGACCAGCTTGGCCTTGGCCGTCTTGTCGCCGCTGGTGGCGCGCAGGTCGGCCTCCATGGTCGAGGCCGACACCAGGGTGCGGCCCACGAGGTCGTCGACCACCTGGACGCTGATGTGCTTCGCGGAGCGCGTCACGACCAGGCGCGGGCGCTCGGCGCTGCCGGCGATCTTCTTGCGTCCCCGGACCTGACGCTGGAGGCGGGCCTTGACCCGGGGGGCGGTGTGCTTGTGCTTGGACAGGGAGATCGCCATGTCACTTACCGGCCTTTCCGACCTTGCGGCGGACGTGCTCGCCGGCGTATCTGACGCCCTTGCCCTTGTACGGCTCCGGCTTGCGCAGCTTGCGGATGTTGGCGGCCACCTCGCCGACCAGCTGCTTGTCGATCCCCACGACACCCAGGTGGGTGGGGTTCTCGACGGTGAACGTGATGCCCTCGGGGGCGTCGAACGTGATCGAGTGGCTGTAGCCGAGCTGGAACTCGAGCTGGGTGGGGCCCTTGGACAGGACGCGGTAGCCCACGCCCTGGATCTCGAGCTTCTTCTCGTAGCCGTCGGTGACGCCGACGACCATGTTGTTGATCAGCGTGCGGGTCAGGCCGTGGCGCGAGCGGCTCTCGCGCTCGTCGTCCGGCCTGGTGACCGCGAGGGTGCCGTCCTCGGCCCGCTCGACGGTGATCGGCGTGACCACGGTGTGCTGAAGGGTGCCCTTGGGGCCCTTGACCGTCACCTGGGGTCCGTCGATGGACACCTCGACACTCGAGGGCACGACGACAGGCATCCGTCCGATGCGCGACATGTCAGTCTCTCCTTCGCAGGCTCTGGGCTACCAGACGTAGGCGAGGACTTCCCCACCCACGCCCTTCTGGTTCGCCTGGCGGTCGGTCAGCAGGCCCTGGCTGGTCGAGATGATCGCGACACCCAGGCCGCCCAGGACCTTGGGCAGGCCGGTGTGCTTGGCGTACACCCGCAGACCGGGCTTGCTGATGCGGCGGACGCCCGCGATCGAGCGCTCACGGTTGCGGCCGTACTTCAGCGTGATCGTCAGCGTCTTGGCGACGCCGCCGTCGGGCGCCTCGGCCACGTCGTAGCCGGTGATGTAGCCCTCGGCCTTGAGGATGTCGGCCACGCCCTGCTTCAGCTTGCTGTAGGGCATGGTCACGTCGTCGTGGAAGGCCTGGTTGGCGTTGCGCAGACGGGTCAGCATGTCTGCGATCGGGTCGGTCATCGTCATGTCGGTGGTGCTCTCTCTTCTGTGGTTTCCGGCCGGGCCGGACCTTCAGCGGTCGTCTCTGGACTCGGTGGTCGAGCTGGTCGCGGTCACCAGCTGGACTTGGTGATGCCGGGCAGCTCGCCGCGGTGGGCCATCTCCCGCAGGCAGATCCGGCACAGGCCGAACTTGCGGTAGACGGCCTTGGGGCGGCCGCAGCGCTGGCAGCGGGTGTAGCCGCGGACGGCGAACTTGGGCTTGCGCGCCGCCTTCACCTTCAGAGCGGTCTTGGCCATGTCGGTTGCCTTCCTTGCTCTCTCAGTTTCCGCTGTCGCGGAAGGGGAAGCCGAGCTGCTTGAGCAGCGCGCGCCCCTGCTCGTCGCTCGTCGCGGTGGTCACGATCGTGATGTCCATGCCACGCGGGCGGTCGACCCGGTCCTGGTTGATCTCGTGGAACATCACCTGCTCGGTCAGGCCGAAGGTGTAGTTGCCACGGCCGTCGAACTGGCCGGGGTTGAGGCCGCGGAAGTCGCGGATGCGCGGCAGCGCCAGCGAGAGCAGCCGGTCGAGGAACTCCCACATCCGGTTGCCGCGCAGGGTCACGTGCGCCCCGATCGGCATCCCCTCGCGAAGCTTGAACTGGGCGATCGACTTGCGCGCCTTGGTCACCATCGGCTTCTGGCCGGTGATGGCGGTCAGGTCGCGGATCGCGCCCTCGATCAGCTTGGAGTCGCGGGCGGCCTCGCCCACGCCCATGTTGACCACGATCTTGGTCAGGCCCGGGACCTGCATCACGTTGGCGATCTCGAACTCGCTGCGCAGAGCGGGGACGATCTCCTCGCGGTAGCGGGTCTTCAGCCGAGGCGTGACTCGCTCCTCGGGCGTCGACTCGGGCGTCGACTCGGCAGCGGACTCGACAGTGGTGTCGGTCATGTCAGACCTCCTTCCCGGTCCGGCGCGAGACCCGCACGCTGCGCGTGCCGGTGTACGTCGACCCGTCGGGGCGACGCTTCTGGACCTCTTCGCGGCGGTAGCCGAGCCGGGTCACGCCGTTGCCCTCGACCAGCATCACGTTGGACACGTGGATCGGGGCCTCGGTGGTGATGATGCCGCCGGTGGTGCCCGCCCGGCCGCCCTGCTGGACGACCTTGGTGTGCTTCTTGACGCGGTTGACGCCCTCGACGACGACCCGCTGCTCCTCGCGAAGCACCACGATCACCTTGCCCTCGGCGCCCTTGTCCTTGCCAGCGATCACCTTCACGGTGTCGCCCTTCTTGATCTTCATCGAGTGCTTCCCCATCTCACAGCACCTCCGGCGCGAGCGAGATGATCTTCATGAACCGCTTGTCGCGCAGCTCGCGGCCGACCGGGCCGAAGATGCGCGTGCCGCGCGGCTCGCCGTCCTGCCGCAGGATCACCGCGGCGTTCTCGTCGAACTTGATGTAGGACCCGTCGGGTCGCCGGCGCTCCTTGGCGGTGCGCACCACCACGGCCCTGACGACGTCGCCCTTCTTGACGTTGCCACCGGGGATGGCGTCCTTGACCGTGCAGACGATGACGTCACCGATGCCGGCGTAGCGCCGCCCCGAGCCGCCGAGCACGCGGATGCAGAGGACTTCCTTCGCACCGGTGTTGTCGGCGACCTTGAGTCGGGACTCCTGCTGGATCACCTGGCACGCTCCACGATGGTCACGACGCGCCAGCGCTTGGTCGCCGACAGCGGCCGGGTCTCCATGAGCTGCACGCGGTCGCCGATCCCGCACTCGTTGTTCTCGTCGTGGGCCTTGAGCCGCGAGGTGCGGCGCATGACCTTGCCGTACAGCGCGTGCTTGACGCGGTCCTCGACCTCGACCACGACGGTCTTGTCCATCTTGTCGCTGACGACCAGGCCCTCACGCACCTTGCGGGTGTTGCGGGTCGGGGCGGTTGCTTGCTCGCTCATGACTGCGCCTCCTCCTGGCGGGCGTCGTTCGCGTCGGGGTCGGACCGGATGCCGAGCTCGCGCTCGCGCACCACGGTGTAGATCCGGGCGATGTCCTTCTTGACCGTGCGGAGCCGGCCATGGCTCTCCAGCTGGCCGGTGGCCGCCTGGAAGCGCAGGTTGAACAGCTCCTCCTTGGCCTCGCGCAAGCGGGCCTCGAGGTCGACGTTGTTCATCTCGTCGAGCTCGTGGGCCTTCACACTGCTGGCCATCAGAACTCACCGGCCTCTCGGGAGATGAAGCGCGTCTTGAGCGGGAGCTTGTGCTGGGCGCGACGCATGGCCTCGCGCGCGATCGTCTCGTCGACACCGGACAGCTCGAAGAGCACGCGTCCGGGCTTGACGTTGGCGACCCACCACTCGGGGGAGCCCTTGCCCGAACCCATCCGGGTCTCGGCGGGCTTCTTGGTCAACGGGCGGTCGGGGTAGATGTTGATCCACACCTTGCCGCCACGCTTGATGTGACGGGTCATGGCGATACGAGCCGACTCGATCTGCCGGTTGGTCACGTAGGACCCCTCGAGCGCCTGGATCCAGAAGT
>NZ_DATAVI010000020.1:0-7055 GCF_036267815.1 Nocardioides sp. | reverse complement strand
GCGCACGTCGGAGGAGACCACCCCGTAGTCGCGGAGCACGAACGAGAATTCGATGATTCCGAAGACGAGGAGCACCAGGATCGGCGTGATCAGTGCTGCTTCAACGGCGACGGCACCGCTCTCGTCACGGCGACGCAACCTTCTCAGGACACGGGTCACCGGTGTTCTCCCATCACGACTGTGTGAGTCCGGCGCTCCCCCGAAACACCGATCCTCGGGCGTCAGCGTAGAAGTCGCTCAACCGCCTCCGGAGCGGAATGGAGAAATTCGGCCATACCCTTTACCCCTGGCCGGTCTGGTCCAGACCAGCCTGGGGTGGGGCGTAGGTCACGACTTGGGCGGGTCGATCTCCTGCTGACTCAGCTCCTCGACGTTCACGTCCTTGAAGGTCAGCACCTTCACGTTCTTGGCGAAGCGGGCCGGGCGGTACATGTCCCACACCCAGGCGTCGCTCATGGAGACCTCGAAGAAGACGTCTCCGGACTCGGTGCGGGCCTTCACGTCCACCTGGTTGCACAGGTAGAAGCGCCGGTCGGTCTCGACGACGTACTTGAAGATCCCGACGACGTCGCGGTACTCACGATAGAGCGTGAGCTCCATCTCGGTCTCGTACTTCTCGAGATCCTCCGCGCTCATGCCGACTCTCCTTGCTCCCCGGGCCCTGCGGTCCCGACCCTAGTGCTCACGACGGCGGTGATCTGGGCAGCCCGCCGCACGTTGACGAACCGCAGCCGATGCTGGGAGCACGGACCGTGCTCGTCCAGCGCGGCGGCATGCCCGTCGGTGACGTACCCCTTGTGGGTCTTGAAGTCGTACGCCGGGTGCTCGCGGTCCAGCTCGACCATGATCCGGTCGCGGGTCACCTTGGCCAGGACCGAGGCCGCGCTGATGCAGGCCGCGACCCGGTCTCCCTTCCACATCGCCAGCCCGGGAACGCCGAGGCCGTCGACCGGGAAGCCGTCGGTGAGGACGTACGCCGGGGTGAGGGCCAGCAGCGCCACCGCGCGGCGCAGCGCCTCGACGTTGGCGACGTGCATCCCGAGCCGGTCGCACTCGTCGGACTCGATGACGACCACCGACCACGCCTGCGCCTTCCTCACGATCTGGGCGTAGCAGCGCTCCCGGGCCTTCTCGGTCAGCAGCTTGGAGTCGGCCAGGCCGGCGATCTCGCCGGCCTTCCCCGGCCGCAGGATGGCCGCTCCCGCCACCAACGGGCCGGCGCAGGCCCCGCGACCGGCCTCGTCGACCCCGGCGACCAGGTGCATCCCGGCGCGGCGCAGTGCGCGCTCGTACCCGTACAGGCCGGCGTCGCGCCGGACCGTGGCTCCCGGAGGCAGCCTGCTCACTGGCCGCCGGAGCCCGAGCCGGACGAGGCCGAGGACGGCGCCGGGATGCCAGCGAAGTCAGCAGGGCGGTGCAGGAAGCGGAAGCGGTTGCGCGGCCACAGCAGCACGAACACCTTCCCGACGACGTCGCTGACCGGGACGTAGGGATCGGCGGTGCAGTCGGTCGACTTCACGGTGCCTCCTGCGCACAGGTGCATCGTCGAGTCGTCGGAGTTGTCGCGGTTGTCGCCCATCACGAACACGGTGCCCTTCGGCACGGGGCCTGCGGTCCAGTTGCACGTGGTGGTCATCGGGCCGTTGCACGGCATGCCGAGCGTGCGCTTGATGTAGGTGTCCTCGTCCAGCGGATGACCGTTGACCAGGATCCGGCCCTTCTTGTCGCAGCAGTGGACCGTGTCACCGGCAACCCCGATGACCCGCTTCACCAGATGTCCACCCGAGGGGTAGAGCCCGACCTTGGCCATCAGCTTGCCGAGCGGGTTGGAGGGACCGGCGTCCTCCTCCTCGCTGAGCCACCCGCCGGGGTCCTTGAACACCACGACGTCTCCGCGCTGCGGGGTGCCGCCCAACCAGTAGGAGGTCTTCTCGACCAGGATCCGGTCGTTCTTGACCAGGCCCGGCTCCATCGACTCCGAGGGGATGTAGAACGCCTGCACGAAGAACGCCTTGATCACCACCGCCAGCAAGATGGCGATCGCCAGCAGCAGGATCGTCTCCTGCCACAACGGCAGATGCTTCTTGCCCGACGGCGCCGAGGGCTCCGGCTGGGACTCGTCCACGGAGATGCCGGAGCGTTCGTCGGTCACGTTCGAGAGCCTAACCAGTGGGTGTTTCCCGAGATGGGTCGCCGGCCTCAGGCCTCCCGGCGCTCCTTGATCTTGGCGGCCTTGCCGCGCAGGTTGCGCAGGTAGTACAGCTTCGCCCGGCGGACGTCGCCGCGGGTCACGATCTCGATCTCCTCGAAGATCGGCGAGTGGAGCGGGAAGGTCCGCTCGACACCCACCCCGAAGGAGACCTTGCGGACGGTGAAGGTGCGTCCGATGCCGGACCCCTGGATCCGGATCACGACGCCCTGGAAGATCTGGACCCGGGAGCGGGTGCCCTCGGTGACCTTCACGTGCACCTTGACGGTGTCTCCGGCGCGGAACTCGGGAAGGTCGTCGCGCTTGGCGGCGTTGCCGAGGTCGGTGATCGGGTTGGTCATGTCTCTCCTCACGAGTGCCACAGGCCAGCCGCGGTCGGAAAAGGCGTGTGCAGTTGGTGGTCGTCCGTGGTGGCCGGCGGCACCACGCTCCCCCTGTGGCAGGAGGCGGTGCGGAGGATCTCGATCGCTCAGTCTGGAGGCTCCGTGTTTGGCCGGACGGGCCGAGGAGCAATCTTGCCAGACGAGTGACGACCTGCGGAAATCAGCGTCGGCGCTTGGTCAGGATCACCGCACCGACCGGCCCCGGCGCCGGGCCCCGCAGGCGGTAGCCGGCCTTCTTGTACATCCGGAGGTTGTCGACACTCTTGGCGCCGGTCCACAGCTCGTACGACGTGACCTGGGGCGGTGCCGCGTCCTCGATGAGCTCGAGGAGGTAGCGGCCCAGCCCCCGACCCTGGAGGTCGGGAGCGGCCATCACGCGGCCGACGTCCCACACGGTGCCGCCCCCGGCGACCTTGCCGCGCGTGGAGCCGACGATCCGGCCACCGGCGAGCGCGACGAACGTCGTCCACTCCGACAGGCCGCGCACCGCGTCGTCGAAGGACTCCTGGAGCGCCGGGACGACGACGCCCGGGTTGGCCCACTCCTCCTGGAGCCAGCACGCACGCGTGAGCGTGAACAGCTCGCCCGCGTCAGCCCTGGTGGCGAGCCGGACCTCGAGGTCGAGCCCGCCCACGACCACCGCGGCCGCGGGATGGGCGAGGTCGGGACGTCGTGCCACGGTGCGGCGCAGCGACTCCGAGCGTCGCCACGCGGCGATCGCCTCGTGGTCACCCGACAGCAGCACCGCCGGGACCTCGCGACCTCGCCAGGTGGCGGGCCTGGTGTAGACGGGGTACTCGAGCAGACCGTCCTCGTGCGACTCCTCGGCGAGCGACTCGGGGTTGCCCACGAACCCCGGGATCAGGCGCACGACCGCCTCGACGAAGGCCGCAGCGGCGACCTCGCCGCCGTTGAGCACGAAGTCGCCCAGCGAGAGCTCGCGGACGTCGTACGTCGTGGCCGCCTCGTCGAGGACCCGCTGGTCGATGCCCTCGTAGCGACCGCAGGCGATCACCAGATGAGCGGACTCCGCGAGCTCACGCGCGATCGCCTGGGTGAACGGCGTGCCGCTCGGGGTCGGGACCAGGAGGGTCGGCCGGTGCTCGCCGCGGAGCTGGTCGAGCGCCTCTCCCCAGGGCTCGGGCCTCATCACCATCCCCGGCCCCCCGCCTGCCGGCGAGTCGTCGACGCTGCGGTGCCGGTCGTGGGTCCAGTCGCGGAGGTCGTGCACGCGGACGTCGAGCAGCCCCGAGGCCCGGGCCCTCCCCGTCAGCGACACGTCGAGGGAGTCGAACCAGGCCGGGAAGATCGTGACGACGTCGATCCTCATCGAGCCGGCCTCACGAGTCGTCCTCGGGGAAGGCCGTGACCAGACCCGGTCGGTCGGCCACCACGACGCGGCCGCCCGCGACGTCGACCTCGGGCACGAGCGCGGTCACGAACGGCACCAGCGTGTCCCGGCCGTCGGGCGTGCGGATCTGGAGCAGGTCCTGGGCGCCGTGCGCGACGGCGGTCACCTCGCCGAGGACCCGTCCGTCGACATCCTCGGCAACCAGGCCGACGAGCTGGTGGTCGTAGAACTCCTCGGGGTCGGCGGGGGTCTCGTCGGCCGGTACCTGGACGTGCAGCAGCAGCCCCCGCGCGGACTCCGCCTCCGTGCGGTCGGCGAGCTCGTCGAAGCGGACCAGGAGCGTGGTCTGGTGCCACCGCGTGCCGCCGACCGTCAGCGCGGGCCAGGGCGCGGCGGCGGCGTTCGGCCGCTCGGCGCGCACGACCGTGCCCGGCGCGAAGCGTCGCTCGGGCTCGTCGGTCCGCAGCTCGACGGTCACCTCGCCCCGCAGCCCGTGCGGCTTGCCGATGCGCCCGACCACCACCTCGAGGGTCGTCGGCTCGTCCACGCGGGTCAGGCTAGTGTGCCGCGCCGCAAGAGCGTTGCCTAGGCCCGTGCTCCGGGTGCGTGGGTCGCCAGGCGCCGGCGCGACGCTCTACCTGTCCGTCCAGCAAGCGACGGCAACGCAGCGAGGTGCGTGCTCGGGGTGCGGAACCATGCGTCGAACTTCCGGCGCGGGGCACTGGTGGCGCGCGTACGAAGTCATGGAACGGTTGCGCGACGCCATGGCTCGGCAGGGGCGTCGACCGGGCTCAGCGGCCGCGGTCGACGTCGACGAAGTCGATCCGCGAGCCGCCCTGGCCGGCCAGCGCCGAGATCACGGTGCGGAACGCCGTGGCGGTGCGGCCGTTGCGGCCGATCACCTTGCCGAGGTCGTCGGGATGCACCCGCACCTCGAGCAGCGGTCCGCGCCGTGTCTGCTTGTCGCGCACGACGACGTCGTCCGGGTGGTCGACGACCCCCCGCACGAGGTGCTCCAGAGCGTCGGCGAGCACGATCAGGCCTCGTCGCTCTTGGCGTCGGCGTCGACCTCGGCGGTCTCAGCCGTCTCGGCGACGTCGGCAGCACCCTGGGGCGTCTCGTCGGCCGGCACAGGAGCTGCCTCCTCGGCAACCACCGGGGCCTCTGCCGGAGCCTCTGGCAGAGCCTCTGGCGGACCCTCTGCCTCGGCGGGCGCCGGAGTCTCGGCCACGACCTCGGCGACCTCGGCCTCGGCGGGAGCCGGCTCGGCCGTCTTCGCCGCGGCCTTCTTCGTGGTGCGCCGGGTGACCGCCTCGCCCTTGGGCTCGCCCGAGGTCTCCTTGAGCGCCTCGTTGAAGATGTCCTGCTTGCTGCGCTTGGGCTCGGCCACCTTGAGGCGACCCTCGGTGTTCGCGTAGCCCTTGAACTTCTGCCAGTCGCCGGTGATCTTGAGAAGCTGGGCGACGGCCTCGGAGGGCTGCGCCCCCACGCCGAGCCAGTACTTCGCCCGGTCGGCATCGACCCGGATGTACGACGGGTCCTCCTTGGGGTGGTACAGACCGATCTCCTCGATCACCTTGCCGTCGCGCTTCTTGCGGGAGTCGACGACGACGATGCGGTAGTGCGGCGCACGGACCTTGCCCATGCGCTTGAGACGGATCTTGACGGCCACGGTTGTGGTGTCTCCTCGGCGGTTGTGAATGGTGAGGGTCGGCGCCGCGTGGGGACACGGGCACTCGCCTCGGTTGGCTGTCGAGCCACGGTTGAGAGGGACCAGGCAGGAACAGACTCAGCCCGAGATTGTGCCAGACCTCACCGGATCGGCCGAAATCGTGCAGGGTGACGGTGTGAGCACGTCGTACCCCGGGTCGTCGCCGTACGCCGTCCAGCCGCCGCTTCCGGTCAAGCGGCGCCCGCGCGCGTGGTGGTTCGCGCTCGGGATCGTGCTGATGCTCGCGTCGGCGGTCGTGTTCGGGCTCTCCGTGGCGCGGTTCGTGCACAGCGTGGCGCACACCGACGCGGAGTTCCAGAGCATCGGACGCCACCACGTGAGCGTGCCGGCACACGTCCGGCGCGGGCTCTTCAGGTCCGAGACCGACCCCCGCCCGCTGTGCAGGGCCGAGGACGGCACGGGCGCCCGGATCCGTTTCGAGCACGTGCAGGACCACTTCACCCTCAACGGCTGGATCGCCGTCGACACCTTCGACACCGGCGACGGCCAGCTCACCTTCACCTGCGGCCAGGGGCCCACGCTCGTCTCCGACGTCCGGATCGGGGAGGTCCCGACCGGTGGCGACTTCGCCCGGATGGGACTCGTCGGGATCGTCCTGCCCCTGGTCCTGGGCCTCGTCGGCTTCCTGGTGCTGCTCATCACCACGATCCTGTGGTTCACCCGCAAGCCACCCCGGCCCGGCCCGCCGTACGCCGCCGGGCCATTCGCACCAGGCCGGCCGGGGACCCCGCCACAGGGCTGATCCAGGAGTCCGCTCCGGCAGGTCGAGAGGGCTTCAGGTGCGCCCGAGGACGGCGGTCCCGCCGATCTCGTCGTCGGTCTCGACCGCCGCGCAGAGCCCCGCCTCGCGCAGCAGGCCGACCGTGCGATCGGCCTGGTCGCGACCGGTCTCGATCACCAGCCGACCTCCCGGGCGCAGCCAGGCCGACGCTTCCCGGGCGACCCGCCGTTGGACGTCGAGCCCGTCGGCGCCGCCGTCGAGGGCGACGAGGTGCTCGTGGTCGCGCGCCTCCCGCGGCATGGTCGCGATCGCCGTCGTCGGCACGTAGGGGGCGTTCACCACGAGCAGGTCGACGCGCCCGCGCAGGTCGCCCGGAAGGGCGTCGTACAGGTCACCCTCGTGGACCCGCTCGGGTGGCAGGTTGCGCCGCGCCGAGGCCACGGCGACGGGGTCGCAGTCGGCGGCGTGCACCTCGGCGGCGGGCCACCGGGCTGCGAGCGCGGCGCCGAGCGCGGCGGTGCCGCAGCAGAGGTCGACGACCAGGTCAGCGGGCTCGCGGGCGGCGATCTCGACGACCAGCCCACTGCGAAGGCGAGGGACGAAGACCCCGGGCTCCACGGCGATCCGGAGCCCGGCGAAGGACGCCCACCCGACGATCT
>NZ_DATAVI010000019.1:0-15525 GCF_036267815.1 Nocardioides sp. | reverse complement strand
TCGTTCGCACCTGACGACTCCGAGTCGACGACGTACGACGTGAACAAGAGCCGGGTCAGCGCGAGACCCGGTGAACAAGGGCCGGGTCAG
Source organism: Nocardioides sp. (assembly GCF_036267815.1). Classification (GTDB taxonomy): domain Bacteria; phylum Actinomycetota; class Actinomycetes; order Propionibacteriales; family Nocardioidaceae; genus Nocardioides. Next base: position 15,435 of record NZ_DATAVI010000019.1, on the reverse strand, counting down.
CGCTCGGCCAGGTAAATTCGGCTCAGCGACGGGGCGCGCCTGTGGGGAGGTGCTTGACCTGAGGGCCTCCTCGGTTCACACTCGGGGGGACGTCTGACCCGCAGGTCGGATGCCATTTGTGGTGCGCGGGTTTCTGCGATACGATCTTTCTTTGCGCCTGCCCTCAAATGCTGATCGCCTACCCGGTGGCTGATTGAAGTGGTGGATGGGCGCGTCTCCGCCTCGTCAGTCGAAGGACAGATCTTGGCCGCGCGCACCACCGCCGATACCTCCACCACCCAGCCGAAGCGCATCTCGTTCGCGAAGATCAGCGAACCGCTCGCAGTCCCCAAGCTCCTCTCGCTCCAGACCGACAGCTTCAACTGGCTGATCGGCAACGAGGCGTGGACCGAGCAGGTCGCGACTCGCGAGGCCGCCGGCGAGGACGTCTCCCACAAGTCCGGTCTGCAGGAGATCTTCGAGGAGATCTCCCCGATCGAGGACTTCTCCGAGACGATGAGCCTGTCGTTCGAGGACCCGGTCTTCTACGACCCGAAGTACACCGTGGAGGAGTGCAAGGAGAAGGACTTCACCTACTCCGCACCTCTCTATGTCTCCGCCGAGTTCACCAACAACGAGACCGGCGAGATCAAGGGCCAGACGGTCTTCATGGGCGACTTCCCGCTCATGTCGTCCCGCGGCACCTTCGTCATCAACGGCACCGAGCGTGTCGTGGTGAGCCAGCTGGTCCGCTCGCCGGGCGTCTACTTCGAGAAGACGGCCGACAAGACCTCGGACAAGGACATCTACACCGCCAAGGTGATCCCGAGCCGTGGCGCCTGGCTGGAGTTCGAGATCGACAAGCGCGACATGGTCGGCGTCCGCCTCGACCGCAAGCGCAAGCAGAACGTCACAGTGCTGCTCAAGGCTCTCGGCTGGACCAACGAGCAGATCCTCGAGGAGTTCGGCGACTACGAGTCGATCCGGCTCACCCTGGAGAAGGACCACACCGAGACCCAGGACGAGGCGCTGCTCGACATCTACCGCAAGCTGCGCCCGGGCGAGCCCCCGACGCGTGAGGCCGCGCAGACGCTGCTGAACAACTACTACTTCAACCCCAAGCGCTACGACCTGGCCAAGGTCGGGCGGTACAAGATCAACAAGAAGCTCGGCCTGCGCGCGGCGTTCGACCAGCAGACGCTGACCATCGACGACATCGTCGCGGCGATCCGCTACATCGTCCGGCTCCACAACGGCGACCTCGACCTGGTCGACAAGGCCGGCACGACATACGTCGACGCCGACGGCAAGCCGATCGAGGTCCAGGCCGACGACATCGACCACTTCGGCAACCGCCGCATGCGGACCGTGGGCGAGCTGATCCAGAACCAGCTCCGCACCGGTCTGGCCCGCATGGAGCGAGTGGTCCGCGAGCGGATGACGACCCAGGACGTCGAGGCGATCACGCCGCAGTCCCTGATCAACATCCGTCCCGTCGTGGCGGCGCTGAAGGAGTTCTTCGGCACCTCCCAGCTGAGCCAGTTCATGGACCAGACCAACCCGATCTCGGGCCTGACCCACAAGCGCCGGCTCAACGCGCTGGGCCCCGGAGGTCTGTCCCGTGACCGGGCCGGCATGGAGGTCCGCGACGTCCACCACAGCCACTACGGCCGGATGTGTCCGATCGAGACCCCCGAGGGTCCCAACATCGGTCTGATCGGGTCGCTGGCCACCTTCGGCCGGATCAACCCGTTCGGCTTCGTGGAGACTCCCTACCGCAAGGTCGTCAAGGGCAAGGTCACCGACCAGATCGACTACCTCACCGCTGACGACGAGGACAAGTACGTCATCGCCCAGGCGAACGCGCCGCTCGACGACAAGAACAAGTTCGCCGAGGAGCGCGTGCTGGTCCGCCAGCGCCACGGTGAGGTCAGCGAGATCCTGGCCGACGAGGTCGACTACATGGACGTCTCGCCGCGCCAGATGGTGTCGGTCGCGACGGCCTTGATCCCGTTCCTGGAGCACGACGACGCGAACCGCGCGCTGATGGGCGCCAACATGCAGCGCCAGGCCGTGCCGCTGATCACCAGCGACGCGCCCCTGGTCGGCACCGGCATGGAGTACCGCGCCGCGGTCGACTCCGGTGACGTGCTGACGGCCGAGAGGGCCGGTGTGGTCAAGGAGGTGTCGGCCGACGCCATCGAGGTGATGAACGACGACGGCACCTACACGACGTACAAGCTCTCGAAGTTCCGCCGCTCCAACCAGGGCACCTGCATCAACCAGCGTCCGCTGGTCGCCGAGGGCGACAAGCTGGCCGAGGGATCGCCGATCGCCGACGGCCCCTGCACCGACGAGGCCGAGATGGCCCTGGGCGCCAACCTCCTGGTGGCCTTCATGCCGTGGCAGGGCAACAACTACGAGGACGCGATCATCCTCAGCCAGCGCCTGGTGCAGGAGGACATCCTCACCTCGATCCACATCGAGGAGCACGAGGTAGACGCGCGCGACACCAAGCTGGGTCCGGAGGAGATCACCCGCGACATCCCCAACGTCTCCGACGAGATGCTGGCCGACCTCGACGAGCGCGGGATCATCCGGATCGGCGCCGAGGTCACCACGGGCGACATCCTGGTCGGCAAGGTCACGCCCAAGGGCGAGACCGAGCTGACCCCGGAGGAGCGGCTGCTGCGCGCGATCTTCGGCGAGAAGGCCCGTGAGGTCCGCGACACCTCGATGAAGGTTCCGCACGGCGAGGAGGGCACCGTCATCGGTGTCCGGCTCTTCGACCGTGAGGAGGGCGACGAGCTGCCGCCGGGCGTCAACCAGCTGGTGCGCGTGTACGTCGCGCAGAAGCGGAAGATCTCGGTCGGCGACAAGCTGGCCGGACGTCACGGCAACAAGGGCGTGATCGCCAAGATCCTGCCGATCGAGGACATGCCGTTCATGGAGGACGGCTCCCCGGTCGACGTGATCCTCAACCCGCTCGGCGTACCCCGCCGGATGAACATCGGGCAGATCCTCGAGCTGCACCTGGGCTGGCTGGCCAAGCAGGGCTGGGACCTCAACCTCTCCGACGACCCGAAGTCCTCGGACTGGAAGCAGCGCCTGATCTCGATCCACGCCGACAAGGCCGACCCCGACACCAACCTGGCGACGCCGGTCTTCGACGGCGCCAAGGAGGACGAGATCACCGGGCTGCTGGGCTCGACACTGCCCAACCGCGACGGTCAGCGGGTGGTCGGCAGAGACGGCAAGGCGCGGCTGTTCGACGGGCGCTCCGGCGACCCGTTCCCCGACCCCGTCTCGGTCGGCTACATGTACATCCTCAAGCTCCACCACCTGGTCGACGACAAGATCCACGCACGGTCGACCGGCCCCTACTCGATGATCACGCAGCAGCCCCTGGGCGGTAAGGCCCAGTTCGGTGGCCAGCGGTTCGGCGAGATGGAGGTCTGGGCGATGGAGGCCTACGGCGCCGCCTACGCCCTCCAGGAGCTGCTGACCATCAAGTCCGACGACGTGCCGGGCCGGGTCAAGGTGTACGAGGCGATCGTCAAGGGCGAGAACATCCCCGACTCCGGGATCCCCGAGTCGTTCAAGGTGCTGGTCAAGGAGATGCAGTCGCTCTGCCTCAACGTCGAGGTGCTGTCGCAGGACGGTTCCCAGATCGAGCTCAAGGACGCCGAGGAAGACGTCTTCCGGGCCGCCGAGGAGCTCGGCATCGACCTGTCCCGTCGCGAGCCCAGCTCGGTCGAAGAAGTCTGAGGAACCCCGGCTCCCGCCGGTCGAGGAGGTCGCTGCGCGACCGTCCCGAGCCAGCGGGAGGCGGGGAGCCCCAGTCCCAGCTCACCAACAGTTTCGAAAAACGAACGAAGGAATGCAGCCACCGTGCTCGATGTGAACTTCTTCGACCAGCTTCGGATCGGCCTGGCCACCGCGGAGGACATCCGCACCTGGAGCCACGGCGAGGTCAAGAAGCCGGAGACGATCAACTACCGCACGCTCAAGCCCGAGCGTGACGGCCTCTTCTGCGAGAAGATCTTCGGTCCCACCCGGGACTGGGAGTGCTACTGCGGCAAGTACAAGCGCGTGCGCTTCAAGGGCATCATCTGCGAGCGCTGCGGCGTCGAGGTGACCCGCAGCAAGGTCCGCCGCGAGCGGATGGGCCACATCGAGCTCGCCGCTCCGGTGACCCACATCTGGTACTTCAAGGGTGTCCCGAGCCGGCTCGGGTACCTCCTCGACCTCGCCCCGAAGGACCTGGAGAAGGTCATCTACTTCGCGGCGTACATGATCACCTCCGTCGACGAGGACGCCCGGCACCGCGACCTGGCCACCCTGGAGAACAAGGTGGGCCTGGAGCGCGAGCGCCTGGAGAAGCGCCGTGACGGTGCCCTCGACGAGCGCGCCAAGAAGCTCGAGGACGACATCGCGACCCTCGAGGAGGAGGGCGCGAAGGCCGACGCCCGCCGCAAGGTGCGCGACGGTGCCGAGCGTGAGATGAAGCAGATCCGCGACCGGGCCCAGCGCGAGCTGGACCGGCTCGAGGAGGTCTGGAGCACCTTCAAGTCGCTGCGGGTCCAAGACCTCATGGGCGACGAGATGCTCTACCGCGAGATGAAGAACTGGTTCGGCAAGTACTTCGAGGGCTTCATGGGCGCGACCGCGATCCAGCGGCGCCTCCAGGACTTCGACATCGAGGCCGAGGTCGCGAGCCTGCGCGACACGATCGCCAACGGCAAGGGCCAGCGCAAGATCCGGGCCCTCAAGCGGCTCAAGGTCGTCGACGCGTTCCGCAAGACCGGCAACAAGCCCCAGGGCATGGTGCTCGACGCCGTTCCGGTGATCCCGCCGGACCTGCGCCCGATGGTCCAGCTCGACGGCGGCCGCTTCGCGACGTCCGACCTCAACGACCTGTACCGCCGGGTGATCAACCGCAACAACCGGCTCAAGCGCCTGCTGGACCTCGGGGCGCCCGAGATCATCGTCAACAACGAGAAGCGGATGCTCCAGGAGGCCGTCGACTCGCTGTTCGACAACGGCCGTCGTGGCCGTCCGGTCACCGGTCCGGGAAACCGGCCGCTGAAGTCGCTGTCCGACATGCTCAAGGGCAAGCAGGGCCGCTTCCGTCAGAACCTCCTCGGCAAGCGCGTCGACTACTCCGGCCGCTCGGTGATCGTGTCCGGCCCGCAGCTGAAGCTGCACCAGTGCGGCCTGCCCAAGCAGATGGCGCTGGAGCTGTTCAAGCCCTTCGTGATGAAGCGGCTGGTCGACCTGTCGCACAGCCAGAACATCAAGTCCGCCAAGCGGATGGTCGAGCGGGCGACGTCGGGTCTGTCCCGGTACGCCGTGGTGTGGGACGTCCTCGAGGAGGTCATCACCGAGCACCCGGTGCTGCTCAACCGCGCGCCGACGCTCCACCGACTCGGCATCCAGGCGTTCGAGCCCCAGCTGATCGAGGGCAAGGCGATCCAGATCCACCCGTTGGTGTGCTCGGCGTTCAACGCCGACTTCGACGGCGACCAGATGGCGGTGCACCTGCCGCTGTCGGCCGAGGCCCAGGCCGAGGCGCGGATCCTGATGCTGTCGACCAACAACATCCTCAAGCCCTCCGACGGTCGTCCGGTGACGATGCCGACGCTCGACATGATCATCGGCCTGTTCTTCCTGACCACCGACCGCGAGGGTGAGCCGGGCGAGGGCCGGGCGTTCTCCACCGTGGCCGAGGCGATCATGGCCTTCGACCGCGGCGAGATCTCGATGCAGAGCAAGGTCCGGATCCGGTTCGACGACATCGTGCCGCCGCTGGAGCTCGGCGAGGACTGGCAGGAGGGTCAGTCGATCACGCTGGAGACGACCTTGGGTCGGGCGCTGTTCAACGACACCCTGCCGGCCGACTACCCCTTCGTGAACTACGAGGTGGGCAAGAAGGCCATGGGCGCGATCATCAACGACCTGGCCGAGCGCTACACCAAGGTCGAGGTCGCGGCGTCCCTGGACGCCCTCAAGGACACCGGGTTCCACTGGGCTACGCGCTCCGGGGTGACGGTCTCGATCGACGACGTCACCACGCCGGCGAAGAAGGCCGAGATCCTGGCCGACTACGAGGCGCAGGCCAGCAAGGTGCAGAAGCAGTTCGAGCGCGGCCTGGTCACCGACGAGGAGCGTCGCCAGGAGCTGGTGGAGATCTGGACCCAGGCCTCCAACGACGTCGCCAAGGAGATGGAGAAGTCCTTCGACAAGACCAACCCGATCTTCATGATGGTCGACTCCGGAGCGTCGGGAAACATGATGCAGATCCGTCAGGTCGCCGCGATGCGAGGCCTGGTGGCCAACCCGCGAGGCGACATCATCCCGCGCCCGATCAAGGCGAACTTCCGGGAGGGCCTGTCGGTGCTGGAGTACTTCATCTCCACCCACGGGGCTCGCAAGGGCCTGGCCGACACCGCGCTCCGCACCGCCGACTCCGGCTACCTCACGCGTCGCCTCGTCGACGTCTCGCAGGACGTCATCATCCGTGAGGACGACTGCGGCACCGAGCGCGGGATGCAGAAGACGATCGGCGTCAAGGGCGAGGACGGCGTGGTCCGCAAGGACGACAACGTCGAGACCTCGGCGTACGCCCGGGCGACGGCCGTCGACATCGTCCACCCCGGGAGCGGCGAGGTGCTGGCCTCGGCCGGCGACGACCTCGGCGACGTGAAGATCGGCGAGCTCGTGGCGGCCGGCATCGAGACGGTGCGGGTGCGGTCGGTGCTCACGTGCGAGGCCAAGACCGGTACCTGCGCCAAGTGCTACGGCCGGTCGCTGGCCACGGGCAAGCTCGTCGACATCGGCGAGGCCGTGGGCATCATCGCCGCGCAGTCGATCGGTGAGCCGGGCACGCAGCTGACGATGCGTACCTTCCACACCGGTGGCGTGGCTTCGGCCGACGACATCACCCAGGGCCTGCCGCGGGTCCAGGAGATCTTCGAGGCGCGCATCCCCAAGGGACGCTCGCCGATCTCCGAGGCCGCCGGACGGATCGAGATCGAGGAGACCGACAAGACCCGCAAGATCCTGGTCACCCCCGACGACGGCTCCGAGGTGCTGGAGTACCCCGTCTCGAGGCGGTCGCGCCTGCTGGTCGCCGACGGCGACCACATCGAGGTCGGTCAGATGCTCACCGTCGGGACTCCGGAGCCGCACGAGGTGCTGCGCATCCTGGGCGTCCGCAAGGCGCAGGAGCACCTGGTCGAGGAGGTCCAGGCCGTCTACCGCAGCCAGGGCGTGTCGATCCACGACAAGCACATCGAGATCATCGTGCGGCAGATGCTGCGCCGGGTCACGGTGATCGAGTCGGGCGACACCAACCTGCTGCCCTCCGACCTGGTCGACCGGGCGAGGTTCGAGGAGGAGAACCGCCGCGTCGTCTCCGAGGGCGGCAAGCCGGCCTCGGGGCGTCCGGTGCTGATGGGGATCACCAAGGCCTCGCTGGCCACCGAGTCGTGGCTCTCGGCCGCCTCCTTCCAGGAGACGACCCGGGTGCTGACCGACGCGGCGATCCACGCGCGCTCCGACAGCCTGCGCGGGCTGAAGGAGAACGTCATCATCGGCAAGCTCATCCCGGCCGGCACCGGCCTGGAGCGCTACCGCAACATCCGGGTCGAGCCGACCGAGGAGGCCCGGGCCGCGGCGTACGCCGTGACCGGGTACGACGCCTACGACTACGAGTTCGGCAATGCCGGCACGCAGGCCGTCGCCCTGGACGACTTCGACTTCGGCTCCTACCAGAACTGATCAGTTGAGCTGGCCCTCCGGGCGCGTTGAGCTGGCCCTCGGGGCCGGCCAGCGCGGCTCTCACGGCGTCCCGTGAGCCGGGAGGGCCGACTCAACGCGCCCGGAGGGCCAACTCAACGAGGTGGCTCGGGGCGGTTCGGGTGGGGGAGGGTCGCCTTGAGAGGATCGGCGCCATGACCGCGCGCGAGGAGACCGACGTCCTCGTGGTCGGTGCGGGTCCGGCCGGCTCGGCCACCGCGGCCTGGCTGGCGCGGCTGGGCGTCGACGTGCTGCTCACCGACGCGGCCGTGTTTCCGCGCGACAAGACGTGCGGCGACGGACTCACCCCGCGGGCGATCGGCGAGCTGGAGCGGCTCGGACTGGGTGACTGGCTGCGCGCGCACACGGTCAACCGCGGCCTTCGCGCGCACGGCTTCGGCCAGACGGTGCTGCTGCCCTGGCCGGGAGGCACCCTCCCCGACTGGGGCTCGGCCGTCGCGCGCACCGAGCTGGACGACCACCTCCGCACGACCGCGATCAAGGCCGGCGCCCGCGCGGTCGACGGCGCCCGCGCGGTCGACGTACGCCGAGCGGGCGGAGCAGTGAGCAGCGTGACCTTCGCCCGTGGCGAGGACCTGCTCGAGGTCGGATGCCGGCGGCTCGTGGTGGCCGACGGGGTGCGCTCACCGCTGGGCAAGATGCTGGGCCGAGAGTGGCACCGCGACACGGTGTACGGCGTGGCGGGGCGCTCGTACGTCACCTCGACGATGTCCGACGACCCGTGGATCAGCTCGCACCTGGAGCTGCGCGGCGAGCACCACGAGGTCCTCTCCGGCTACGGCTGGATCTTCCCGCTGGGCTCCTCGACCGGAGCCGGCGAGGTGAACCTGGGCGTCGGCACGCTGGCGACGGCGAAGCGGCCGGCCGACCTCAAGGTCCGCGCCCTGATGTCGTCGTACGCCGACGGCGTGCGCGAGTCGTTCGGGCTCGGCGACGAGCTCCGGGCACCGACCAGCGCGCTGCTGCCCATGGGCGGCGCCGTCACCGGCGTCGCGGGGCCCAACTGGGCGCTGGTCGGCGACGCGGCGGCCTGCGTCAACCCACTCAACGGCGAGGGCATCGACTACGGCCTGGAGGGCGGGCGCCTCGTGGCCGAGCTCCTCGCCGAGGGTGCCGACCTCGCCATGGCCTGGCCGGCGGTGCTGACCGAGCACTACGGCGAGGCCTTCTCCATCGCCCGCCGGCTGGCGGGCCTGGTCACCGTGCCCAGGCTGCTGGCGGCGCTGGGGCCGGTGGGGATGCGCTCGGACTGGCTGATGACCCTGGCCCTGCGGTGGATGGGCAACCTGGTCACCGACGACGACCGCGACCGGGCCGCCCGGGTGTGGCGCTGGGCGGGTCGACACTCGCAGGCCCGCGACGCGCGACCGCCCTTCTCCTGACAGGATGGCCGGACGTCGTTCCACGAGGAGATGTCCATGGCCAAGGCCCTGCCGAAGGTGCAGCGGGTCGCGGCGTACGGGCTCATCGTGCGCGACGGACAGATCCTGCTGACCCAGCTGGCGCACCGGATCTCCTCCCGCGAGCGCTGGCACCTGCCGGGTGGCGGCGTCGACCACGGTGAGGACCCACGCGACGCGCTCGTGCGCGAGATCCGCGAGGAGACGGGCCTGGACGCCCAGGTGGGGGAGACGGCTCGCGTCTACTCCGCGCACCGTCCCTCGATGTGGCGCCAGGGCCGCCGCTGGGACTACCAGGCCCTGCGGATCGTGTACGACGCGTGGGTGCCGGCCGACGCGCCGGCGCCGCGCGTCCTGGAGGTCGACGGCTCGACGATGGCGGTGGCCTGGCACCCGGTGGCCGACGTCCGCTCCGGCGCCCTCCCGGTGACCGACATCGCCGCGGAGGCGCTCGCCGACCACGAGCCCTTCCGGCTCCAGCGGGTCGGCGTCTACGCGCTGGTCGAGCGCGGAGAGGCCGTGCTGCTCACCCGGATCTCCGATCGGGGGTTCCACACGGGGTCCTGGACGCTGCCCGGCGGCGGTCTCGACCACGGCGAGTCCCCGCGTGACGGGCTGGTGCGCGAGGTCGCCGAGGAGTGCGGCGTCGACTGCGAGGTGGGCGAGCTCCTCGACGTCCACGACCTGCACTTCGGGGGGACGTCGCCGTCCGGGCGCTTCGAGGACTTCCACGGGGTGCACCTCGTCTTCCGGGCCACGGTCGCCGGCGACGCCCAGCCGCACGTCGCGGAGGTGGACGGCACCACCGACGCCGTGGCCTGGGTGCCGCTGCGCGAGATCGAGGCGGGGGAGCGGCCGGTGCTCGACGTGGTCCGGGCCGCGCTGGCCGCATCGCACGCGACCTAGACTGACCCGGTGAACCCCCGGCACCGGCGACTCGTCATTCCGGTCGCCCTGGTGGGGCTGCTGCTCATCGTCGTCGTCTCGGCGGTCGTGCGGCGATGACCGAGCCGCTCGACCTCGCGCTGGCCGGCCTGCGCGAGACGCTCCTGGATGCCGACGGCCTGGTCCGCGCGGTCGCCGCGGGGCGACGGCGCGGCGCTCCGGCGCCGTGGCGCCGGGTCGAGCTGCGCTACGTCGACCTGAAGACCGGGCGCCACCTCCAGGTCACGTCCTACGACCAGACCCAGGCCCACACCAGCAACCACCCGGTGGGGACGCCGGCCGAGCAAGCGGTCGACGAGCTGCTCGAGCTGCCGTTCGGCAACTGGCACGCCGAGAGCGCGACCGAGAGCGTCCAGGTGCGGGTCACCAAGAAGGGCGGAGCGGCCGTCCATCGGCGACGGGTCGCGTCCGAGGAGGGTGTCCAGGAGGCCCGCCGCGATCACGACCGCGACAAGGGACGCCTGCTGCCCCAGGACGACCCGGTGTTCCGGGCGCTGGGTCTCAGCGATCACCAGGGCCGGATCAAGCCGAGCCGGCAGGGCAAGTATCGCCAGGTCGAGGAGTTCCTCCGGATCCTCGACAGCTCGGTGCGCGAGGCCCTGGAGAAGGGACACCTGCGGACGCCGACACCCCAGGAGCCGCTCCAGGTCGTCGACCTCGGCTGCGGCAACGCCTACCTCACCTTCGTCACCGAGCGCTATCTCCGGCACGTGCGCGGCCTGCCGGTGCACCTGACCGGGATCGACCAGCGCGAGCAGTCCCGGGCACACAACGAGCGGCTCGCCGCCGAGCTCGGAGCCGCCGCAACCTTCGTGACCTCCTCGATCGCCGACGCGTCGCCCGGTCTGGGGCCAGGGGTGCGCCCGGACGTCGTGCTCGCCCTGCACGCCTGCGACACGGCCACCGACGACGCGCTCGCCCGCGCCGTGCAGTGGGAGGCGCCGCTGGTGCTGGCCGCTCCCTGCTGCCACCACGACATCGCCAGCCAGCTGCGCCGACAGGGCCCGCCCGCGCCGTACGCGATGCTCACCAAGGACGGCATCCTGCGCGAACGGCTGGCCGACACCCTGACCGACGCACTCAGGGCGTCGCTGTTGCGCCAGCAGGGCTACCGCGTCGAGGTGATGCAGTTCGTCGGCAGTCGGCACACGCCCCGGAACACTCTTGTCCGGGCGCTCAGGACAGGTACCGTGTCCGGCACCATGAACCCGCGCCGTGAGTATGACGACCTGGTCAGCGCCTGGGGGATCTCCCCCCGGCTGGGCGAGCTGCTGGACCCGCGGTGAGCCGGGCCTTCCGACGCCGGCGCCGGAGGTGGTCGGTGGCGCTGGTCGCACTGCCCCTGGCGTCCTTCCTGCTGGGCTCCCTGGAGCTCGGCGCCCAGGCGTCGTCGCCCGCAGCCCGGACCTCGGTCCTGTTCGTCGTCCACGACCGCGACATCGACGAGGACAGCGCCCTGGTGCAGGCCGGTCGGCTCTTCGTGACGACCAACGACAGCGGCGACGCGGCCCGCATCTTCACGATGAACGCGCGGGGCCGCACCGTGGGGGTCACCCACTGGGCGAAGCGCCAGACGGACTGCGAGGCGATCGCGCCGATCAACGCGGGTCACGTGTGGGTGGGCGACATCGGCGACAACGACTCCGTGCGCAGGTCCATCGTGGTCAGCAGGGTGCCGGTCGGGCGCGGTAACCGCACGGTGCGTCCCGCGAAGTACCACCTGGTCTACCCCGACGGCCCGCACAACGCCGAGACCCTGATGCGCGATCCGGACAGCGGCCGGCTCTTCATCGTGACCAAGAGCCCCACCGGCGGGACCCTCTACTCGGTGCCCAAGCCGCTGAGCCGCACCCACACCAACATGCTCACCCCGCTGGCGTCGGTGCCGTTGGTGAAGGCCACCGACGGTGCGTTCTTCCGCAGCGGCGAGTACTTCGTGGTCCGCGACTACGAGAAGGCGGTTCTCTACGCCTGGCCGAGCCTGAGGCAGGTCGGGACGTTCCGGCTTCCGTCGCAGGAGCAGGGCGAAGGGCTGGCGACCGACACCGGCGGCTCCGTCTTCCTGTCCTCGGAAGGGACCCTGCAACCGGTCCTCCACTACCGCCTGCCCGCCAAGCTCCGCCGGATCCTCAAGACCGCGCCGGCGGCGTGATAGGTGCCGCAGACGTTCGCGGCGCTGCTCGCCGCCGTGCCGTTCGCGCTCGGCGTCGTGACCAGCGGGTCCGGGTCGTCGGGCACCCAGGTGCTCCACCTCGCCGACCCGGCGATCGTCGAGGCCAGCGACCTCGTGGTGCAGGGCGGTCTGTTCCTGACGACCAACGACTCCGGCGACACCGGCCGCGTCTTCGCGGTCGACTCAACCGGGCGGACCGTGGGCGTCACGCACTGGTCGAGCCACCCGATCGACACCGAGGCCCTGGCGCCGGGCGGCGGTGACACCGTCTGGGTCGGCGACATCGGCGACAACCTCGCCCGCCGGCCGTTCGTCGACGTCGCGCGGGTCGCGGTCGGACCCGGCCGGCGCACCGAGCACCCCACGACGTACCGGCTCCGCTACCCCGACGGTCCGGCCGACGCCGAGACCCTGGTGCGCAACCCGAGGACGGGGCGGCTCTACATCGCCACCAAGAGCGTCTTCGGCGGCGTGCTCTACGCCGTGCCCACGCGGCTCGGCAGGTCCGGGGTCAACCGGCTGCGGCCGGTCGGACGCGTGCTGCCGGTCGCGACCGACGGTGCGTTCTTCCCCGACGGCAGGCACCTGCTGGTGCGCAGCTACGCCACGGCGGTGGTCTACGACTGGCCGTCGTTGCAGCCGGCGGGCTCGTTCGCGCTGCCCCGGGAGCGCCAGGGGGAGGGCATCGCGGTGGCCGACGACGGGCGCGTCTACGTGTCCTCGGAGGGCGCGGACTCCCTGGTCCTGCGGGTGCGGGTGCCGCCGCGGATCGAGGCGGAGGTCGGGCCGCCGGTCGAGTCCGCCGGCCCGGGACTGCGTCCGGAGGTCGCGCCGGTCTCCTCCGAGGAGCCCTCCCGCAGCCCCTGGCCCTGGGTCACCGGAGGGCTGCTCGGTCTCGTCGCGATCGTCGTCCTGGTCCGCTCCCTGCGACCGCCGGCCCGCTAGCCGGTCTCGCGGGACTGACCTCGCCTGTCCTGCGCCGGAGCCTGCCCCGCACGACGGGCTCGGCTCGGTGGCCTCCTCCCGGCTCGCATGCGACGGCCCCGGTGGGATACGTGGACGCCGTGAGAGTGGGAGGGCGGATGTGGCGCGGCTGAGGCGGAGCTCGCCGGCCGACCCGGGCTGGAGCCGCCGACGCGCGGGCTCCGGGTTCGTCTACCTCGACCACGGGGGCACCCGGCTCCGGGTCGAGGACGCCGAGCGGGTCAAGGGCCTGGTGATCCCGCCGGCCTGGCGCGACGTGTGGATCTGCCCGTGGCCGAACGGACACCTCCAGGCGGTCGGGACCGACGACGCCGGACGCCGGCAGTACCTCTACCACCCCGACTGGCGGCTCCGACGCGATGCGGCCAAGCACGCCCACGTGCTGGAGTTCGCGCGCGTGCTCTCCCGTGCCCGAGAGCGGGTTCTCAGTGACCTGGGAGCTGCGGGGATGTCGCGCGAACGCGCCTGCGCGACCGCCGTGCGCCTGCTGGACCTGGGGTGCTTCCGGATCGGCAACGACGTGTACGCCGACCAGAACGGCAGCTTCGGCCTGACCACCCTCCAGCGCCGGCACGTCCGCAAGCGCGGCTCGTCGCTGGTCTTCGACTTCGTCGGCAAGTCCGGCGTCCGGCACGAGGTGAGGATCGACGACCCGCCCACCGTGGTCGCGCTGGACGTGATGCGGGCACGCCGTGCTCCCGCCGAGGTCGAGCTGCTGGCCTGGAAGGAGCGCGGACGCTGGCACGACCTCACCGCGTCGCACGTGAACGACTACGTGCGCGACGCCGCCGGGGTGGACGCCACCGCCAAGGACTTCCGGACCTGGCATGCCACGGTGCTGGCGGCCGCCTCCCTGGCCTCCTCCGAGGAGCCGGGCCGGAGCAAGGCCTCGAAGAGGCGTGCCGTCGTGGCCGCGATGAAGGAGGTCGCGGAGTTCCTCGGGAACACCCCCGCCCTCGCGCGCTCGTCGTACGTCGACCCGCGCGTCGTCGACGCCTACGAGGAGGGGCGCACGATCCGGGCCGCCTGTCGCCGCAAGGTCGCGTCGCCGGACGAGCGACAGGCCGTCCTCGAGCGCGCCGTCCTGCGGCTGCTGCGCACGGCGTGAGGCGGCCGGGGTCCCCGGACCCGGAATGCGGGTTCCCGGGGCGGCGGCGTTCGGCCAAGGTGGTGGCATGGAGCTGACCGTCGTCCTGGGCGACATCACCGAGCAGGAGGTGGATGCCGTGGTGAACGCCGCCAGCCGAGCGATGCGCGGCGGTGCGGGTGTCGACGGGGCCATCCACCGGGCAGGCGGCTCCGAGGTGCTCGCGGACTGCATCCGCCGCTTCCCGCACGGGCTGGCCACCGGTGATGCCGGCTGGACCACCGCCGGGCACCTGCGAGCTCGCTGGGTGATCCACGTGGTGGGGCCGAACTGGGGTCGTGGCGAGCGCGACCGGTCGCTCCTGACGTCGTGCTACGCGCGGGCCCTCGAGGTTGCCGACGAGCTGGGTGCGCGGTCGGTGGCCTTCCCCCTGGTGTCGGCGGGGGCCTACAGCTGGCCCAAGGACGACGCGGTCGCGGCCGCCGCGCAGACGCTCCGGGCCACGCCGACGTCTGTCGACGAGGCGCGGATGGTGGCCTTCGACGCCGCGACGTACTCCGCCCTGGAGGCGGCGGTGGCGGATGGCTGAGCCGTCGCGTCCGGTGTTCGTGCTCCACGAGCACCGCAAGCCGGCGCCTCACTACGACCTGCGGCTCGAGGAGAACGGCGTGCTGCGGTCATGGGCGGTGCCCAAGGGGATGCCGCCCGACTCGCGGACCGACCGGCTCGCGGTCGCCGTCGGCGACCACGACCTGGACCACGCGACGTACACCGACGCCGACAAGGACATCGCGGACACGGGCTGGTGGGAGCTGGAGGACCGCACGCAGAAGCGCTTCGTGTTCGTGTTGCACGGTCGTGCGGGGCCTCGTCGCTACGCCCTCATCGACACCGGCTCGGGCTGGCTCCTCCACCTCACCAAATCCCAACCCCCTCGTTGAGTGGTGAGTTCTGACCTGTTGAGTGGCGAGTTCTGACCCAGTGAGATGCGCCTTTCGACCCGTCGAGTTGGCCCGGGAGGGCCAAACTCGACGGGTCGAAAGGCG
>NZ_DATAVI010000018.1:0-9659 GCF_036267815.1 Nocardioides sp. | reverse complement strand
TTCCGCGAGGCCGGGCGGATGGTCACCGAGATGCTGCGCTTCCACCTGCCGGTGATCGCGGCGGTCAACGGGCCCGCGGTCGGCCTCGGCGCGAGCGTGGCCGTCATGTCCGACATCGTCTACATGGCCGAGGGGGCCTTCATGGCTGATCCCCATGTCGCCATGGGACTCGTCGCCGGCGACGGAGGGGCCGTGACCTGGCCGGCGATGATGAGCATCCTCAAGGCCAAGGAGTACCTCTTCACCGGCGACCGCATCTATGCCGAGGACGCGCTCCGGCTGGGTCTGGCCAACCGTGTCTTCCCGGCGGACGCGCTGCTGCCGGCGGCGCTGGCCTTCGCCCATCGTCTGGCGGAGCTGCCGGCGCAGCCGTTGCAGGACACCAAGCGCACCATCAACCTCCATCTCACGGCGGCCGCGAGCCGCGTGCTGCCCTACGCCCTGGCGGCCGAGGAGCTCTCGTTCAGCGCTCCCGACGTCGCACGCCTCGCCGGGGAGTTCGCCGCGAAGGCCGGGCAGAAGAAGGCGGCCCAGCAGGAGGCGGCCCAGCAGGAGCCGAAGGACGCGACATGACCGTTTCGGTCGACCGTGACCTGGGCAGTCTGTCGCCGGCTGCCTTCCAGGAGCGGCTGGAGGCCTGGATCACCGAGCACGCGACACAGCTGGGCGAGGTCCAGCCCGACGAGAGCCTGAGCGTCGAAGAGGCGACGGCCTCGCCGCGCCTCTACCAGCGGATGCTGTTCGACGCCGGTTGGCTGCGCGCCGGGTGGCCGGCCGAGATCGGCGGCAGCGGCGGCTCCGCGGAGCGTCGGGCCCAGGTCTACGAGAGCCTGAGCGTGGCCGGCTTCCCGTCCCCGGAGACCCTGCCCACGCTCGAGGTGCTCGTCCCCGCGCTCGTGAAGTACTCCCCGGAGCTCGCGCGCCAGTTCGTGCCGGCGTTCCTGCGGGGCGACGAGCTGTGGTGCCAGGGGTTCTCCGAGACCGAGGCCGGCTCGGACATGGCCGCGATGCGCACTCGCGCGAGGGTCGCGGACGACGGCTGGGTGATCACGGGGCACAAGGTCTGGAACAGCTACGCGTCGGTCTCGGATCGTTGCGTGCTCCTCGCCCGGACCGGCGAGCAGTCCGACCGACACCGAGGCATCTCGGCGTTCCTCGTCGACATGGACACCCCGGGCGTCGAGGCCAGACCGATCACGACGATGACCGGCCGCAACGAGCTGAGCGAGATCTACTTCGAGGACGCGTTCGTGCCGGCCGACCGGCTGATCGGCGAGGTGAACCGCGGGTGGGACTTCGCCATGTTCCTGCTCCAGTGGGAGCGCGGCATGTACGCCTGGATGCGTCAGGCCTGGCTCCACCAGAAGCTCGCCCGCCTCGCACCGCTGGTCGCCGAGGTCGGCCCGACCCGCGAGCTGGGTGCCACCTACGCCCGGGTCACGGCGCTGCGCCTGGTCGCTCGGCGGACGCTGCGCCGGCTCGCCGATGGAGACTTCGTCGGCCCGGAGGCCTCCATCGACAAGCTGCTGCTGTCCTCGTGCGAGCAGGCCGTGCTCGACCTCGCCAGGTCGACCCTCCGCGGCGAGTTCGAGCTCGACGACTCCGCCGAGGCGGACCAGTGGCGCGGCGACTTCTTCTACACGCGATCCGCCTCCATCTACGGTGGCGCCGCGGAGATCCAGCGCGACATCGTCGCCACCCGAGTGTTGGGACTTCCCCGTGTCCGATGACCTGAGCAGGGACATCCGAGCCGTGGTGGCGGCTGCCGCCAAGGACTCACCCCATCTCTCCTACTCCCGACTTGTCGATCTGGGGTGGGACGACGTGCTCGCCGAGGAGCCGCGGGTCGCCGTCGCAGCGCTCTTCGAGGAGACGGGCCGGCTCCTGCTCACCGGTGCTGCCCTGGACGTCGTCGTTCTGCAGGCGCTGAACGGCGGTCGTTCGGCGACCGGGACGCGGGTGGCCTATCCCTTGCCGAGACGATCCACCCTGGACCGAGACGGCCACCTGGAGGGCGTGGTGCTCGACGGCCTGACCTCCGAGGTCGCGACCGTCGTCCTTCCCGTGTCCGGTGCGGACGGCGTCGTCCTGGCCGAGGCGCCGGCCACCGCGTGCGCGACGTCGCCGATCGCAGGTCTGGACGCATCCGCCGGATGGCACCGGGTCACCGTGCAGTCGGCGGCCCTGACGCCGGTGCCGGACGCCGATTGGTCGGCCGGCCTCGCTGCGGGCAGGAGGGCACTCGCCCACCAGCTGGTCGGCACCTGCGAGGAGCTGCTGCGGATTGCCGTCGAGCACGTCAAGGTGCGCGAGCAGTTCGGGAGACCTCTGGGGGCGAACCAGGCGGTGCAGCATCGCCTCGCCGACGCGCGGGTCGACCTCGCGGCGGCCGAGGTGGTCGTCGCCGAGGCCTGGCTCACCGAGACCGCGATGGCAGCGGCAGCGGCGAAGGGGCTTGCGGGTCGCGCGCTCGACCGGGTGGGCGCGGCGGGCCAGCAGGTGCTCGGCGGCATCGGCTACACCTGGGAGCATCCGTGGCGGCACCCCCTGAGGAGGGGGATGCTCCTCTCGAGTCTGCTCGGCGGTGCCGACGAGTGCGAGGAGGAGGTCGGGGCCGGGCTGGTCTCGGCGGGGGTCCCGCGCATCGGCGGACTGGTGGAGGCGACCCGATGAAGGCCGGCGTCCACATCTTCCTAACCGACGAGACGACCGACGTCCGCGAGCTCGCGACGGACGTCGAGGCCAGAGGCTTCGAGTCGCTGTGGCTGCCGGAGCACACACACATCCCGACGAGCCGGGAGAGCGAGTGGTACCGCGGACGCGAGCTGCCACGCGAGTATGCGCGCACCCTCGACCCGTTCGTGGCGCTGACGGCGGCGGCTCTCAGCACGACCTCGCTCAAGGTGGCGACCGGCATCTGCCTGGTCGCGCAGCACGATCCGATCCTCACCGCCAAGGCGGTCTCGACCCTCGACCTGCTCTCCGGCGGAAGGTTCGTGTTCGGGGTCGGGCTCGGCTGGAACCTGGAGGAGATGCGGGACCACGGAGTGGACCCCGCGACCCGGCGCTCCCACGTGAAGGAGACGGTCCAGGCGATGCAGGGCCTGTGGACCGAGGAGCGATTCGGCTACGACGGGCGGTTCGTGTCGTTCTCCGAGTCCTGGCTGTGGCCCAAGCCGGTCCAGCGACCGTGGCCCCCGATCGTCGTGGGTGGCCGGGGGAGCCCGCGCGCGTTCCGCGACATCGCGGAGTACGCCGACGGCTGGATGCCCGACATCAACATGTTCCGACCCGAGAAGTTCCCCCCGCTCCTCGACGAGCTCGCCGAGGCCTGTCGCGAGCACGGTCGGGACCCGGTCCCGGTCAGCGCCATGGGCGGCGCCGCCGACCCACAGCGCATCGAGGAGCTCGCCCAGCTGGGTCTCGAGCGCATCGTCTTCCTGCTGCCCTCGGGCACCAGCGACGCTGTCGCGAGGGCACTGGACGAGATCGCCACCGCTCTGGCCGCGGCCGGGCACGAACTGGAGCCGGCATGACCGCCAAGACGATCTACCTCGCCCGGCGCAATCCCGCGACCACCTACGAGGAGTTCGTGGAGAACTGGCGTCAGCACGCCGTCCTCTCGGGCTCGTTCCCCGACGTCGGTGCGCGCTTCGACTCCGTCGTCCAGTGCAAGCGCGTCACCGAGCCGCTGGCCGACTCCCTCGCGCTCACCCAGGACTTCGACGGCGCCAACCTGCTCGGTCTGAAGTCCCTCTTCGACGCGGTCGACGTCTACAACCAGGAGGGCATCCCCACGCTTCGCCAGGACGAGCGCCGGGTCTTCTCCGACTACGTCAGCGAGTCGTCGCTGACTGGTGTCGAGCACATCCTGCTGGACGGCGAGCGCGGCCAGGTCGTCCTGCTCACCCTGGTACGCCGCCGCCCGGGCACCGACCTCCGCACCTTCTTCCTCGCGTGGACGGGCGACCATGCGAAGAGGCTCGCCGACACCGAGGGGTACCGCACGCGGGTCCGTCGCCACACCCAGACGCTGATCGTGCTCCCGACCCCACCAGGCTGGGGCTACGACGGCGTGGGGGAGCTGTGGTTCGACGACGTCGCGTCGGCCGCGCGCTTCCTCGAGGAGACCGGCGATCTCGCGGCGGGGCCCGAGCTGGGCGGAGGACTGACGACCCTGCTCGAGCTGAGTCACGTGTGGGTACGCCGGCCGCCGCGACGACCCGACGACCCGACGACCACCTCTGGAGACTCCCGATGACCCGCATCTCGCCCACGAGCCCCGACGTCTACGTCCCCGTCTTCGGCGAGGACGCCTCCCATGCCGAGCGGGTGTTCGCCCACAGCCCCGACATTGCGAGGGCCTACCTTGCGTTCGGGGCCGCCGCCCGTGCTCACGGGGTTCTCCCGTTCCGACTCGTCGAGCTGGTGCGGATCCGCGTCGCCTTCCACAATCAGTGCCGGCTGTGCATGTCGCTGCGCTACGAGGACGCCGACGGACGGTCGGTCGACGAGAGCCTGGTCTGCTCGTTGGCGCAGCCCGAGGAGGCCAGCGACCTCAGCCCGGCAGAGGTCCTCGCGCTGGAGTTCGCAGATCGCATGGCCAGTGACCACCTCTCCGTGGACGACGCCCTGTTCGTCAGGCTCCACGAGCACTTCGACGACTCCGAGCTGATGGAGCTCTGCCTCCGGGTCGCCGCCAACGTGGGCTTCGGTCGGATGGCGGCCGTGCTCGACGTGGTCCCGCACGACGAGCTGCCGCCGACCCTCCGCGGTGAGGGTCAGCTCGCACCCTGGGCGGCCGAGCCCTTCGTCCAGTCCTAGCCTGCCCCGACCCTCAGGAGCTGTCCATGCGTCCCAGCGACCCCGTCGCCATCATCACCGGAGCGGCGGGCGGCATCGGTGCCGCGGTCGCCCGAAGGCTCTCCCTCGACGGGTTCGGCGTCGCCGTCCTCGACCTCCAGGAGGCGGCCTGCCGGCCGGTGGTGGAGTCGATCGAGCAGGCCGGAGGGCGGGCGATCGCCGTCGGCGCCGACGTCGCCGACGAGGACGCCGTCGCCCGGGCTGTGGAGACCGTCGCCGAACGGCTCGGCGCCCCGTCGGTGCTGGTCAACAACGCCGGCGTGATCCGCGACAATCTGCTGTTCAAGATGTCCCTGGACCAGTGGCAGCAGGTGATGGCCGTCCATCTCCAGGGAGCGTTCCTGATGAGCCGGGCGACGCAGCGACACATGGTCGAGCTCGGCTGGGGCCGGATCGTGAACCTGTCGAGCACCTCCGCCCTCGGCAACCGCGGCCAGAGCAACTACGCCTCGGCCAAGGCGGGCCTCCAGGGCTTCACCAAGACCCTCGCCATCGAGCTGGGAAGGTTCGGGATCACCGTCAACGCCGTGGCCCCCGGCTTCATCGCCACCGAGATGACCAGGCACACGGCCGACCAGCTGGGGATGACGTTCGAGGAGTTCAAGGCGTCCGCCGCCGAGCGCATCCCGGTCGGCCGCGTCGGTCAGCCGGACGACGTCGCGGCCACCGTGTCGTTCTTCGCGCGCGACGAGGCGTCGTTCGTCTCGGGTCAGGTCCTCTACCTCGCGGGTGGTCCCCGAGCGTGATCCGCAATCTCCCGGAAACCTTCGTGTCACACGCCTTGACTAACTAAATCATCTACACGATCATACTATCCACGGCCGCGGCCCCGCAGTGCCGTCGAGCGGCGGAAGAGAGATCTGGAATGGCTAAGACATCAGTACCAGCCCGTCGGCTGATGACGGTCTCGGGCGGCGTGGCGTTGAGCATGGCGATCGCAGCGTGCGGTTCGTCGAACTCGTCCTCCCCCAGCTCGAGTGGTGGGTCGACCGGGGCGGCCGACACGTCGCCGTACAACATCTTGGCGATCTACGGGATGACCGGTGACCTCGAGGCGTCCGCGGTAGCGGTCAACCGCGGCGTCCAAGCAGCGGTGGACTACTTCAACTCGCAGGGCGGCGTGAACGGTCACAAGCTGGTCCTGACCGTCAAGGACGACCAGAGCGACCCGACGAAGGCCGTCAGCATCCTCCAGGATGCGGTCAACAGCAGCTCCCCTCCCGACGATGTCATCCCGGGCATCTCGAGCAACGAGGGACTCGCCATGGCGCCGGTTCTGACGAGGGCACAGATCGTCGGGCTCGGCTCGGCGTCCTCACCGGCCCTGGACGACCCGACGAAGTACCCGTACTTCTTCTCCCAGTCGACGCTCGCGCCGACCGTGGTGGCCTCCGGTGCCACGTTCATCGCCTCCCACCCCGGTGTGAAGAGCGTCGCCATCGTGACCTCGAACGACGCACTGGGCGAGGCTGACGTCCCCACGCTGCAGAGCACGTTCAAGGCGGCGGGGATCGCGACGACCGTGAAGCTGTTCGACCCCACCGCGTCCGACTACACCGCGACGTACCAGGCTGCGGCGGCGTCCCACCCCGACTGGGTGTGGATGGACGGCGCCGGCGCCGAGGTGCCGATCATGCTCAGCAGCCGGCTCAAGGCCAACCTCGGGAACGTGCCGACCGTGATCGGGAACGTGGCGTCGAGCGGATCGCTCACGACCTACGCCAAGGGCACGACGCAGCTCGACAACACGTTCGCCACCCTCGGCCCGATGGGTGCCTACGTGGCACCCTCCGACCGGGGTCCCGAGCTCAAGGCGATGCTGAAGGCCCTGAACGAGCAGGGGGCACTGGCGGCGCCGCTCTTCGTCTACGCGACCGGTTGGGACTACGTCAACTACTTCGTGAACGGCATCCAGAACCTGAACGGCAAGGACGTGACCGGTCCGAACCTCAAGACGGCCCTCGAGACGCTCCCCGACTCGTCGGATCCGCAGTTCCCGATGTACCGCCCGACGTTCGACACCAAGACGCACAACCCGCAGACCCCGGCGAGCCTGTTCTCCTTCGGCCAGGAAGTCGGCTCCAAGGACGGCATGATCGTTCTCAAGAAGGCCTACCACTCCTCGTGAGCGGCGGCCCTAACGCAGACGAGGCCGACACCGAGTGACACGCGACCGCGACGACACCCTGACCGACCACATCGGTCGGGTGTCGTCGCGGTGCCTGGTGAGGATCGCCTTCCCGCGACCGCGTCGGCCGCGTCGACCGGTGGAGAGTGCCAGGTGAGAAACCCATGATCGCAACGGTGCTGCTGGGCCTGTCGATCGGCTCCGTCTACGTTCTGGTGGCAGTGGGGTACAACCTGACGTGGATCACGTCTCGGACCATCAACTTCGCCCAAGGCGCCCTGATGGTCGCGGGCGCGTTCTTGACCGTCTCGCTGTACAACCACCACGTGCCCGTCGTCTTGACCTTCGTGATCCTCGCCGTGCTGGGGGCGCTGCTTGCGACCGTGGAGCTCATCGTCGCGATCCTGCCGATCCTCTCGCGAGGCTCCCATGCCGAGCTCGTCACGACGGTGGGCGCCACGACCGTCATCCAGGGCATCATCGGGATTCTGGTGGTCTCCGCGTCGGAGACCGTCCCGTTCTTCGGGCCGACCAAGCTGATCTCGTTCCCCGGCGGCAGCCTGACGCCGGACGAGCTGATGTTGATCCCCCTCGCCATCGTGGTCGGGCTGGGCGCACATTTCTGGGCGACGCGCACCCGTAGCGGACTGGCCGCCATCTCGCTGTCCGAGGATCGCGAGGCAGCCCTGGCACTGGGCGTGAACACCCGGCGCTTCACCTTCGTCTCCTTCATGGTCTCCGGCGCGCTGGCCATGGTCGTCGCGCCCTTCGTGGGTCCGAAGACCACGGCGGTGACCTCCATCGCCACGACCCTCGCGGTCTACGGCTTCGTGGTCCTCGCGGTGGCGGGTGTCGGGAGCCAGATCGGGGCAGTGATCGGTGGCCTCGGCGTCGGTGTCGTCCAGCAGGTCGTGGCCCGTCAGATCGGCCCCAACTGGCAGAACCTGGCCGTGTTCGCGGTCTTCCTCGCGGTCCTCATGGTCAGGCCGACAGGACTGTTCGGCGAACGACGGGAGCGTGTCGTGTGAGCACGGGTGTACTGGCGCGCTGGTCAGCCGCCAAGGGCTGGCTCGTCCTCCCGGTGTGGGCGGCGGTCACGGTCGTCGTGGCCCTGGCGCCCGACTGGGGGTTCAGCCCCGCCTCGACCCGTCAGCTGGTGCTGATCTGCTTCCTGTGCCTGCTCGTCAGTGGACTCAACCTGAGCTACGGCTTCGCCGGCGAGCTGTCGTTCGCCTCGCCGGCGTTCTATGCCCTCGGCGCCTACACCACCGTGATGGTCTCGCTGCACTGGCACAACGACATCGCGCTGTGCATGGCGGTGGGCGCCGTGGCGGGCCTGCTCCTGGGACTGCTGTCGGGCATCCCGGGACTCCGCCTGGGCGGATGGATGCTCGCGGTCTCCTCCTTCTTCCTGATCCTGCTCGTGCCCAACGTCGTCAGCATCGCCCAGCGGTGGACCGGAGGCTACGAGGGCGCCACCGGCATCCCGCTGCCGAGCCTGCTCGGCTCGAGCCTGGACTTCAACGAGTACCTCGTGGTCGTGGTCGTGGCCACCTCGGGGTGGCTGATCCTCTTCCGGAACCTGGTCCGCTCCCGCTCGGGGGACATCCTGTCGGTGCTGCGGGAGAGCCCGATCCTCGCCGCCTCGCTGGGGATCTCCGTCTACGGCACCAAGCTCAAGGCGTATGCCATCAGTGGGGTCCCGGCCACCGTGGCCGGCACGCTCTTCGCCTACCTCGACGGGTACGTCGCGCCCATCACGTTCGGCCTGACGCTCGCGATCACCGTGCTTGCGGGCAGCATCCTGGGCGGGTCGCGCAGCGTCCTCGGCGCCGTGGTGGGAGCGACTCTGCTCCAGCTGGGGCCCAACTCGAGCACGTCGTTGGGCAAGTACGCCCTCGTGTTCTACGGCGGCTTCTTGATCTTCATGGCGATCGTGCTGCCCCGAGGAGCAGCTGGACTGGCGACCTCGGTCACCGACCGCGTGCCGAGGCTGCTCGGGCGTACCGGCGCGAAGCCCGTGCGGCAGGAGGACCCCAAGGAGCGCGCCCAGCTGCCGACGATCACCGGCCAGCGCCTGACGATCGAGGGAGTCTCCAAGTCCTTCGGGGGGAACGCCGCGCTGTCCGACGTCAGCTTCGTGGCGGAGCCAGGGGAGATCGTGGCCCTGATCGGCCCCAACGGCTCCGGCAAGACCACCCTGCTCAACACCATCTCCGGGTACTACCGGGTCGATCGGGGCACGGTGATGCTCGGAGAGAGGAAGATCTCCGGGCTGGGGCCGAGCCGCGTAGCCCGCGCGGGTGTCGGCCGCACGTTCCAGACGCCGTTGGTGGCACCGCTCACCGTGCGCCAGAACGTTGCCGTCGCGCGGACACGCACCTCCCGAGTCAGCATCCTGGAGACGATGCTGCGGCTTCCCCGCTTCTGGACCACCAAGAGAGGCGACGTGAAGGCGGTGGAGGGGATCATCAGCGCGGTCGGGCTCGAGCCGTGGGCCGACGAACAGGCACAGGCCCTGCCGCTGGGCACGCGGCGGATCCTCGAGCTCGCGCGCGCACTGGCCTCCCAGCCGGCGGTCCTGCTCCTCGACGAGGTCGCCTCCGGCCTCGACAAGGAGGAGGTCGAGCAGCTGAGCCGCATGGTCCGCGAGGTGGCGGCGGCCGGC
>NZ_DATAVI010000017.1:0-1696 GCF_036267815.1 Nocardioides sp. | reverse complement strand
CGGACTCGCGATAGGGCGTCGAGTCCGAGCTCATCGGAGCAGCATGCAGCGGTCGGGTGAGAGCAGGGTAAGAGGCGTGAGCATTCTCAGGTGGCTCTCAGGGTCAGGACTGGTCGGGCGCGCGGTGCGCCTCGGTGTAGTACGCGGCGGCCAGCAGGAGGCACGAGCCGAGAACGGCGACGCTGGCCGCGATGAGGACGACGGTGGACACGGGGGGCTCCTTACTGAACTCAATGTGGGTCACGGGAGCATCGGCACCCGCCCGAAGCCGCATCGAAGACGTCCGTAAGACGTGCGTAGGAGCCGCCGGATGAGCTTCGCGACGCGCCGTCCGGGTACGTACCGCCGTGGCGCGCCGTGCGTGCCTAGAGTAAGGACAACTGCGTCTGAAACCAGGAGTTTTTGAGACATGCCCCCCACCAACAGCTTCGACGCGAAGGCCACGCTCAGCGTCGGCGACACCACGTACGACATCTACCGCCTGGACGCGCTGCAGTCCAAGTTCGACATCGCCCGGCTGCCGTTCTCGCTCAAGATCCTGCTGGAGAACCTGCTGCGCAACGAGGACGGCGAGTCCATCCGCGCTCAGGACGTCGAGGCACTGGCCACATGGAACGCCAAGGACGAGCCCTCCAAGGAGATCGCCTTCACCCCCGCGCGCGTGGTCATGCAGGACTTCACCGGGGTCCCAGCGGTCGTGGACCTGGCCGCGATGCGCGATGCGATGAAGGAGATGGGGGGCGACCCCAACAAGATCAACCCGCTCGTGCCCGCCGAGCTGGTCATCGACCACTCCGTGCAGGTCGACGCCTACGGCACCCCGCAGGCCTTCCAGCGCAACGCCGAGCTGGAATTCGAGCGCAACAAGGAGCGCTACGCGTTCCTGCGCTGGGGCCAGGGCGCCTTCCACAACTTCAAGGTCGTCCCGCCTGACACCGGGATCGTGCATCAGGTCAACCTCGAGTATCTGGCGCGCGTCGTGTTCGTCGATGGTGAGCGCAACCTGGCCTACCCCGACACGCTCGTCGGGACCGACTCGCACACCACGATGATCAACGGCCTGGGCGTGCTGGGCTGGGGTGTCGGCGGTATCGAGGCCGAGGCGGCAATGCTCGGCCAGCCGATGTCGATGCTCATCCCGCAGGTGCTGGGCTTCAGGCTCACCGGCGAGCTGCAGGAGGGGGCGACGGCCACCGATCTCGTGCTCACGGTGACCGAGATGCTGCGCGAGCGCGGGGTCGTCGGCAAGTTCGTCGAGTTCCACGGCGCCGGCCTCGCCGGCCTGCCGCTGGCTGACCGGGCGACGATCGGCAACATGTCCCCGGAGTTCGGCTCGACCTGCGCCATCTTCCCGATCGACGCCGAGACACTGCGCTACCTGGAGTTCTCCGGGCGCCCGCGCGAGCAGATCGCGCTCGTCGAGGCCTACGCCAAGGAGCAGGGCCTGTGGCACGACGAGAACTCTGAGGAGCCGACGTTCTCCGACAACATCGAGCTCGACCTGTCCGAGGTGGTGCCGAGCATCGCCGGACCCAAGCGCCCGCAGGACCGCGTGTCGCTGACCGAGTCGCGCGACGCCTTCCGGATGGCGCTGGAGGACCTCGTCGGTGACGACGAGTCAGAGGACAGCGAGGACGAAAGCCTGGCCGACAGCTTCCCGGCGTCGGATCCGGTGTCCACGCACGTCCCCAACGGC
>NZ_DATAVI010000016.1:0-38834 GCF_036267815.1 Nocardioides sp. | reverse complement strand
CCTGGTCGGCTCGCTGCTGTGCGGCCTGGCGTGGAGCATGCCGACCCTGATCGTGTTCCGGCTGGTCCAGGGGCTCGGTGCGGGTGCGATCGGACCGATCGGGATGACCATCCTGGGCGACATCTACTCGCTCCAGGAGCGAGCCACCGTGCAGGGCTACCTCGCGAGCGTGTGGGCGATGGCCGCGCTGATCGGTCCGACCCTCGGCGGCGTCTTCTCCGACTCGATCGGCTGGCGGTGGATCTTCTTCGTCAACCTCCCTCTCGGGGCAGCGGCCATGTGGGTCCTGTGGAGCAGGTTCCACGAGAAGATCGAGCGTCGCCGGCACCGCATCGACTATCTGGGCGCGCTGCTGCTCGGCGGGGGCGGGACCCTGCTCCTGCTGGCGCTGCTCGAGGGTGGCGTGCAGTGGGCCTGGGACTCGGCGGCGAGCATCGCGCTCTTCACGGCAGCGGTCGTCGCGCTGTCGGTCTTCGTGGTCGTCGAGCGCCGGGCGAGTGAGCCGGTGCTGCCGCTGTGGGTCTTCCGGATGCGCGTGCTGAACGTCGCCAACGCGGGCTCGCTGGTCGTCGGCGTGATGATGATGGGGCTGTCGTCCTACGTCCCGCTGTTCTGCCAGACGGTGCTCGGGAGGGGCGCGGTCGTCGCGGGGCTGGTCCTGGCGGCGATGACCATCGGGTGGCCGATCGCGGCGGCGACCGCGGGCCGGCTCTACCTGGGCGTCGGCTTCCGGTTCACCTTGCTGCTGGGCGCCGTCGTCACCGTCCTCGGCGCCGCGATCCTGGTGACGGTGAACGGCGACAGCTCGCTGTTCCGTCTCGCGCTGGCGTGCTTCGTGATGGGCATCGGCTTCGGGTACGTCGCCTCGCCGGCGGTGGTGGCGACGCAGACCGCGGTCTCCTGGGCTCAGCGCGGCGTGGCCACCGGCGCCAACATGTTCGGCCGCTCGGTGGGCAGCGCGGTGGGGGTCGCAATCTTCGGGGCGGTCGTCAACGGGCGGGTGAGCGGCCGGCTGGGCACGGCGAACCCCGACCTCAGCCACGTCTCCGCCCCGGTCCTCGAGCCCGCCGTGCACGCGGTGTTCGTGGTCAGCCTGCTCATCTCGGTGGCCCTGCTGCTGATCGGCTCCCTGATGCCGAAGCACGTCACCGAGCCCGACGCCGTCGATGGATAGTACGGATCAGGAGACTGGTCCGGACGGCCCACTGGCCAGCCGCATGATCCGTACTATCGCTTGGGGGGTGGGCTGGGGTCAGGGGGGTCTAGCGCGGCGCTGCGTCTTCGGTCCTCCGCTCACCCGGCCTCGACGGTCTGCTCGTGCACGACGGCGCGGCCGAGGCTGACCGGGGCCAGTCCCGCCTCCGAGACGCGGTCGAGGACGGCGCGCGTGAGGGCGACCCGGTCCAGGCCCCGGGGTGGCGGGCCGTCGTCCACACCGTCGCGGGCGTCGGCGAAGCCGTCGTGCAGGAGGAGTACGGCGCCCTGCGGGTCGGCAGCGCGCAGCTCGGCGAGGTTCTCCTCCTGCGTGTGCGTCTCCCAGTCCAGGCAGGTGAGGTTCCACAGCACCGGCGCGAGCCCGGCGTCCCGCGCCGCCTGCCAGGACGCGAGGTCCTGGTCGCCGTACGGC
The DNA here is from genome assembly GCF_036267815.1 of Nocardioides sp. Taxonomy (GTDB): domain Bacteria; phylum Actinomycetota; class Actinomycetes; order Propionibacteriales; family Nocardioidaceae; genus Nocardioides. The sequence continues at coordinate 37,207 of NZ_DATAVI010000016.1, read as the reverse complement.
GGTCGCGACCAGCGCACCGCGACACCGGCGAGGTCCTCGAGCTCGGCCCTGCCGTCACGGAAGCGAGCGGCGTGCGCATCGGGTGGGAGGCTGGTGAGGCGCTGGTGGTCGAGGCCGTGCAGGCCCACCTCGTGGCCGGCGGCCAGGGTCTCGCCCAGCAGCCCGGGACACTGCCTGACCCGCGTCAGCAGGACGAAGAACGTCGCGGTGGCGCCGGCCTCGGCGAGCACCGTCAGCAGCCGGTCGGTGACCCCGGGCGTCGGGCCGTCGTCGTAGGTGAGGACGAACGACGGGCTCGGGCGCCGGAGCGAGACGACCGAGCTGCATGGGGTCGGTGCGGTGCTCACAGGCCCGGATCACCCGGGAGCCGGCCGTGGATGTGGCAGTCGTCGCGCCCGGTGCCCCCCGGGACGGCGTACGCCGAGCGCGCCGTGCCCTCGTAGCCGAAGCCCGCGGCCTCCGCGACCCGGCAGGAGGCGAGGTTGCGCACGGAGTGCTCCAGCTGGACGCGCATCAGGCCACGCCGCTCGAAGGCCCAGCCGGTGACGGCGTCGACCATCTGGCGCGCGACGCCCCGGCCGCGGGCCGCAGGCATGGTGCGGTAGCCGATCTTGGCGACCGCGTCGTCGAGGTCGATCGCGAAGAGGCTGACGTTGCCGACCATCAGCGAAGTCTCCCGGTCTACCGCGTGCCAGGTCGCGTGGGTGCCGTCCGACCAGTCGGCACTCTCGCGGCAGAACGCCTCGGCGGTGAGCAGGTCGGGACAGTCGCGGCCAGGGTTCCACCGCATCACGTCGGGGTCGTTGAGCAGCTCGAAGGCCGCGGGCGCGTCCTCGACCGCGGGCGGCCGGATCACGAGATCGGTGGTCTCGAGACGCTCCACGCCCTCACCCTAGTGTCGACGCGCCGGGCGCTACGTCGTGCGCAGCAGCACCCCGGCGTGCGGCGGCAGCGTGAGGACGCCGGCCGCGAGCGTGGCCCGCGTCGGGGTCGTGAACAGGATCTCGCCGGTCGCCGGCGCGGTCGAGGTCTCGGTGCCGAAGTTGACCGCGATCAGGAGCCCGCCGCGCGCCAGCTGGAACACCCGGGTCTGCTCGTCCGCCGTGGCGACCAGGCCCACGAACGACGGGTCCGCGAGCGCGGGCACGGTGCGACGCAGCTCGGCAAGGCGCTGGTAGCTGCCGAGCAGCAGGGCGTGCCGTCCCCGCCCGAGCTCGGACCAGTCGAGCTTCGACCGCTCGAACGTCGCCGGGTCCTGCGGGTCGGGGACCTCGGCGGCGTCCCAGCCCATCCGCTCGAACTCCTCCAGCCGCCCCTGGGCGGTGGCGCGCCCGAGCTCGGGCTCGGGGTGGGAGGTGAAGAACTGGAACGGCGTCGACGCGGCCCACTCCTCGCCCATGAACAGCATCGGCGTGAACGGCGCGCACAGGGTGAGCATCGCCGCGGACGCGAGCTGGTCGTCGTCGAGGTGCTCGGTCAGCCGGTCGCCGCGGGCACGGTTGCCGATCTGGTCGTGGTTCTGGCTGCACACCACCAGCCGCCAGGTCGGCATCCGCGCGGTGTCGACGGGGACGCCGTGGTCGCGTCTGCGGAACGACGACCAGGTCCCGTCGTGGAAGAAGCCCCGCTCGCACACCTTGGCCAGGGCCGACAGCGACGCGAAGTCGGCGTAGTAGCCGCTGGTCTCACCGGTCAGCGCGACGTGGAGGGCGTGGTGGAAGTCGTCACTCCACTGGGCGTCCAGCCCGTAGCCGCCACCCTCGCGGGGGGTGACCATCCTGGTGTCGTTGAGGTCGGACTCCGCGATCAGCGTCAACGGCCGGCCCAGGTGGGCCGAGAGCGCGGCCGTCTCCATCGCCATCTCCTCCTGGATGTGAAGGGGTGAGGCGTCCGACAGCGCATGCACGGCGTCCAGGCGGAGGGCGTCGACGTGGTAGTCGGCGAACCACATACGGACGTTGTCGAGGATGAACCGGCGCACCTCCGCGCAGCCCTCGTCGTCGAGGTTGACCAGGTCGCCCCAGGTGTTGCGGCCCTCCTTGAGGTAGGGGCCGAACAGCGGCAGATAGTTCCCCGAGGGGCCGAGGTGGTTGTAGACGACGTCCTGGACCACACCGAGGCCGGCCCCGTGGCAGGCGTCCACGAAGCGCTGGTAGGCCGCCGGGCCGCCGTACGCCTCGTGGACGGCGAACCAGCCGACCCCGTCGTATCCCCAGTTGTGGGTGCCGTTGAACGCGTTGACCGGCATCACCTCGATCAGGTCCACGCCGATGGAGCGCAGGTGGCCGAGCCTGCCGATCGCCGCGTCGAGGGTGCCGTCGGGGGTGAAGGTGCCGACGTGGAGCTCGTAGACCACCGACCCGGGCAGCTGCCGGCCGGTCCAGGCCTCGTCGGTCCAGCCGAAGGCGGCCGGATCGTAGGTCTGCGAGCGCTGGTGGACGCCCGCCGGCTGTCGCCGAGACCGCGGGTCGGGTCTGGGCGAGTCCGCATCGTCGATCAGGTAGCCGTAGTCGACACCTCTCTCCGCAGGATCGGGAACGTCGCCGTCGGGGACCCACCAGTCGCCCTCCTCGCGCCGCATCGCGACGATGGCATCGCCCACCGACAGGCGCATCCGACGGGCCCGCGGAGCCCACACCGCGAAGGCCGGGTGGCTGTGCGTCCACAGGCTCATGGGGTCTCCTCCCGGATCAGCAGGGCGACCGGGTAGTCGGCGAGCAGCTCGGACAGGCGAGCGTCTCCCGCGTGCTCGCGTCCGGTCAGCAGGTCGGCCCAGACACCGTCGGGGAGCGGGAGCACGGTCTCTCCCCAGCCTCGAGCCGCCAGGCCCACGGGAAGGCGGGTGGCCACGGTGAGCGCGCCGCCGCGGTCGAAGGCCACGACGTGGCCGGCCGCCTCGCCCCGCGCCTCGACGCCCGCGTAGGTCGCGAAGCGGTGCGGCTGGTTGCGGCTCAGGGTCAGCGCCACCTGGGTGAGGACGAGCTTGGCGTGACCCGGGTCGCCGGCGTGTGGTGTCAGCGGCGGCCGCTCGCCGGCAGCGACGCGGGCCAGCACCCCGCGCCGTACGTCGAAGTCGACCGGCCGGCGGTTGTCGGGATCGACCAGCGACTGCTCCCAGAGCTCGCTGCCCTGGTAGACGTCGGGGACGCCGGGGACCGTCAGCGCGATCAGCTTGGCGGCGAGGGCGTTGCTCCACCCTGGTGCCGCGACCTGGCTCACGACCTCGTCGAGGACCGCACTGACGGCCGGGACGTCGAACGCCGCGTCGACGGCGGCGTGCACCGCGCGCTCGTAGCCCTTGTCCGGAGCGGTCCACGTGGTGCGGTCACCGGCCTCGCGCATCGCCTTCTCGGCATAGGCGTGCAGCCGCTCCCGCGAGGCCGGCCAGGCGCCGACCACGGCCTGCCAGAGCAGGTTGCCGAACGACGGGTCCGGCAGGGGCGCCAGCGCCAGCAGGGTGTCGAGGGCGGCCGACCACACCGCAGGTAGCTCGGCCAGGACCGCGATCCGCGCCCGCACGTCCTCACCGCGCTTGGTGTCGTGGGTCGAGGTCGTCGTCATGGCCCGCGGCCACGTCCGCTGCCGAAGCGCCATCGCCTCGTGGAACGGCGCAGGCTCGATGGACCACTCGCTCGGGTCACCGCCGACCTCGGTCAGCGAGGTCAGCCGCGAGGTGCGGTAGAAGGCGCAGTCCTCGACGCCCTTGGCCATCACGGCGCCGGTGGTCTGCTCGAAGCGCTCGGCCACGGCGAGGTCCGGCTCGACCAGGAGCTGCCACCCGGCCTGGAGTGGCCGGACCAGGTCGGGCCGGCGCCGCCGTGCCTCGGCGAGCGCGTGGTCGAGGTGCTCGCGCCCCTGGGGCAGGTAGGAGCGGTACACCGGGAAGCAGGCAGCCAGCTCGGCGACCGCATCGACGAGAGCGCCCTCCTCGTCCAGCGGCGGGTCGAGACCGTCGGTGCCGCGGAGCTCGCGCACCACGCGCCGGATCTCCGAGCCGAGGATGCCGTCGGCCACGGCCCGCTTCGTGTCGTGGACGAGGTCGTGCCAGTCCAGCGGCCCGCCCCGGAGGCGCGTCTCGAGGGCCGTCAGCGGCGCGCATCCGGCCGGGTCGGTGAGGACCCGGTCGACCAGGCCGAGGACGTCGTAGCCGGTGGTGCCGGCCGTCGCCCACGAGGCGGGCAGCGTCTCGCCCGGCTCCAGGATCTTCTCGACCAGGACGTAGGCGCCGCCGGTCAGCTCGCCCAGGTCGTCGAGGTACGCCGCCGGGTCGCGCAGCCCGTCCGGGTGGTCGACGCGCAGCCCGTCGACGAGGCCCGCGTCGAACCAGCGGCGGATCTCCGCGTGCGACTCCTCGAGGACCCGGCGGTCCTCGACCCGCACGGCGGCCAGGGTGTTGACCGCGAAGAACCGGCGGTAGTTGAGCGCGGTGTCTGCCAGCCGCCACGAGACCAGCTCGTAGTGCTGCTCTGCGAGGGTCGTCGTCCCGGGCGCCAGCGGGAGCTCGTGCTCGTGGTACCGCACGACCCCGGCTGACCTGTCGACCTCGATCGCCGCTGCGTCGCCGTCCCCGACCACCGGGATGCGGACCCTGCCCGCTCCGGCCTCCCAGTCGACGTCGAAGGCGTCGGCGTGGGCGGAGGAGGGCCCGTGCAGCAGGAGGTCCCACCACCACGCGTTCTCGCGGGGCGTGGCGATCCCCATGTGGTTCGGCACGATGTCGACGAGCACGCCCATCCCCAGCCGTCGCGCTTCGGCGGAGACCGCGGCGAGCCCGGCCGCACCGCCGCGGTCGGGGTCGACCTCCGCGTGGTCGACGACGTCGTAGCCGTGGTCGCTGCCGGGCTCGGCCTTCAGCAGCGGTGAGAGGTAGACCCAGTCGACCCCGAGGTCGTGCAGGTAGGCCAGGGTCGCGGCCGCGTCGTGAAGCGTGAACCGTGCGTTGACCTGGAGGCGGTAGGTGCTCGCCGGAGCCGCGCTGGGTCCGGTGGTCATCCCGCCTGGCCCTTGTTGCCCTGTTCCTGCGCCGCGACGGACGCTGCGGCCGAGGAGTCCTGGGCGCTGGTCGGCGTCGTGTGCTCGCGCAGCACGAGCACGCTGCGGGCGCCGACCCTGGACCGGACGCCCGCGCGCATCGGGCCCTTGCGGCGCTTGACCTCACCGGTGTCGATGACGACGTCCCACGCAGCGGCGTACTCCTCGGGCGGCAGCACGAGCGGGGCGTCGTCGCCGGCGGCGTTGAAGTACAGCAGGAAGTGCTGGTCCGACACGTCCTGCCCGCGGGCGTCGGCACCGGCGATGCCGTGCCCGTTGAGGTACATGCCGATCGACCGGGCGTCGGGGGCCTGCCAGTCGGCGTCCTCCATCGCATGCCCGTCGAGGTGGAGCCAGACGATGTCGTTGAGACGCTCGCCCTCGCCGCTGCCCGTGCGCACCGTGTTGCCGGTGAAGAAGCGGCGCCGGCGGAACGTCGGGTGGTCGCGGCGGAGCCGGGCGACGTCGGCGGTGAACTCGACGAGCGGCTCGTCGAGGTCGTCCCAGTGCAGCCAGGACAGCTCGTTGTCCTGGGCGTAGGTGTTGTTGTTGCCCTGCTGGGTGCGGCCGCCCTCGTCTCCGTGCAGCATCATCGGCACGCCCTGGCTCAGCAGCAGGGTGGTGACGAAGTTGCGCTGCTGCCGGGCGCGGGCCGCCAGGATCGCCGGGTCGTCGGTGGGCCCCTCGACCCCGAGGTTCCACGAGCGGTTGTGGCTCTCGCCGTCGTTGTTGCCCTCGCCGTTGGCCTCGTTGTGCTTGTCGTTGTAGGAGACCAGGTCGCGCAGGGTGAAGCCGTCGTGGGCGGTGACGAAGTTGATCGAGGCGACCGGACGGCGTCCCGACTGCTCGTAGAGGTCGCTCGATCCGGCGAGCCGGCTCGCAAACTCGCCCAGGGACGCCTCGCCGCGCCAGAAGTCGCGCACCGTGTCGCGGTACTTGCCGTTCCACTCCGTCCACTGGGGCGGGAAGCCGCCGACCTGGTAGCCGCCCGGACCGACGTCCCACGGCTCGGCGATCAGCTTCACCTGGCTGACGACCGGGTCCTGCTGCACGAGCTCGAAGAACGTCGACAGCCGGTCGACGTCGTAGAACTCGCGCGCGAGCGCGGAGGCGAGGTCGAAGCGGAACCCGTCGACGTGCATCTCGGTCACCCAGAAGCGCAGCGAGTCCATGATCAGCTGGAGGGAGTGCGGATGCCGGACGTTGAGGCTGTTCCCGGTGCCGGTGTAGTCCATGTAGTAGCGCAGGTCGTCCTCGACGAGCCGGTAGTACGCCGGGTTGTCCAGGCCCTTGAAGCTCAGCGTGGGTCCGAGGTGGTTGCCCTCGGCGGTGTGGTTGTACACGACGTCGAGAATGACCTCGATCCCGGCGGCGTGCAGCGACCGGACCATCGACTTGAACTCCTGCACCTGCTGGCCGAGCTGGCCGGCGGCGGCGTAGTCAGCGTGCGGTGCGAGGAAGCCGAGGGTGTTGTAGCCCCAGTAGTTGCGCAGGCCCTTGTCGAGCAGCGTGCTGTCCTGGACGAACTGGTGGACCGGCATCAGCTCGATGGCGGTGATCCCGAGCCGGGTCAGGTGCTGGACGACGGCCGGGTGGGCGAGCCCGGCGTAGGTGCCGCGCAGCTCCTCGGGCACGCCCGGGTGGAGCTCGGTCAGGCCCTTGACGTGCGCCTCGTAGATCAGGGTCTCGTGGTAGGGCACGTTCAGGCGGCGGTCGCCCTCCCAGTCGAAGAACGGGTTGATCACCACCCCGAGCATCATGTGGGCACCGGAGTCGTCGTCGTTGTGCGAGTCGGGGTCGCCGAACTCGTAGCCGAACAGCGACCGGTCCCAGCTGATGTCACCGACCGTCGCCTTGGCGTAGGGGTCGAGCAGGAGCTTGGCCGGGTTGCACCGCAGCCCCTGGTCCGGCTCGTAGTCGCCGTGGACGCGGTAGCCGTAGCGCTGGCCGGGCTGCACCGCCGGCAGGTAGCAGTGCCACACGAACGCGTCGACCTCGGTCATCGCGACGCGGGACTCGGTGCGCTGGTCGTCGAAGAGGCAGAGCTCGATCGCCTCGGCCACCTCGCTGAAGACCGCGAAGTTGGTGCCCACGCCGTCGAACGTCGCGCCCAGCGGGTAGGCGCTGCCTGGCCAGACCTCCACGGAACCTCCCTGCTTCGACGCGCGTTACGCCGTACCCCCGATCCCACCACACCAGTCGGAGCCGACCCGCATCGCTCACCCCGAGGGGCAGGGGCTCAGAAGTCCTGCGGCTGGGTGAAGAAGCCGTGCGGGTCGTAGGTCGAGCGCACCATGGCCAGCTCGGCGGCGTTCGCGCCGAAGTAGGCCTGCTGGTAGTCGGTGATCGACGCGTCGGCGTAGTTGACGTAGGCGCCCGAGCCCCAGCTCGGGGTCATCGCCGACCTGAAGCCGCGGACGTAGGACGTCGCGGCTGTGGCCGCACCCGTGTCGTACGTCGCGGTGTACTGCACGGTGGCCAGCGCGCCACGATGCCCGAACGCCGTGCCGGCCGGTGAGATGTCGTTCACCGCGCCGCCGAGGGCGTCGATCGAGATCCCGGCCTCCTTCAGCCCGGTCTCCTGCGCGGCGTTGACGTGGTCGAGCAGCGGGCTCGTGTCGACGTGCGCGGAGGTGAGGACGTGCGACGTCGCGGCGAACGCCTCCCGGTCGAGCGAGCCGCCGGGTCCGGTGTGGCACTCGCCCACGGGGATGGACGAGCAGCCGGCGTAGGTGAGCATCGTCTCGAGGTAGGTCGCGGTGCTGCGGGAGTCGGTCGTCGGGGTCGGCACCGTCGACAGCAGCGGCTTCAGGGCGGCGTCCATCGACGACGCCGGCCCCGTCCAGGTCGCCGACATGAAGAGCGCCGGCCCCGACGGATGGCTCGCGCCGCCGAGCAGCTTCAGCGTCGCCCAGAGCCGTCGGTCCGCGCTCGGGACGGTCTCCAGGAAGCGCGGCACGACCTCACCCGCGGCGGAGAACGGCCAGGCGAGGTAGGCGCGGGCGATGGTGGGAGCGGCGAAGGTCTGGAACGTGAACGACGTGACCACCCCGAGGTGACCGCCGCCCCCACCGCGGAGTGCCCAGAACAGGTCCGCGCTCTCGCCGTCGGCGCCGCTGGCCCTCCGGACCGAGCCGTCGGCCGCGACGACCTCCATCCCCAGCACGGAGTCGCAGGTCAAGCCGTAGGCGCGCGTGAGCACACCGACCCCGCCACCTTGGGTGAGGCCCCCGATCCCCACGGTCGGGCAGGAGCCGCCGGCGATGCCACGGCCGTGGCTGCCCACGGCGTCGTACACCTGGACGAGCGAGGCGCCCGCGCCCACGAGGGCCTTCGTGCCGTCCCACTCGACCGTGTCGAGGGGTCGCACGTCGACCACGAGCGTTCCGTCGCCGGCCGACCAGCCGGGGTAGCTGTGGCCGCCCGAGCGGATCGCGACCGGCACGCCGTGGTCCTGGGCGAAGGCGAACGCCGTCGAGACGTCCTTGGCATCGGCCACCGACAGGACCGCGAGCGGCCGGGCGCCGTCGTACCGCGGGTTCTGGGTGAGGCGCACCGTGTCGTACGTCGACGAGCCGGGCCGGGCGAGGGTCCCGTCGACGTGCTTGGCGAGACGCTTCCAGTCGGCGCTCGTGGGCGCCGTGACCGACGAGCCGGACGAGGGGGCGACCGACGGCGCCGGGGTGTCCTGCGGGGGCGAGGCGTCCTTGGGAGCACAGGCCGCCAGCGCACCCGCAGACAGCGCGCCGGCTCCTCCGGCGAGCAGCGCCCGGCGGGCGACGTGTGCGGGCACCTCGCCAGCCTAGGACCGGGTGGGCTGCGGCCGGGGTTACCGCGACGTTACGCGGCGCCGCGACCCTCGTCGGAGACGAGGGAGGCACACACCATGAAGCGACCAACCATGTTCCTGTCCGCGGCCGGGCTCCTGCTCGCCCTGACCGCCTGCGGGGGAGGCTCGGGTGGGTCCGGGACGCCCGGCGCCGGCACCGACCCGAGCAAGGCGTTGGCCAGTCTCGCCGCTGCCGCGAGCGCAACCACGCCGGGCTCGGTCGACGTCTGCAAGGTGCTCCCGGCAGCCGACGTCAGCAGCATCACCGGCACGAGCTACACGAACACCAAGCCCAACTCCACGATGGGGCAGATCTTCGGCTGTGACTACAGCAACTCCCAGTACGCCCTTCTCCAGATCTCGGTGACGGTCGTCAACGGCGCCTTGGACTACCAGAGCGACACCGAGGCGATGGCCAGCCTCGAGAAGCCGATCCCGGTCAGCGGCGTCGGCGACAAGGCCTTCACCGTCACCGACCCGAAGGGCAACGCCGGAGCCGCCGGGGTGGCGGCGTTCGCGTCCTACGGCGCACTCTTCGGCGACCAGTACATCAAGATCGGCGGCTCCTACGTGACCCCGGACCAGGGCAAGCAGATCGTCGAGGAGATCCACGGCGCCCTGTGACGGGATCGAGTTCGGAGCTCTCGAAGGGGCTCGAACTGGCGTGCTGACACGTGGCCCAGACAACGGGCTCCCTGAGTTCGACGAGGCATCGGCGTCCTGGCTGTTCCCGCTGCTGTGGATGATGAGGTGGCGGTACAAGAAGGAGCAAGGAGATGCCACGGTCACCTACAGGGGCTTCTTCGATGGGCCGGTCGAGATCCCCAACCCGCACGGATACGTCGTGCGCTACCAGGTCGGCCAGGTCTTCACCGACGGCGTGGAGCGGGTCAGGCTCCAGGGCAGTCGGCTCGCCGTGCTGCGCAAGGTCGAGATCGCCGGTCCGCACCGTCGGCCGGGGTCATGGGAGGTCTCCGACGGATATCCACCGACCAAGCCGGGGCTCGGAACCGCTCGTCCCGGGCGTCGGCGCCCCTCTGGCCACCGGTGACGTCGGCAGCCTGCTGCTCAGCGGGTTGAAGGTCGTGAGGCCGGGGCTGGGGATCCGGACCGGGCTCGACGTGTACTACACAGTGGGGGGCGAGAAGTACGTCGCGTCCTATCCGGCGTCGATCGCCAACTGTCCCCAGGGCATGACCGACGACCAGTGCCAAAGCGCCTACCTGAAGGTGGCGGAGAAGTGGAAGAGAAGTGAACCGAGCCTTGCCTTGCTTGCGGGGCACCCTGGCTGCTCGGAAGACTCGGCCGGGTGAGCACGGAGATCGGGACCGACGAGGAGCCCTCGCACTGGCACGACGACATCGGCGAGGACGTCGGCAACCGGCTCAACTGGCTGCGAGCCGGCGTGCTCGGAGCGAACGACGGGATCGTGTCGGTGGCCGGGATCGTGATGGGTGTCGCGGGAGCCACGTCGGAGCGGTCTCCGGTGCTGGTCGCGGGCATCGCCGGGCTCGTGGCGGGAGCCCTCAGCATGGCGGCCGGTGAGTACGTCTCGGTCTCGACCCAACTCGACTCCGAGCGCGCGATGCTCGCGATGGAGGCCGAGGAGCTCGAGCGGATGCCGAAGACCGAGCTGCGCGAGCTGGCCCAGATCTACGAGCGCAAGGGCCTCAGCCACGAGCTGGCCCAGCAGGTCGCGTCGCAGCTGACCGAGCACGACGCCCTGGGTGCCCACGCCGAGGCGGAGTTCGGCATCGACAAGGACAACCTCACCAACCCGTGGAGCGCCGCTCTCGCCTCGATGGTCTCCTTCACCGTCGGCGCGCTGCTGCCGCTGCTCGTGATCACCCTGGCTCCGCACGCCCTGCGCATCTGGTCGACGGTCGTGGCGGTGGCTGCGGCCCTCGGGGTCGCCGGCTTCGCCAGCGCCCGGCTCGGCTACAGCCCGTGGGGACGCGCGGTCCTGCGCAACGTCGGCGGCGGGCTCGTGGCGATGGGGATCACCTATGCCGTCGGTGCGATCGTCGGGCCGCACGTCTGACGGGCCCGGGCAGATGCGGGCCTTCGTCGCGGTGGTGCCGCCGGCCGAGGTGGTCGAGCACCTCGACGCGTTCCTCGACGTACGCCGCGAGGCGGCGGCGTTCCGCTGGGCGCCGCCGGAGCAGCTCCACGTGACCCTGGCCTTCCTGGCCGAGGTCGCGCAGCGCCGTCTGGACGAGCTGGTGGAGCGGCTCGGACGTGCCGCGGCTCGACGCTCGGCGTTCACCGCCGCGATCGCCGGTGGCGGCGCCTTCCCCGACGTCGCGCGGGCCCGCGTGCTGTGGACCGGTCTGGAGCTCGACGAGCCGGGTCGCACCGAGCTGCCGCGCCTGGCAGCCGGGGCCCGCGCGGCCGCGAGCCGGTCCGGCGTACCCGTCCACGGCCAGCGGTTCCGGCCGCACGTGACCCTCGCCCGGCTCGGGCGTCCCGCCGAGGTCACGGCCTGGGTCCGGCTCCTCGACGCCTATCGCGGGCCGAGCTGGGAGGTCGGCACCATCGCCCTCGTCGCGTCGTACCCGGGTGAGGGTCCACGGGGTCGTCCGCGCCACGAGACCGTGGAGGAGTTCGCGCTTTCGCGGTGAGGTGGTTGTGGTGCGCGGGTCTGCGTGCCCTAGGTTCGGCTGCGTGAAGATCGCAGTGGCGAAGGAGACCCGCGACGGCGAGGCGCGGGTCGCGCTGGTGCCGGAGCTGGTCGGCAAGCTCACCGCGCTGGGGTACGACGTGCTGGTCGAGCCCGGCGCGGGGCTGTCGGCGTTGATCTCCGACCAGGAGTACACCGGGGCCGGCGCCGAGATCGACGAGACGGCGCTGGCCGATGCCGAGCTGGTCGTGTCGGTCCAGCCGCTGGACGCCGAGCAGATCCGGCGGCTCCGGCGCGGGACCACCACCGTCTCGTTCCTCCCGGTCAACCAGGCGCAGACCACCGTCGCCGACCTGCGCGACGCGGGGATCACCGCGCACGCGGTGGAGCTGATCCCGCGGATCTCGCGAGCCCAGTCGATGGACGCGCTCAGCTCCCAGGCCCTGGTCTCCGGCTACCGCTGCGCGATCGTCGCCGCCGGCATGCTGCGCCGCTTCCTGCCGCTGAACATGACCGCGGCGGGCACCATCCAGGCCGCCGACGTCGTCGTCCTCGGCGCCGGCGTCGCCGGCCTCCAGGCGATCGCGACCGCCAAGCGTCTCGGCGCGGTCGTCCGGGCCTACGACGTGCGCGCCGCGGCGGCCGAGGAGATCAGGTCGATGGGCGCCAAGGCGATCGAGCTGGAGCTGGAGACCCTCGAAGGTGCCGGCGGCTACGCCCGCGAGATGACCGAGGACCGCGCGGATCGGCAGCGCGACCTGCTCACGCCGTACATCGCGGCGGCCGACGCGCTGATCACCACCGCCGCGGTGCCGGGGCGGACGGCACCGCTCCTGGTCACCCGCGAGATGGTCGAGCAGATGAGTCCGGGCTCGGTGGTCGTCGACCTCGCCGCGGAGAGCGGCGGGAACGTCGAGGGGTCGGTGGCCGGCGAGGTGGTGCGGATCGGCAACGCGCAGGTCTGGGGCGGCCGCAACGTCCCGAGCCAGATGCCCGGACCGGCCTCGCGGCTGTACGCGCAGAACGTCGTCAACCTGGTGACCCTGATGACCGGCAAGGACGACGACGGCAACGGGGTCTTCGCCCCCGACTACGCCGACGAGATCCTGTCGGGAAGCTGCGTGACCCAGGACGGCCGGATCGTGCACGACGCCACGCGCCGGGCCATCGAAGGACCAGACGAGCAGTCCGTCACCCAGGAGGCCGGCCAGTGATCCTCGCCACCGGAGTCGTCTGGCTGACGATCTTCGTGCTCAGCGTCTTCGTCGGCATCGAGGTGATCTCGAAGGTCTCCTCCACCCTGCACACGCCGTTGATGTCCGGCGCGAACGCCATCCACGGGATCATCCTGCTCGGCGCGATCCTGGTCACCGGCACGACCGACAACAACATTGCGCTGGCCGTCGGGCTGGTGGCGATCGTGCTGGCGGCGGTGAACATGGTCGGCGGCTTCGTGGTCACCGACCGGATGCTCCAGATGTTCACGCGCCGCCGGCCACCGCCGAAGTCCGGGAGCGACCAGGGCGGGGTCGCCTGATGCCCACCTGGATCCAGCTGGTGTTCCTGGCCTGCGGCGTCTGCTTCATCCTGGCGCTCAAGGGGCTGTCCGGCCCGCGCACCGCGCGCAACGGCAACCTCATCGGCGCAGCCGCGGCGGTCGTCGCCTGCGTGATGCCGTTCTTCTGGACCGACCTGCATCTCAGGCACGTCCCCCTGATCATCGCGGCGATCGCGATCGGCACCGTCGGTGGCGTGTACGGCGCGCGCACCGTGCAGATGACCCAGATGCCGCAGATGGTGGCGCTCTTCAACGGTGTCGGCGGCGGAGCCGCGGCACTGGTGGCGCTGCTGGAGCTGCACGAGGTCATCGAGACGGGCGGCGACGCACCGTGGTTCAACCTGGCCGCGACGGCGTTCACGATCGTCGTGGGCTCGATCTCCTTCGCCGGCTCGGTGGTGACGTTCGCCAAGCTCCAGGAGCTGATGACCTCGCGCCCGGTCGTCTTCCCCGGGCTGCGCTACGTCTTCCCGATCGCCGTCGGGGCCGCCCTGGTGCTGGGCGTCCGCGTGGCCATCGACCCGCACATGTGGATCGCCATCCTGCTCGGACTGCTCGGACTGCTCGTGGGGGCGCTGCTGGTCCTGCCGGTCGGGGGTGCCGACGTCCCGATCGTGATCTCGCTGTTGAACGCCTTCACGGGTCTGACGGTCGCGGCCGGGGGCTATGTGCTCTCCAATGTCCTGCTGCTGATCGCCGGCACGCTCGTCGGCGCCTCCGGCACCTTCCTCACGCTGCTGATGGCCGGTGCCATGGGGCGCTCGGTGGCCAACATCCTGTTCGGTGCGCTGAAGGGCGGGTCCACGCTCGGCTCCGGCGAGGCCAGCGACCGCCCGGTCCGAAGCGTCACCCCCGAGGACGCCGCGATCATGCTCGGGTACGCCGACCGCGTGATCGTCGTCCCCGGCTACGGCCTCGCCGTCGCCCAGGCACAGCACACGCTCCGCGAGCTGGTCGACGTCCTGGGAGCCAAGGGCATCCAGGTCGACTACGCCATCCACCCGGTGGCCGGCCGGATGCCCGGCCACATGAACGTCCTGCTCGCCGAGGCGCAGGTGCCCTACGAGCAGCTGCGCGAGATGGACGACATCAACGGCGACTTCAAGGAGGCCGACGTCGTCCTGGTCGTCGGTGCGAACGACGTCGTCAACCCGGCGGCGAGGACGACGCCGGGTGCCCCGATCTACGGGATGCCGATCCTCAACGCCGACCAGGCCAGGCAGGTCATCTTCATGAAGCGGTCGATGCGGCCGGGCTTCGCCGGCATCGAGAACGAGCTGCTCTTCGACGAGAGGACCGCGCTCCTCTTCGGCGATGCCAAGGACTCCATGGGCAAGCTCCTCAACGCCGTGAAGGCCCTCTGAACCCCGCCGGCTGTGACCAAACGGCCTGGTGGGTCGTTGACCCGGCATGAGCCAGAACGACGACGATGAGCCGATGCTGCGCCCCGACGGCCATCGGTACCAGAAGCCCGAGTCGCGGGAGACGACGATCAACAAGGAGGTCGTGTACGCCGTCCTCGGCGTGCTGGTGGTGATCATCGCGATCCTGATCGCGACCGGCGCCGTCCCCATCTTCCCGGGCGGCTGAACGCGAACCTCGGCTACTCGGCGAGCCCGTAGAGGCGGTCGCCGGCGTCGCCGAGCCCGGGCACGATGTAGCCCTTCTCGTTGAGCCGCTCGTCCATCGCGGCCGTGACCACCGTGACGGGGACGTCGAGCTCCTCCAGCTCCTGCTCCAGGCGTCGACATCCCTCGGGCGCGGCCAGGAGGCAGATCGCGGTGATGTGGTCGGCGCCACGGTCGGTGAGGAAGTGGATGGCTGCCGCGAGGGTGCCGCCGGTGGCGAGCATCGGGTCGAGCACGTAGCACTGGCGTCCGGCGAGGTCGTCGGGGAGGCGCTCGGCGTACGTCGAGGCCTGCAAGGTCTCCTCGTTGCGCACCATCCCCAGGAAGCCGACCTCGGCGGTCGGGAGCAGCTTCATCATCCCCTCGAGCATGCCGAGTCCGGCCCGCAGGATCGGCACCACCATCGGCTGCGGCGAGGACAGCCGCACCCCGGTCGTCGGCGACACCGGCGTGGTGATCTGGTAGGGCTCGACGCGCACGTCGCGGGTGGCCTCGTAGGCCAGCAGGGTCACCAGCTGGTCGACCAGCCGGCGGAACGTCGGCGAGTCGGTCCGCTCGTCGCGCAGGGCTGTCAGCTTGTGGGCGACCAGTGGGTGGTCGACGACGATCGTGCGCATGGCCGAACCCTAGTAGGACGCCGCCGCACCGCGCCGGAACAGGCTTGGCACCGCTGGGAGCCTCTGTCACCCTGGACACGTCCGGATCAGGCGTGCAGATCGGAGGTGGCCGTGAGCGAGCAGATCGAGGGCATCGACTTCGCGCTGGCGGCCTATCGCGAGGAGGGCGAGTGGCAGGTCGTCGAGCTGGCGCACGACGTCCTGGCCGACGTCCCGAGCCTGTGCTCCGCGCTGCGCCGCTTCCCCGGTGACGGCGGTGCGATCGGCATGGTCGCCATCGACGAGGACTTCTTCGTAGTCGTCCGGGTCGCCGGCCCGTCGGTGCGGATCCTGCTCTCCGACGTGACCGCCGCCGAGGAGTGGGAGCTGGCCCGGTCGGCGGTCGCCGAGCTCGGGCTGCCGGAGCCGGAGGACGAGGACGAGCAGGCGCCCGCGGGCGACCTCGACCTCCTCGGCGACCTCGGGATGGCCGCGATGGACATGGGCGTCCTCCTCGACGACTTCGACCTCTACCCCGACGAGATGCTGTCCGACGTAGCCCGCCGCCTCGGCTTCGGGCCCCTGTTCGACGAGGCCGCGGGCCTCACCTCGGCCTGAGCGTCGTCCGTGTCGCTCACGAGGTACGACGAGGCGATGGGCGTCGCCCTCGACGAGGCGCGGCGTTCGCTGGAGTCCGACGACGTGCCGGTCGGTGCGGTGGTGCTCGACGCATCAGGCGAGCCGGTCGGTCTCGGGCGCAACGTGAGGGAGCGGGACGGCGACCCGACGGGCCACGCGGAGCTCGTCGCCTGCCGTCAAGCGGCGCAGGCCCTGGGGGACTGGCGGCTCTGCGGATGCACCCTCGTGGTGACCCTGGAGCCCTGCACGATGTGTGCCGGCGCGATCGTCCTCGCCCGCCTCGACCGCCTGGTCTTCGGCGCCTTCGACGCCAAGGCCGGGGCGGTCGGCTCGCTGTGGGACGTCGTCCGCGACCGACGGCTCAACCACCGTCCCGAGGTCGTCTCCGGGGTCCGCGCCGTGGAGTGCACAGCGCTGCTGGAGGATTTCTTCGCGCGTCGGCGCCTCGGGTAGCCTCTCCGGCGGTGGCGTGTCCGAGCGGCCTAAGGAGAACGCCTCGAAAGCGTTTGTGGGCGCAAGTCCACCGCGGGTTCAAATCCCGCCGCCACCGCCACATGCCTTCGGCGTCGCCCTGAGTCCGGGTGGCCCTGGCCGCCTGGATCCGCCTGGATCCGCCGATCGCGGGTTCGCGCGCGCGGGTTTCGCGGGCCCAGCGCCGCGACCTCCCCTCGACATCCGGTCCACTCCTGATCATCATGTGAGCCAGGTCACTGGGAGGGGCATCATCATGAACACCAGACTCATGCTTGCCGCGGGGGCGGCGCTGGTCCTGGCCGGAGCCGGGACGGGGTACGCCGTCGCGGCCTCGACCGACGGTCCGCCGGGACAGGGGACGCTGTCGGAGGGCTACTCCGTCCCGGGCCCGTTCTCCGGAGCGGAGGCCTCGACCGCCGGCACCGCGGTCATCCCGGCCGGTTCGAAGAAGGGCAGGATCAGGGTTCGGCTGCCGGCGTTCACCATCCCCAACGCCGGCGGTGGACAGGACGAGAACCACGCGGTCGTCACGGTCGAGGGGAGCACCAGCGGCATCTGGGTGACCAGCGCCCACGTGACCCCGGCGGTCTCGGGCTACGACCGGTCGAACGGGACGCTGGTCGTGCGGCTCAACAGGAGGGCGCCCGTGGACGTCCACGTCGCCTACTGGACGTTCGGCGTCTTCCAGGACTAGCGACCTGTCCCGCTCGACCCCTGCCGAGGTGGATGCGCCCGCCCCGCCGCCGGAGACTCGATGCCACGATGGCGAGATGGAGCTCGCCGACCTGGAGGACGCCGCCCGCCGCATCACGGGCCACGTCCGGCGTACGCCGGTGCAGGTCGTCGACGCGGGCGACCCCTGGCTGCCGGCGGGCGGCGTGCTGAAGCTCGAGCTGCTCCAGCACACCGGGACCTTCAAGCCGCGGGGCGCGTTCAACCGGATCCTGTCCGCGCGTGAGCGTGGAGAGCTCGACCCGCGCGTCGGCGTGGTGGTCGCCTCCGGAGGCAACGCCGGCCTGGCGAACGCCTATGCCGCTGCGGCGCTCGGCGTACCCGCCACCGTCTTCGTGCCGACCATCGCCTCGCCCACCAAGCTGCGGCGCCTGCATGAGTACGGCGCGGTGGTCGTGCAGGCCGGGACCGAGTACGCCGAGGCCCACGCGGCCGCCCTGGAGCGCGTCGCCGAGACGGGGGCGGTCCACTGCCATGCCTACGACCAGCCGGAGGTCTGCGCGGGAGCGGGCACCCTGGCCCTCGAGCTCCGCGAGCAGCTGGCCGGGCTCGGTCGCGAGGTCGACACGGTCCTGGTCGCGGTCGGCGGCGGCGGGCTGATGGCGGGCGTCGCGACGGCCTTCGAGGGCGACGCCAGGGTCGTGGGCGTCGAGCCGGAGTCGGCACCCACGCTGCACGAGGCGCAGGCCGCCGGCGAGCCGGTCGATGTCGCCGTCTCGGGCGTCGCCGCAGACTCCTTGGGCGCGCGGCGGCTGGGTTCCATCGCCTGGGAGGTGGCCGTGCGGTGCGCGGTCCACGGTGTCCTCGTCGACGACGACGCCATCGTCGAGGCTCGACGGGCCGTGTGGGAGCGCTATCGGGTCGTCCTCGAGGCCGGAGCCGCGGTGCCTGTCGCCGCACTGCTGTCGGGCCGCTACCGCCCCGATCGCGGCGAGCGGCTGGCGGTCGTGCTGTGTGGCGCCAACACCGACCCCTCGGACCTGGTGGCGGCGGCCGGCGTCCCCTCTTGAGCGAGTGCTCAATGACGCGGTAGCCTCGGTTTGAGCACTCGCTCAACCGAGAGGCGCGATGACGTGACGACGAAGGACCGGCTGCTCGCAGCCGCGGCAGCGGCCTTGGCGCAGGACGGGGTCACCGGGGTGTCGGCGCGCACGGTGGCGGCCCGCGCGGAGGTCAACCAGGCCCTGGTCTTCTATCACTTCGGGAGCGTGTCCGGACTGCTCGACGCCGCCGTGCGCCGGTCTGTCGACCTCGCGGTGGCGTCGTACCGCGACCGACTCGCCGACATCACGACCCTGGCCGAGCTGCTGTCCGTCGGCAGGGCGCTGCACGAGTCCGAGCGGCGGTCGGGCAACGTCGCGCAGATGGCGCAGGTGATGGCGGGCGCCATGCGCGACCAGACCCTGGCGGTCGCCGCGCGCTACGCCATGGACCGCTGGACCGCGGAGATCGACGGGGTGCTGACCAGGGTGCTCCCGTCGTCCCCGCTGCACGGGCTGGTCGAGCCGAGCGGGCTCGCCCGGACGATCGCGGCGGGCTTCATCGGGCTCGAGCTCTACGACGCGGTCGACCCCGAGGCCGCCGAGGCGGCGCTGGCCTCCCTCGACACGATCGGCGCCCTCGTGTCGGCGTTCGACGTGCTGCCACCGCTGGCGCTGCGTGCCGTCCGCAACCGCGCCCGGCGGGTGATCGCGCGGACGGCCGCCGCTCGAGGTGGGGCGCGGTGAAGGCCGACGGCGACTCCGTCCCGGCCTTCGTCGGCTGGCTGGTCGTCGGTGCCGTCGAGGGCGCGGCGGTGCTCTCGATCCTGACGATCGGGCCCTTCCTGCTGCTGCTGGCCCTGATCCTCAGCGGGCTCCTGCTGTGGCGGGTCGACTTCGGCTGGGGGATGGCGGGGATGATCAGCGGTGCTGCCCTGCCGGTCGCCTACGTGGCCTGGCTCAACCGAGGCGGACCCGGTCCGGTGTGCTCGTCGTACGCCGACGGTGGCCAGACGTGCACCGACGCCTGGAGCCCGTGGCCCTTCGTGGGAGTGGCGGTCGCGCTGCTGGTGGCGGGCCTGGTGGTGTTCGCGCGCAACCGCGGGTGACCGACACCGAGCTGGCAGACACGTCCTCGGCGTCAGCGGACGATCTGGAAGACCTGGCTGGTCGCGGCTGCTCCGGAGCCGAGGAAGCCGTGTGCTCGCAGACTGGCCAGCTGCTCGGCGATCGAGGCGTCGGGCGACACCTCGGCCGCAGCCGCGCCGTGCACGTAGTGCCCCAGGCGGTGACTGCCCAGCACCGAGCGGCCCGGGTCGTCGAACTGCACCGTGACCTGCTGCCGACTGTCAGCGTTGTCTCGTCCGTCCAGCAGGGGGACGACGTCTCCGCGGTTCTCCAGGGAGAGCACGTGGGAGTGCGCCGGGTAGCCCGGCATGCCGGCGACGGGCGAGCCCGCGGTGACGACGTGGGTCACCCGGAAGCCCGACCCGCGAGCCAGCATCGTCGCGGCCTCCATTCCGCCCAGGCTGTGGCCGACCAGCAGGACGGGGTCTCGAGGGCCGACGCCCGCCCGGGTCATCGCCCGCTCGATGCCCCTGGTGTACGCCGCCGGCTCGCCGGCCATGACGTGCAGGTCGGCCGGCAGGTCGCGGACGTCGCGGTCGTGGCTCCATGGCATGGCAGTCGGGTCGTCGGTGCCGGGGAGGTAGACGATGTAGCGGTCAGGCGCAGCGCCGTCCTCGCGTCGAGCTCGCAGCCGCTGCACCTCGATCGTCCCCTGGTCGCCCGGGCGATCCGCCGGCGAGAGCGCGTTGGTCTGACGCAGATGGCGCAGCAGCCCGGTGAGATCGTCCGGAGCCACCGCGCCCAGCGGGGTGGCGAGGTCGCGACGGCGCACGACGCGCGGCGTCGCCTCCGGTGGGTAGAGCCGGGACAGGTCGGAGGCCGCGTCGGCGACGGTCGGATCGATCGGCGGGACGCCGAGCAGGCCGTCCAGCAGACCGCCCGAGCCGTCCACGGCGTGCTGCACGGCCTCGGGGTGGTCGTCGAGCCACACCTCGAGCTCGCGGCCGAGACGCCGGCGCGTCCGCTCCGACATGAGCCGCCAGGCAGGGGCGGCCACCAGGCCGGCCACGACGAGGGCCGGCGCCGAGAGTCGCGCGGCGTACCCCGCAGCCTCGCCGAGCTGGTCGTCGAGCACGCGGAGCGAGACGGCGACCAGGCGGTCGCACTCCTGGAACGCCGCGACCTCCGCCCGGATGAGCAGGGCGAGGGTCTCGCAGCCGATGGCCTCCTCGAGGATCCCGTGGGCCCCTGTCATCGCCTCGAGGAGGCGCGACTCGGCCTCGGCGAAGGTCACCGGCGACAGCGGCGCGGACTCCACCAGGGCAGGGTCGGCCAGCGCGTGCGCGTCCGCGGCGGCGTGGTCGCGCAGGCGACCGGCGGTGCTGGCGATCCGGTCGGCGAGCTCCTGCATCGCGGGGTACGACGCGGCGAAGCCCTCGACGCCGCCGGTGACCTGGGTGATCGGGGGCAGGCTGCTCCTGGTCACGGGGCCCCCAGCAGCCCGGTCAGCCCGGTCAGCCCGGTCAGTGCCGGCAGACGGGCGGCGGCGTCGGTGGCGTCGGCGGCGAGGCTCCGGGCGGCGTGCTCGACCGCCGTAGCCAGCCCCGAAGCGAGGTCGACCTCCTGGGCATGCCGGTCGAGCGCGGCCGCGGCTGCCTCGTGGACCTCGGCACACGAACGCAGCCCGTGCGCCCGGTCGAGGGCCGCGCGGCGCATCGCCTCGGCGGCCCGACCGGTCCACAGCACGCTCGCGGCTCGGCCGGCGACTCCGTCGCCGGCGAGCCGGAGCTCGGCTGCCCGCTCCCGCAGCTGCCCGGCAAGAGACCGGATCGCGGACGTGTCGACGCCCAAGGTCGTGCTCCTTCCCGTGACCACCGGCGGATCACCGAGCCCCACGGTGCCCCGGGTCGGTGACCTGGGGGAGCCCGCGTCCGCTGCGCTGTGGACAGGGGTGTCCGGAAGGTCGCCGGTAGACTCGGGCATCGCCGCCTGCTCTCCGGTGAGGAGACGTGCCCATGACCTTCGATGTCCACCAGCTCGACGAGTTCGTGCTGGTCGGCGCGGGGGTCACGCTCCTGGCGATCCTCGCGGTGCGGCTCAGCTCCCGAGCGGGCCTGCCCAGCCTGCTGCTCTACCTGCTGATGGGCGTGACGCTCGGCGAGAGCGTCATCGGCATCTCCTTCGAGAACGCCGAGCTGGCACACGCCCTCGGGTTCGCGGCACTGGCGCTGATCCTGGCAGAGGGCGGGCTGACGACGAGCTGGGAGGCCGTGCGACCCTCGATCCGGCTCGGGCTCTCCCTGGCCACCCTGGGCGTCGCGGTCTCCGTGGCGCTGGTCGCGGTCGTCGCCCACCTCGTGCTCGGCCTGTCCTGGCAGCTCTCGGTGCTGCTCGGAGCCGTCACCTCACCCACCGACGCGGCGGCGGTCTTCTCGGTGCTGCGCGGTCTGCCCCTCTCGCCGCGGCTCGTCGGGGCGCTGGAGGCGGAGTCGGGCCTCAACGACGCGCCGACCGTCGTCCTGGTCACCCTGGTCTCGAGTGGCTCGGTGGCGGAGCACGGCATCCCCGCGACCGCGGGCGCGATCGCCTTCGAGCTGGTCGTCGGCGTGGTGGTCGGACTCGCCGTCGGCTTCGGTGGTGCCTGGCTGATGCGCCGAGCCGCGCTGCCGTCGTCCGGCCTCTACCCGCTCGCGGTCCTGTGTCTGGCCCTGCTCGCGTACGGCGCCGCCTCCACCGCGCACGCCTCCGGCTTCGCGGCCGTCTACGTCGGTGCCCTGGTGCTGGGCAACTCCGAGCTGCCGCACCGCACCGCCACGCGCTCGTTCGCCGAGGGAGTCGCCTGGCTCGCCCAGATCGGGCTGTTCGTGATGCTCGGGCTGCTCCTGTCGCCGAGCCGGATCACGTGGTCGGTCGTGGGGATCGCGATCGTCGCCACCCTGCTCCTGATGTTCGTGGCCCGGCCTGTCTCGGTCTGGGTGAGCGCGGTGGTGCAGCCCCTGCCCGTTCGTGAGATCGGGTTCGTCTCGTGGGCCGGCCTGCGCGGCGCGGTGCCGATCGTCCTGGCCACGATCCCGCTGGCACAGCAGGTGCCGGACGCCGAGCGGCTCTTCGACGTCGTCTTCGTGGTGGTGGTGATCTCCACGATGCTGACCGGCCCGACCCTGCCGAAGGTCGCGCGCTGGCTCGGTGTCACGCGCCAGCTGGAGCCGCGCGCACTCGACTTCGAGGTCGCCGCCTTGGAACGGCTCGCGGCCGACATGCTCCAGGTCACCATCAGTCCCGTGTCGCGGCTGCACGGGGTCGAGGTCGGCGAGCTCCGGCTGCCGGAGGGCTCGTCGGTCTCGATGGTCGTGCGAGCCGGAGTCGCGATCGTGCCCGAGCGGGGTACGGTCCTGCGGCGCGGTGACGACCTCCTCGTGGTGACGCCGCGCCAGCTGCGCGAGCCCACGGTCCAGCGCCTGCGCGTCGTCTCGGCGCACGGTCGGCTCGGCCACTGGCTCGGCGACTGAACGCGCCTCGGAGGCTCAGTCGGTCGGCGGTGAGCAGATGGTGACGGCCTTGGTCACGCGCGTCGACTGCTTGCCCTCGACGAGCTGCTGGAACTGCGCGCCGACCACCACGACGACGCCGGGGCCGGAGTACTTCTTGGCCACGATCGCTGCGTGCGGTCCCAGCCGGCTCGCGACCAGCTGGACGGCGGGGTTCTGGCGGTTGTGGGCCCAGATCTGCGCGTAGTGGACGACGGTGCCCTTGGGGGCGTTGCCGACGGAGCCCGGGCCGAAGCCCTGGTCCTCGAAGTCCGAGATCGTGCGCTCGGCGAGACCGGCCCGGTCGCTCGCGTTGAGCACCGTGACCGTGACCTTCGGCGGCGAGACCCGGTCACCGGGCTTCAGGGTCGTCGGATAGCAGGTCTTCGTGGTCGTGGAGTGCGGGAACGGCGTCCTCAGGGCGGCCCACCCCCAGGTGACGCCGATGAACAGCAGCGCGGCCAGGATCGCCAGCGTGATCAGGGTCTTCACGTGCAGGCTGAGGTTCATCCGGTCTCCGCCTGCGTCCGCCCGGTCACGCGTCGACCATCTCGTGCACGCGGGCGTGCAGCACGTGCCGTTGGTGCAGGGCAGCGCGGACGGCTCGGTGCAGGCCGTCCTCGAGGTAGAGGTCGCCGCGCCATCGGACGACGTGGGCGAACAGGTCGCCGTAGAAGGTGGAGTCCTCGTCGAGGAGGGTGTCGAGGCGCAGCGTGTCCTTGGTGGTGACCAGCTCGTCGAGGCGCACCTGACGCGGGGGGAGGGCGGCCCAGGCCCGCGAGGTCAGGTCGTGAGGCGGGTACGGTCGTCCGTCCCCCACCCGCTTGAAGATCACGGCGCGAGTCTACGCAGGGCGCTCGGGGGCCCCGGGTGACTAGATTCCACCAGGTGACCGACAACCCGATCGCCGCGGCCGTTGCCCCGGGATACCAGTTCACCGGCGCTGCCCTGGAGCTGGGCGGCCTGATGCTGGACGAGACGACGCTGTCCGAGGTGCACATCAAGATCCCGCTCGGCATGCTCAACCGGCACGGCCTCGTCGCCGGCGCGACCGGCACCGGCAAGACCAAGACGCTCCAGCTGCTGGCCGAGCAGCTGTCGGCGAACGGCGTGCCGGTCTTCGCCGCCGACATCAAGGGTGACCTGTCGGGGATGAGCACCCCGGGCACCGAGGACGACAAGATCAAGGCGCGCGCCGCGTCGGTCGGGCAGACCTGGCAGGCCCAGGGCTTCCCGGTGACCTACTACGCCCTGGGCGGTCAGGGCACGGGGATCCCGCTGCGGGTGACCATGACGTCGTTCGGCCCGGTGCTGCTGAGCAAGGTCCTGGGCCTCAACGCGACCCAGGAGTCCAGCCTCGGGCTCGTGTTCCACTTCGCCGACCAGGCCGGGCTGCCGCTGCTCGACCTGGGCGACCTCCGCGATGTCGTGAAGTACCTGGTCAGCGACGAGGGCAAGGCCGAGCTGAAGGATCTCGGAGGGCTCTCGAGCGCCACCGCCGGGGTGATCCTGCGCGAGCTGATCACGCTGGAGAGCCAGGGCGCCGACGTGTTCTTCGGGGAGCCGGAGCTCGAGTCGTCGGACCTCCTCCAGGTGACGCCCGACGGCCGCGGCGTGGTCTCGATGGTCGAGCTGCCCAACCTCCAGGACCGGCCCGCGCTGTTCTCGACCTTCCTGATGTGGCTGCTGGCCGACCTCTACCACGACCTGCCCGAGGTCGGAGACCCCGAGAAGCCGAAGCTGGTGTTCTTCTTCGACGAGGCCCACCTGCTCTTCGACGACGCGTCCAAGGCGTTCCTCGACCAGGTCGCGCAGACCGTGCGGCTGATCCGCTCCAAGGGTGTTGGCGTCTTCTTCGTGACCCAGTCGCCGACCGACGTGCCCGACGACGTGCTGGCCCAGCTCGGCTCGCGGGTGCAGCACCAGCTGCGTGCGGCCACGCCCAACGACGCCAAGGCGTTGAAGCAGACCGTGAACACCTACCCCACGTCGTCCTACCCCGACCTGGGCAAGGTGATCTTGTCGCTCGGCATCGGCGAGGCCGTCATCACGGTGATGGACGAGCGAGGCGCCCCCACGCCGGTGGCGTGGACCCGGCTTCGCGCCCCCGAGTCGCTGATGGGGCCGGCTGACGCCTCGGCCATGGAGGCGGCGGTCCGGGCGAGCCCGGGCTGGGCGACGTACTCCCAGGTCGTGGACCGCGAGTCGGCCAGCGAGAAGCTGAAGAACCGGATGGAGGCCGGGGCAGACAAGGCCGCGGCCGAGCAGGCGGCCAAGGGTGGCAGCGGTGGCAGGGCTGCGCCCCAGCCCAAGCCCGCCAAGCCTCAAGACAGCACGTTCGACAAGGTCGTGAAGTCCAGCACCTTCAAGTACGCCGTCCGATACGCCGCGCGCGAAGCGGTGCGCGGGGTCTTCGGCATCGGGCGCCGCTGACCGCCACCCGCTGGCGTCTCACCCCACCGGTTCGCGCCACGCGACCTGGACGGCCTCGACGCCGCGGTCGCGGGTGACCAGACGCCCGCGGCCGGGCCGGGCCGGGGCGGGGCGCACGCCACCGAGCAGGGGGCCCTCGTCCGGGCTGCCGGACAGGACGAGCCCGGGGGTCGCCAGGTCGCGCAGCGTCTGGAGGACGGGTTCGTACAGCGCCCGCGAGGCTCCTCCGGACCGGCGCGCCACCGCGAGATGGAGCCCCACGTCGCGTGCCTGGGCCAGCAGGGGTTGCAGCACCTGGAGTGGTGAGCCCTGGCTGGTCGCCACCAGGTCGTAGTCGTCGACCACGACGAAGACCTCCGCTCCGGACCACCACGAACGGCTCCGCAGCTGGTCGGAGCTGACCGCGTCGCCGGGGAGGCGGCACTCGAGGTACGAGGCGAGCTCGTCCAGGACGGGACCCGCCTGCGCCGCCGAGGTGAGGTAGTGCAACAGGTGGCGGTCCGGGACCTCGTCGAGCAGCGAGCGACGGTAGTCGACGACGACCAGCTGGGCTTGCTCCGGCGACCGGGACCGGATGACCTCGTGGAGGTAGCCGCGCAGGGCGGCGGTCTTCCCCGACCCGCCGTCACCGAAGACGATCCAGTGCGGCTCGACGTCGGGGTCGAGGCCCGTGGGCGCCAGCTCCCGCTCCTCGACGGCCATGAGCAGTCGCCCGGGCAGCGCCGCGGACGCGGCCAACCCCGAGCGCAGCTCGGCCTCGGGCAGCAGGTCGGGCAGGAGCCGCAGCGGGGGTGCGGGTGGGCCGGGCCATGCCGCGGCGACCTGCCGGACCAGCGACGCGACACCGACAGCGAGGGTCGCCGGGTCGCGGTCGTCGTCGATGCGGGGAAGGGCGGTCAGGAAGTGGTGCCCGCTCGGGTCGATGCCGCGCCCGGGCCGGCCCGCCGGGACCGACGCCGCTCGGCCCCGGTCGAGCTCGGAGTCCATCGGGTCCCCCAGCCGCAGCTCGAGCCGGGTGCCGAAGAGGTCGCGCATCCCGGCTCGGTAGTCGGCCCAGCGCGACGCCGAGGTGAGCAGGTGGAAGCCGAAGGCAAGACCCCGGGAGGCGAGCTGGTGCAGGTCGCGCTCGACGTCCTCGAAGTCGTTGCGCAGGGCACCCCACCCGTCGACGACGAGGAAGACCTCGCCGTAGCCGTCGTCGGGGGAGTGGCGGGCGCCCTCGCGTCGGTCGACGATGGCGGTCGCCTCGGCGACGACTCGGCCGACGACGTCGGGCTCGGCCCGCGTGCCGACTCCGCACAGGTGCGGCAGCCCGTGCAGCCCGGCGAACGTGCCGCCGCCGAGGTCGAGGACGAACACCTGGCTCTCCCGGGGCGTCGTCATCAGCGCGAGACCGCTGACCAGCGTGCGCAGCAGGGTGCTCTTGCCGCTGAGGGGTCCGCCGACGACGGCGACGTGGCCGCCGGCTCCCGTCAGGCTCACGGTCAGCGGGTCGCGGCGTTGCTCGCGGGGACGGTCGACCACGCCGATCGGCACCGTGAGGACGCCGCCGGCGCGCCAGCGTCGCGACCCGAGTCCCAGCTCGGGATCGGTGGCGAGGCCCCCCACCAGGGCACCGAGCGTCTCGGACCGATCGAGGGGCGGGAGCCAGATCCGGTGGGTGGCCGGGGGCACCCCGGCCATCGCGGTGACGACGACGTCCAGCAGCGACGCTCGACCGGAGCCCTGGCCGGGTCCCGCCTCGCGCTCCGGTGCCGAGGGAGAGCTGTCCACCGTGGCGATCGTCCACGGCAGGAGGTCGGAGGTGGCCGGAGCCGTCTGCCGACTCGTCGGGGGCGGCGTCGGGTCAGGCGCGGGGCCCGAGACGTAGCCCGCGTGGAACCTCAGGATCGACGACGGTCCCGACCTCAGGAGGCCGACCCCCGGCCTGGCCGGCAGCTCGTAGGCGTCCGGGACCCCGAGCACGGCGCGCGACTCCTGCGCCGAGAAGGTCCGCAGCCCGACGCGGTAGGAGAGGTGTGACTCGAGCCCTCGAAGTCGTCCTTCCTCGAGCCGCTGCGAGGCCAGCAGCAGGTGCAGCCCCAGGGAGCGACCGAGCCGCCCGATGGCGGCGAAGAGGTCGGCGAACTCCGGCTTGGCCTCGAGCAGCTCGGAGAACTCGTCGACCACGACCAGCAACGACGGCAGCGGCGCGAGCGGAACGCCGGCGGCCCGCGCGCGGTCGTAGTCGCGCAGGGACGCGTAGCCTCCCGCGTCGCGCAGCAGCTCCTGTCGCCGGACCAGCTCTCCGGACAGGGCGTCGCGCATCCTCTCGACCAGGACCAGCTCCTGCTCCAGGTTGGTGATCATGGCCGAGACGTGGGGCATCGCCGACATTCCCGCGAACGTCGCGCCGCCCTTGAAGTCGACGAGCACCAGGGCGAGCTGCTCGGGCGAGTGCGTGGCGGCGAGTCCGAGCACGAGCGTGCGCAGCAGCTCCGACTTGCCCGACCCGGTGGCACCGACCACCAGACCGTGTGGGCCCATGCCGTGCTGGGCCGACTCCTTGAGATCCAGGTGGACGGGCCTGCCGTCGTCGTCGACGCCGATCGGCACGCGCAGCAGCTCGCGTCCACGTCGTGGCCGCCAGCCGGTGCCGACGTCGTAGCGATGGCCGTCGTGGAGGCCCAGCAGGGCCATCGGGTCGGGCCGGCGTCCAGGACCGGCCCGGGAGGGGACTGCCCCGGGGCTCGCCGTCAGCCGCCGGGCCAGCGCCTCGGCCGTCGCCAGGGCACAGGAGTCACCCACGACCCGGGCGGCGTCGGCGCTGCCTCGGCTGACCAGGATCGTCGGCCCTGCGGAGTGCGGCCCGACGGGCCCTTCGATCTCCAGGCGGAGCGCGTCGGGGTGGTCCGCCGCCCGGTGCTCACCACCGACGCGGACCACGGTCACGGCGTCCGCCCCGCCGGGAGCGATCGGCTGCTGCTCGGTGGTGCCGTCGACCACCAGCAGGAGGTGGGGACCCGAGGAGAGCAGGCCCCTCAGCTCGTCGGCGTCGGTGGCGACCGTCCGGCGGGGGCCCAGGGCGTCTGAACATCGGGTGGAGCGCGCGTGCGGCAGCCACTTCACCCAGTCCCAGGCGCCCAGTGTCTCCGGCTGTGCCAGGACGGCGACGGTCAGGTCGCGGGGGGAGTGAGAGGCCGCGGCCGAGCAGATCATGGCCAGGGCGAGCGAGCGGGCGGCCGCGCTCGGCCCCACGAGCTCGATCCGTCGGCATCCCCGGAGGTCGACCACGACCGGGAGACCTCGCTGGACGCGATGGACGGCGAGGAGCCGGGCCAGCGCGGTGGCGGCGACCGGGTCGACCCGGTCTGGTCCGGCCTGCTCCGGCGTGACGAGCTCGAGGGCGAGTGGACGCGCACCCACGCCGTACCGCACCCGGAGGAACTCCGGGTCGGTCGCGGGGAGCTCCCGAAGCCGTGATCGCTCCTCGGCCAGGGCCGGGAGAGCAGCCGGGGCGGGATGGTCACGGAGGAGAGCCAGGCGCTGCTGTCCCGCCGCCTCGCGGACCTTCGCCCGGACGACGGCGAGGTGGGCGAGGTAGCGGGCGCGGGAGCCGTCGACGCGCTGCCGCCTCCTACCGCGCTGACGGTCCAGCTGCACGAGGAGGAACCCCACCGTGGTGACCAGGAGGATCCCGGCGACGAGGAGGCTGCGGCCCCGGCCGCCGGTCGCAGACCCGCTCATGAGGGCGACCATGGCGACCGACCCGAGACCGCCGAGCATCGAGACGGCGTGGCCGAGGACGCCGGCGCTGTCGGTGTCCGGGAGCTCCGGCGGGGGGTCGATCTCGACCCTGCCGGCAGGCATGGGAGGTGGCTCGGCCGCGTGAGCCCGCGCGGTGATGCTCAAGGTCCCTCCCGAGAACGACTGCTGGCGAGAGTAGGGCGGTCGACGACCGTGGCGCGGAACCCATCCACAGGTGGGGTCACACGACCGTGTCGAGCGGGGCCTGTGGATGACCGCCGATGCCCGCGCGCGACTTCCCCCAAGGTGGTCCCCGTGCCCGGTCGGGGCACACGGCGACGCGGTCCAGCGCCGCGCTGAGGGAAGGAGGCGGCGACATGCCGCCAGCACCAGAGATGGGACAAGGGCACGGCACTCTCTCGACAGCGGCCGGGATGGTGGCCGATGCGCGAAGCGACCTCGACCGGCTCGACCGTGAGCTCGTCGACCACATCGACATCGCGAGATCGGCCTGGGCAGGCAGGGGCGGCTCGGCGTTCTCGGCGCTCGGCCAGGCCTGGGCGGAGAAGCAGCGCACGATCGTCGGCGCGCTCGACCGGTTCGAGTCGTCCCTGCGCTCGACCGAGAAGGACAACCTCGGCACCGACGAGGTCCAGTCGGCCGCCTTCGGTCGACACCAGCAGCGCCTCGGCTGACCGCCCGGCGACCCTCGACAAGGAACAGGAGCCACCATGGAGCTCGACGCACTGAAGGTGAACCACGCGGGACTCGACCAAGTCGCAGACGACCTGATGCGGGTCGTCCTGCGCATCGACGCCCGGATGGGCCGTCTCGACCACGAGCTGGCGCCGTTGAGGTCGAGCTGGATCGGCGAGGCGCAGCGGGCCTATGCCGTGTCGAAGAGACGCTGGGATGCCGCCATCGGTGAGATGCGCGACCTCCTGCGGAGCACGTCTGCCCAGGTGTCGTCTGCGAACGCCGACTACCGAGCCGCCGACGCCCGCGGTGCCAGGGCCTTCGACATCTGAGCGCGGCATGACGACGACCACCCTGGTGCGGGTCACGGTCATCGGCGGCACCCGTCGGGTCGACCTGGCCGTGCCGGGCTCCGTTCCGGTCGCCGAGCTCCTTCCCGGGCTCGCTCGCGCTCTCGGGGCTCTCGACGACGACGTCCTCCAGGGCGGCTTCCGCCTGACGACGCAGGACGGGCGGATCCTGGCACCGGATGCAGGGCTCGCCGCGCAGGGCGTCGCAGACGGCGGGCTCCTGGCTCTCGTGGCCGCCGGTGGCGTCGACGAGCCGATGGTGCACGACGATCTGGTCGACGCGATCTGCGAGGCGGTCACGAGCGAGCTCGCGAGCTGGGATCCGGCGCTCGGGGTGCTCGCGGCCAGGGCGACGTCCGTGCTCCTGCTCACGGTTGGCGCCCTGTCGCTGGCCCGCGACCCGTCGACGGCGGGCGGCGTCGGCGCGGCCCTGGCCGCGGTCGGGCTGACGCTGGCCGGCGTCGTCGTCTCGCGGTGCACCCGCGAGCGGCACCTCACGGTCGCGGTGTCCCTCGTCCTCACCGGATGCGTCTATGCCGCCGTAGCCGGTGGGCGTCTCCTGGTTGGCACGCGGTTCCACCCGCCTGTGCTCTGCGCGGCGGGACTCGCCTCCGCAGTGGTGGGACTGATCGCCGTGCTCGGCCTCGACCGGGGGCGGGTGCTCGCCCTGCCCCCGGTGATGGTCGGGACCGTCCTGGTCGCGACCGGGATGGCGTCGCGGGTGCTGTCGCTGGCCCCGACCGTCGTGCTGAGCATGGTCCTGGTGCTCGCGGTGGCGGCGGGAGACCTGGTACCCGCCGCGGTGCTGGCCTGCGCCGGCGTCGGCTCCGAGCCCCTGGTCGGCGGCACGGGGGCGTTGGACGCCGGAGGCGTCGACCTCGCCCGCCTCTCCTGCGACCTGCGACTCGCCTCCGACCTGCTGGTGTCGATGTCCGCGACGCTGGGAGCTCTGGTGGTGCTCGCCGCACCGTTCGCCGTGGCGCGAGGCGCCGCCGGGCTCCTGGTGGCGGTGCTGGGGTGCGTCGTCGTGATGCTCCGCACCCGGCGCCACCGCTCATCGGCCCCGGTGGTGGTCGGACTCTCGACCGGCTCGCTGGGCCTCCTCGCGACCCTCGCAGCGGCGTGGTGGCTGCACCCGGGATGGCACGGGCCGCTGCGCGCCACCCTGGTCGCGACCGGGGCCTGCGCGCTGGCGGTGACGGCGTTGCGACCCCCGGGCCCGGCACAGCGGGAGCGCATGGTCGGGGCTCTGGAGTCCGTGGTCGTCGTCGCGCTGGCGCCCGCCCTGGTGGTCGCGTGCGGGTTGTTCTCGATGGCCCGCCGATAGGGACGCGGCGATGGTGACCGGACGAGACCTGGGGGATGCGCACGCGTTCGCGCGCCGAAGGCTGGTGGCAGCCTTCGTCGGTGGCCGGTCCCCGGACCGGCCAGCGACGGGGCTCGGCCGCCGGTTGGTGGGCGGCGTGCTGGTGGGCGGCCTGCTGCTCACGGGAGCAGCGGTCGGCAAGGTGATGGCGGCCCAGGCTCAGGCGCCGGGGACGGCCACCGCCCCCGAGGCCGGCCCGTGCCGCTTGGTGGCGACGAGCCGGACGACGTACGTCGTGCGGACCTTGCGGGCCTTGAGCGCGAAGGACGCCGAGCCGTCGGCGCCCAAGGCGCCGTGCCGCATCCGCACCAGCCTCCCGCCGAGCCGTCTGAACACCACGACCTTGTCTCCCGCACGTGCCCCGGACGCAGACGCGGTGACCTCGGTCGTGGAGCCGTCCCGCTGCCCGGCGACCGAGATCGAGGGCTGCTCCACGACTCGCCAGGTCGCGCTGTGGACGCGATGGTCGGTCCGCAGCCGGAAGCGAGACGTCGCCGCGATCGCCGGAGTCAGGATCGCGACGTGCCCGGACGAGTCGCTGACGGCGTGTCCCACAGGTCGCCAGCGGACCGGGCCGCGACGCAGCAGCACGACCTTGTGGCCGGGCAGCACGTCGCCGTTGGCCGAGGTCACGGTTCCGTCGATCGCGACGGTGCCTCCCGGCGCGGTCCGCGCGGCGGCCCCGGCGATCGTCACCGCCGCGGGGCGAGGTGGGATCACCACGAGGCGTGCCCGCACGCCGGCGTGCCGCTTCGTCGGCAGGAGCACCACGACGTACGCCGCGCGCCGGCGCGGGGTGGCCACCGAGATGGTGGCCGACCCCGTGTCATCGAGGCGAGCACGGCGCACGGGCACGGTGTGGCCGGGGGTATGGCGCAGCACCCGGACCCGGTCGCCGACGGTGGCGCCTTGGACCGAGGGCACGAGCTCGGTCGTCGAACCGCCGACATCGGACGAGACGGTCAGGAGGGGCACCATCCGCAGCAGCCAGGGCGAGCTGTGCACGCCCGGGTCCGCGTGCCAGCGATATCTCGCTGAGCTGGAGACCGGTGGCGTGGTCGCGGTCGCCAGACCGGTGGCGTCGGTCGTGACCTGCTCGACCGGGCGCCAGTGCCGGGGCCCGCGCACCTGGAGCACGACGACGTGGCCCGGCAGGGCCGAGCCCGTCGCGCCGGTGACGAGCCCGGAGAGCGTCGTGGTCTGGCCGATCCCGACGCGGTGCGAGGCGGCGCTCATCGACATGGCCGAGGCGGTCGCGCCAGCGGAGGTCGGTGGCGTGGTGACGCCTCCGGTCGGCTCGGTCGAGGGGGAGCCACTCGGCCCCGTCGACTGGCCGGGCGCCCCGGAGCGACTGCCCGTGCTCGGGCTGGCTCCCGATGTCGGGCCGCCCGAGGTCGCGGAGGCCGTGGGTGCGCTGCTCGGTCCGGTCGGGGTCGAGCCGCCCGACCCCGGTGCTGCCGAGCCGGAATGCGCCGGGCCGGTGCCCGACGCGTCCGGACGGCCCACCCCGGGGGCTGGTGCACCCACCAGGCTGTGGGCGATCCGCTGCACGGGGTCGGGCAGGTTGCCGGTGTACGCCGCGGCGACACCGCTGGTCAGGGCGACCGTGACGACGACCGCCGTACCCCCGGCGCCGAGTCGGCCGGCGGCCCGACGCGGCAGCGAGCGGACGTTGGACCGGCCCGCCTCGCGGAACGCCGCGGTGTACCGCTCCTCGTCGGCGAGCTCGGAGGCGGTGCCCGGTGCGCGCAGCGCGCGGACCAGGTCGTCGTCGGCCCAGGGGGCCAGGTCGTCCGGTCCGGACGGGGGACGCTCGGTCATCTCACACCACCTCTCGGGTCGCTTTGGCCCGCGGGTCTCGGGACAGGGACTTCAGCGCCCGGTGTACGGCCACGCGGACCGCACCAGGCTTCTTGCCGACCAGCTCGGCGACGGCCGCGACGTCGAGGCCCGCCACCACGCGGAGCATGACCATCTCGGCCTGCTCGGGCGGGAGCGATGCCACCAGCCGCAAGGCCGCCGCGGTCGCCTCGCGCTCGACGGCGAGCTGCTCGGCGCTCGGGACGCTCGCGGCCCGGGTGTCATGCGGCTCGGCGACCGGTACGGCGGGACGGGCGGAGCGGGCCCGGCCCTGGTCGACGGCTCGATGGCGGGCCACGGTGAAGAGCCAGGCTCGGAACTCCGCGGTCCCGCCGGAGAAGCCCCGGAGGTCACGGACGACCTGGAGCCAGGTCTCGGCCGCGATGTCCTCCGGGGCGTCGTCACCGCGGACGGCCAGGTAGCGCAGCAACGGAGGGTGGAGCGTCCGCCACAGCTCCGCGAAGCCGGCCTCGTCCCCTCGCCGTGCGCGGTCCAGTGCCCCGTCGAGGGCCCCCTCGAGCGCTCGGTCGAGCGGGTCCGCGGCAGGCTGGCGCCCACCAGGCCGATCCCCCGTGGAGTCGGACTGGTGGGCGGCCTGTGCATCAGCCCGGTGGGGCGGGCGTTCCAGCGCCGGTCCCTCGCGTGGTCGGACGTCGGCCTCAGGAGACGACGGTCCCGCTGATGCTCGGCGCGAACCGCGGCCCACCCGCATACGCGAGACGGTAGCTGGTCCCCGGGCTGGTCGGCTCGTGGAACCTCGCAACTCCTGCCTTGCCGGTCTTGACCGTCCCGACGTCGGTCCAGTCAGCGGCGCCCGACGCCTCGGACTGGAGGGTCACCATGCGGTGGGCCAGCGTGTGTCCGCCGCCGCGCAGCGTCCCGCTCACGACGTAGTCGCTCGACGTCGCGCGGCCGCGGATCGACAGCGACGACGGCCGCATGACACTGACGCGCGCCGGCCCGCTCAGGGCTGCCCGAATGCCGGGCGCGTGCACGAGACGCAGCCGGTAGGCCGTGGTGACCGGCGGGGCCTCGGTGAAGGACACCGTGCCGTCGTCGGCCGTCGTCCCGGTCTCGACCACCTTCAGATGACGCTGGCCGGCCTTGCGGGCCAGCAGCTGGATGGTCGCGCCGGCGATCGGCGTGCCCTCGTCGCTCGCGGTCCCCGAGATCGTGGCGCTCTCTCCGCGAGTGACCTGGGTCGGGTCGGCCGAGATGGTGACCTCGGGCCGGTCCTGCACCCGGACGACGGCGCTGCGTGCGGGCCGCAACAGCGGCGTGCCGAGGAAGACCAGACGGTAGGCCGTCGGCTCACCCGGGCTGACCTTGAAGGCGACTCCGCCGTCTCGGCGTGTCCAGTGGACGCCCTCGAAGGTCCAGTCGTCGGCACCCTTGGTGTGCGACACGAGGAGCACGTGCCGATGTCCGAGGGGCACGCGGCCCGCGCGCAGGTGCCCGCGCACCACGTCGGTCCCGTTCTCGCGGACGACGCGGCGCACGGCGCGGACGGACAGCGAGGTCCGGATCCGCGTGGGCGGGTGCTGGGAAGTGCGCACCCGGATCGTGGCGACGCCGCTCACGCTGGGGCGGGCGTCGGTGTCGCCGGCGTAGTGCCAGCGGTAGCGGGTGGTGACGTCGGGGGTCACCTTCAGCACGAGGCCGCCGTGCGTGCGGGCGGTCGCCGTGCCGACGGGGACGAACGAGTCCGTGCCGGCGGCTCGCGCCTCGAGGGTCACCGTCCGGCCGGCGGGGCCGGCGGCGCCGTGGACCCCGAGGTCGCCGGAGACGCGCTCGCTGCCACCGGGCTTGACCGCGGCGTGCGCGGTGCGGATCGAGAGCGAGGTGGCGGCGCGCGAGTCGGCGTTCGCCTGGAACGCCGGCAGGGTGGCCATGCCGAGGCCGGCGGCTACGGCCACGGCTGCGGCCGTGCTTCGTCGCAGAGCGGTCAGGCTCATGGAGCTCCTCCTGGGATGAGGCTGGATGGGGTTGCCGCGCCGGTCGGCACGTGTGTCATCTCAGGAAGCGGATAAGGCGCTGTCGGCGTTACAGGCCCCGGGCCGGCGCACTCATGGGGAACGCACGAGAGCCCCGGCGTGTGCGTAACGCACCGGGGCTCTCGGAGTGGCCGGGCCGTGAATGTCTACCATATTAGTAGACAAAGCATGCGAGCGCAATCCCGCCCGCCCGGCGCGGGTGGTCTCGGGATCAGGAGATAATCCCGGCCATGCGGATCCTCGTCTCCGGTGGCGCCGGCTTCATCGGCTCGCACACCACACTCCAGCTGATCGCGGCCGGCCACGATGCGGTGGTGGTCGACGACTTCAGCCGCAGCAAGCGCTCGGTGCTGCCGCGCCTGGAGGCGCTCGCCGGCCGGCCGATCGAGGTGAGGGTGGTCGACCTCACCGACCGCGCAGCCACCGACGAGCTCGTCGCCGGAGGGTCCTTCGACGCCGTGATCCACTTCGCCGGACTCAAGGCCGTCGGCGAGTCCGTCGAGAAGCCGCTCGACTACTACCGCGTCAACATCGGGTCGACGCTCTCCCTGCTCTCGGCCATGGGCCGGCACGGCGTGGCCCGCATCGTCTTCTCGTCGTCGGCCACGGTGTACGGCGCGGATGCGGCGGTGCCGATGAAGGAGGACCTCCCGACCTCGGCGACCAACCCGTACGGCTGGACGAAGGTCATGCAGGAGCAGATCCTGCGCGACGCCGCCGTCGCCGACCCCACCCTGCGGGTGGCGCTGCTGCGCTACTTCAACCCGGTCGGCGCGCACGCCTCGGGGACGATCGGGGAGGACCCCTCGGGCATCCCCAACAACCTGATGCCGCTGATCGCCCAGGTCGCCGTCGGACGCCGCGACCGGGTGCTGATCTACGGCGACGACTACCCCACGCCCGACGGCACCGGTCGCCGCGACTATCTCCACGTCGAGGACCTCGCTGCCGGTCACGTCGCGGCGCTGGACCGGATCGGCTCGGTGGCCGCCGGCGTCTCGACCTGGAACCTCGGCACGGGTACGCCGACCTCGGTCAAGGAGATGCTCGACTCGTTCTCCCGGGCCTGCGGTCACGAGCTGCCCGTCGAGGTCGCGCCGCGGCGTCCCGGCGACATCGCCGAGTCGTACGCCGACCCCTCGCTGGCCGAGGCCGAGCTCGGCTGGCGGGCGACGCGCACGATCGACCAGATGTGCGCCGACACCTGGCGGTGGCAGTCGAGCAACCCCGACGGCTACCCGGACTGAGCGGGCCGACCGGGGCGGCCCGAGCCGCTCGGCTCAGTCCGCCTCGCGATCCAGGATCTGGACGCGGTTGATCCCCGGCAGCATCGCGAGGTCGGAGATCACCGTGCCCACCGCGCACGTCGGCGGAAGGGCGAGCTCGAGGCGGAGCCGGCGCGAGCCGACGCCGTGGTCGTCGCGAACGTCGACGCCGCCGACCGAGGTGCCCGAGGAGCGGATGGTGGCCAGGACCGGGGCGAGAGCCCCGGAGCCGGTGGGGTACTCGACCTCGACCTCGATATGGCGCCGTCCGCCGAGGGACTGGGGACGGACCCGGAGTCCGACCAGGGCGACCAGCACGAAGGCGGTCCCGATCGCCACGGCCCGGTAGGCGCCGAGAGCGGCCCCGACGCCGACGGACGCGGCCAGCCACAGCGTGGCCGCCGTGGTCAGCCCTCGGATGCCGGCCCGGTCGCGGATGATCGCCCCGGCGCCGATGAAGCCGATGCCGGAGGCGACCTGGGCGGCGATCCTGGTGGGGTCGACCGGCGCCGTGTGCACCGTGTCGCCGAAGGCGGAGACGCCGCCGAGGGAGAACATCGCCGCGCCCATGGCGACCAGGACGTGGGTGCGCATGCCGGCCGCGGCGTGGCCGAGGTACTCGCGCTCGGCCCCGATCGCCAGGCCCGCGACGAACGCGATGCCCAGGCGCACCATGATCTCAGCTGTGCTCACGTCATCGCCTCGCCGTGACTCCGCACCTGTGCGTCATGCGCAACGGACCTCCCGATGCGCAACAAGTATCGGGAGATCGCGAGAGGCGGGTCAAGGAGCTGTCCGGGTGGCGGAGGATGCGGGATTCGAACCCGCGAGGGCT
>NZ_DATAVI010000015.1:0-1554 GCF_036267815.1 Nocardioides sp. | reverse complement strand
GCGCGGTAGGGCGCGATGCGCTCGCCCAGTTCGGCCGGGAGGCGGTCGACCGCGTGCTTGAGGATGAGCTCCACTCCCTTGCGCGACTTCATGAAGCAGATCGTCCGGGCTCCGTTTTGCACGAGCTCGGAGAAGACCTCGGCGGCCTCGTAGAGCGCGGAGGCCCGGACCCCGAGCTGCTCGTCCAGCAGCGGCGGGTTCCACATGGCGACGCGGCGCTGGGCGTGCGGTGCGGCGTCGTGCGCGACCAGGTTGAAGGGCTTGACGCCGGTCAGGGTCTCGGCCAGATCCACCGGGTTGGCGATGGTGGCCGAGGCCAGCAGGAAGCGCGGCTCGGTGCCGTGGATGGCGGCGGCCCGGCGCAGGCGGCGCAGCACGTTGCCGACGTGGGAGCCGAACACCCCGCGGTAGACGTGCGCCTCGTCGACCACGACGAAGGCCAGGTTGGCGAATAGGTCGCCCCAGGCGGCGTGGTGGGGCAGGATCCCGACGTGCAGCATGTCGGGGTTGGTGATGATGAGGTTGCTGCGCTTGCGGATCGCCGACCGCTCCTGGCGGGGGGTGTCGCCGTCGTAGATGGCGGGCCGGATCTGCTTGGACAGTCCGAATCGGTGCAGCGAGCGGGCCTGGTCCTGGGCCAGCGCCTTGGTCGGGTATAGGTACAGCGCGCGGGCGGTACGGTCCGTGGTCAGCACCTCGAGCGTGGGGAGCTGGAAGCAGAGCGACTTGCCCGAGGCGGTGCCGGTGGTCACGACCGTCGGACCCTCGAACGCCTTGAGCAGCGCCTCGGCCTGGTGGCCGTAGAGGTGCTCGATCCCGGCCTGGTCCAGGGCCTGGGTGACGGGCCAGCTCAGCTGATCGGGGATGGAGACGAGGCGCCCGGGTCGCCCCTCGTAGACGTCATCGTGCACCAGGCGCTCGTCCGAGCGTCCGGTGGTGAGCAGCGCCTCCCAGGGCTCGGTTTCTCGTACTGCCGACACGGGTCGAGTCTCAGTATGGCGGGCGGCTCTGACCCGGCCGTTGGTGCCCGCCGCAGCCGCCCGCGCCCGGGTCGAGCGGGCGCGGTGCTACGGTCGCGGCCGCCGTGCGCTGCCTCTACGTCGACCTCGACGGGACCCTGCTCGGGCCCGACGCCTCTCTGCTCACCGGAGCCGACGGGGGCTTCAGCGCCCTCGGCGTCCGCGCCCTGGAGGCGTGCTCGCGGGCCGGCGTGGAGGTCGTCATCTACTCGGGCCGGCGGCAGGGCAGCGTCTTCGAGAGCGCGCGACTGATCGGCTCGACGGCCTACATCTTCGAGCTGGGCTGCGGCGTGGTGGTCGACGGCGAGCTCGAATGGCTCACCGACGGCGTCGAGCCCACCGATGAGAGCGGCACGATCTACGACCAGATCGACGCCTCAGGGGCGCCGACGCTGCTGCTCGACCGCTGCGCCGGGACGCTCGAGTACCACACACCGTGGTCGCGCGGCCGCGAGGTCTCACATCTGTTCCGTGGCAACGTCGACCTCGATGAGGTGGGCTCGCTGCTGGAGGGCGAGGGACTTGGCTGGCTGCG
>NZ_DATAVI010000014.1:0-7800 GCF_036267815.1 Nocardioides sp. | reverse complement strand
ACAACCTTCGGGACACCGGCATCGTCATACCCGGCGAGAGCGGCCTCGGCCCGGAAGGACGAACCATGAATCGACGTCACGCTGTTCCCGCCATTGCAGCACTGCTGAGTTGCCTGGCCACTGCCGCACCCGCGCTCGGGGCCGGCCAGCAAGGCGAGCGCTCGGCCCTCGGCACCCACCTGAGGTACCGCACGGTCACCTGGACGTCTCAGGGCGCAGACATGAGCATCACGGCGCCGAGAAGCTGGCCCATCGTCCTCACCCCCGAGGGCCAGGCTCGCTTCAACGCGCGCGCACGACCCGACGTGCTCGCCATGGGCTACCGCGGAGAGGGAGCCCTGCGTCCCCAGCTCAAGAGCAAGGTCGCAGCCCTGCAAGGGACGTCGGGCTTGCATGTCATCAAGGTCCGCGGGCACGGCCGAGGCGACGCCGCCAGCGGCGAGCTGCGCTACCGCTGGACGCCACCCGGCGGCGAGACCCGTTTCGTGGACTACCGCTACCAGGGAGACGACGCGTACATGGTCGCTGGCCGGCTCCGCGACCGCGAAGGGCTCAAAGCAGTGCTCGCGACCGCAACCAGCACCGGAGAGTGCAGCTGACCGACAGCCTCCGTCACCTGACGGCATCCCTGACAGAAGTTCCTGCTGCCGCACCTCGCAACCTCGACGCTTTCTGTCCGCTTCACCGAAACCATGCCGGCTGACGTCCGGGGGACGGCGATCCTGGTCCATGGTTGGCCGGATGCCGCCCGGGGGTGGGATCCCTGAGGAATGCCCTGGCGCAGGGCGGATGGCGAGTGCTCGTCTCGGACCTGCGTGGACACGGCGAGACCCCCTTATCCGATCCCACGACGGTGCGCGATGGCTCGGGGCCCGCCCTCGCCCAGTACGTCATCGACCTGATGGCCGTGATGGGCTGGAGCGCGTGGCCGTTGTCGGGCACGACTGGGGGCGCGCACGGCGTACACGCTGGCTGCGCTCTTCCCTGCGAGAAGGCTCAGCCGCCCAACGTCCAGCTGGTCAGCCCGTCGTGCCTGGTGACCGAGTTGGGATCGAGCTCGCCGACTCCCATGCAGAACTTCGTCGTCGGACAGTCGAGCGCGGTCATCCTCACCGCGTAGTAGTGCGCCGGGATCTTGGGCCTGGCCACCGCCCACTTTCCACTCGCAGCGTTCCACCGGGCGACGTAGGGGCGGTAGTAGCCGCCGACCGTGTAGCACGACCTCGTCGTGGGACACGAGACCTGGTCCAAGCCTCTGGAATGGTCGCGTGCCTTGGGCATGGTGTGCCAGGTGCGCCGGGCCCACAGCTCCGAGTGCGTGGAGGTCCCGACCGGGCCGGTGGTGGTTCCGCCGACGGCGACGCAGTCCTTGGCGGTCGGGCAGTCGATGTCGTCGAGGTACTTGCCCTTGCCGGCTCGCTTGACCGACCAGTGGTGGCCGTTCCACGTCGCAACCTTCGGCCCGTCGGGGGTGGCCCGGCAATGACTCAGGTTGGCGCAGGAGAGGTCATGCAGGTCCGCGGTGACGCCGCTCGTCCTCGGCACCGGGCCCAACCGGGACCAGCCGGTGCCGTCGAAGCGGAAGAGGCCGCCGCGGTGCTTCTTGCTGCCGGTGGAGGCGACCGCGTCGCATCGCTCGACCTTGGGGCACGAGATCCCGTCCAGGTAGCCGGTCCCGTCGTTGAGCTGGAAGGCGTCGGTGAACAGTGCCTCCCAAGCGACACCGTCGTAGACCGCGGCATAGGGATAGCTGCGGACCCCGTTGGGGAACCTTGTGCTGGGGCTGCCGTAGACCGTGAAGTTGCCGACTGCGAGACACCAGTTGGCGGCCGGGCATGACACCCGCTCGAGATAGAAGTCGTGATACGGGCGAGCCGTCGCGGGAGCCGGCGCCGTCATCGAGTCCCACCTCGTTCCGTTCCAGTG
Organism: Nocardioides sp.; assembly: GCF_036267815.1. GTDB lineage: Bacteria > Actinomycetota > Actinomycetes > Propionibacteriales > Nocardioidaceae > Nocardioides. Next base: position 5,874 of record NZ_DATAVI010000014.1, on the reverse strand, counting down.
CTCGATCAGTGGCGCGTACACGAAGTCGTTGTGGTACTCCCCCACGGCCATGCACGAGCGAGCGCTCGCGCAGGAGACCGAGGTCAACGTGTCGGGCGCCAGCGTCGACTGCCAGTCCGCTGGGAACGGAACGGCCTTGCGATGCCAACCCTTCGCGCCGACCGCCTTGGTCGGAGAGGACTTCTCACCCCACGCCGACGGGTTGCCGATCAGGCTGGCACCCAGCAGCCCGGCAACGGTCAGCGCCAGAGCTGCTCTCGCGGGGCCTCGCCGCGGGCCCAGGCAGGGAAAACCCACTGCCAACCTCCCCCCAGAAGTGTGAAACGCTCGAAACTAGCACCGAGTGAATCGGCGTTGCAATGCACTCGGTGTCAGCCCCGACTTGGCGGCTCTACTGCATGCCGCCCGCACTCCAGCCCGCGTGGCGTGTCAGATCGGTGCGCAGGGTCATCAACTCACGGTCGACTTTGCAGGCCTTGGCGCACTGGGTGTCGCAGACAGCCCTCCACATGCGTGCAACCCGCGATGGGAACCCGGCTATCGGGCGCCGGAAGAGGAGCGACATGATCCCTCCTGGTGTGTTGCGAGAAACTTCCCGCAAGGCGAGTCTACGACTTGAACGCTCCTGTGGCACCTGTGCCCGGCACCCCTTTGCAGCAGCCGGCAGCGGCGACGCGACCGCTCCTAGGCCGGCACACGAGTCCGCAGCCGGGTCACGACGGGAACCCGTCGCTCAAAGGTCCCGTGCGGTTCGCCGCTGCCAAGGCCAGGGCACACGCCGACATCGCGCAGGGTCTCCCGTGGCCCTGCTTCGGTCTCTACGGGTGCAAGACAGGCTCCCATTCGTCGGACTACGTCAAATCCCCCGCTGAAGCGGGGGATTTGGCACTTCCTGGCCGCTGCAACCCCCAAGAAGTGCCAACTGGGGCCAGGAAGTGTGACCCGTGGGACTCCAGCCTCCGGTCCTCGGTCTCGATCGTGACGGGTGTCGGCAGTGTCCCTGCCGGCGAGTCGGTGGCAGACGCCGTTCTCGACCAGGGTTGCAGGGACAGCATCGTCTCGAAAGCCTGGACCGTTCAGGTGCTGCCGGCCGGCCGGGACGAGCACGCTCCGGGGAGGGTGCTCCCGTCTCAGGACTGGTGGTACCTGACAACCCTGCTGTCCGCCGTGAAGCACTGGTGGACCCCAGAGCGCTCGGGACCATTGAGTTTGTGCCGGCTCCCGCAGCCGAAGTACGCCTCTTGCGTTGCGGCGGCGAGACGCCACCTCCCATCCGCCCTGGCCCAGAGCGTGTTCGGAGCGCTAGACACACCCTGGTAGCCCGCCGCGAAGCCCTGGGTGTCGTACTTCCGGATGAACACACCTCCGGTGCTTCCGCAGATGCTCTCCGGAGCGATCTTGTGCCCGTACCTCGCGGCCCAGCGACAGAAGCTGCGTGGCGTGCCGGTCAGATACTTGTTCGCTTGCTTCCTGTTGTGCATCGCGTGACGCCCGGGGAAATGGATCACGGAGCCGGACGACACACTGGCCCGGGACAGCGGCGTCAGCGTGAGCACCACGGTAGTGGCAAACACGGGAATGACGCTGCGGGGTGCGCAACCGAGCCTCCTCCGATCGGTCACAGATGATAGGCCGCGACTTCGGGGTCGGATAGCTTGGCGGCCGACCGACGCATAGGAGCTCGCGGAGCCGACGTGCGAGGAGCGGGCGCCAACCCGAGATCGGAGGCCGTCACCTCCGTCGCCTTCGGTGGCGCCCGCTCCTGCTTCGGCCGGGAGGCACGAAGCTGTCACGGGGAACAACGCCGTCGTGGGCGTCGGGTCACTCAGCCGCGGGTAAAGCTTCTGGGGGTTGCCTGGCAACGGCCGCAGGTTGAGCGCACCGACTCCGAGCCCCGACAACGCCCGCCGATCCGCGGGGAGTGGGTGAGGCGGGCGCTGCGTGAGGTGTCCCGGCTCCAACGTAGGTGACTCGTGCAAGCGACGACCGGCCTGGGCCGGGTCGGCGTAGACCTGGTGCCCCTCAAAGCCGTACGGCGACGGATCCGAGTCGGCGCTCAAGCCCGGCGGCCTGCGGTTTGGTGAGCTTGCCCGAGATGCGCAGCATCCCCTGTTGGCTTGGCCAGGAGTCAAGAACGCTCGGTTGGCGAGGTCTGAGCGGCCTCGGTCGGCGTGCCCGAGAACAGGTAGTCCGACACGACATCGATCTTGCCGTTGACGACAATCCATCGCACGAGCATGACCAGGGCGCCCACCTGGCAGCCGGCTTGCGGGCTCGGCCCCGACGCGCCGAAGATCTATGTGTGAGCGAGACGTCTGCCGCGGGGAGCCTGAGACGTGCCGTCAGGGCGATCATCCTGGCCGAAGAGGACCGAGTCCTGTTGTGCCGATTCAGCGTCCCGCACCCCGCGGTGCCGACGGACGCACCAGGCGTGTGGGCAGCCCCCGGCGGCGGCATCGAGCCCGGCGAGCTGACGCTGGCCGCACTGCGCCGGGAACTGCTCGAGGAGACCGGGCTCGTCGTCGACGCCGACCCGCCTCACGTCTGGCACCAGGAGGTCGCCGCGCCTGGCCTCGCGGACGGCTACGACGGGGTGGTCAACGACTACTTCCTGGTCCGCACGGCGCGTTTCGAACCCCGCGGCGCGCTGACCGATGACGACCTCGCGGCCGAGCACATCAGCGAGCTGCGTTGGTGGCGGTACAGCGACATCGTCGAGTACGACGGACCCGACCTGTTCTCACCGCGTGCCATCGGAGCACCGCTGGCGGCGCTGATCGCCGGCGACATCCCGAGCACTCCCGTGATGCTCGGCCTGTGATGCTCGGCCTGTGATCTCGCTGGGCACGAGACGTCCGCAGTGCGTACCTACCAACGACACCCGGCCCCGTGGTCGGGCACGGATGGGACGCTGAGTCGCTGCCACCGCGATGCACCGACCCGGGGGGAGTCAGGCGGTCCTGCGTCGCACGAGCCAGAACACCGTGCCCAGGAGCACTACCGACAGCACGACCAGCCAGCTGGCCTCGATCCACTGGAACGCCCAGTATCGCCCTTCCGGCTGGTACGTCGTGACCTGGCGATAGCCGTGCTGGAGCAGGGCCTGGAGCGGGTCGGTCCCGCCGGGGTCGCGTGGACCCTGATGCTGTGGTCACCCACCTGGGCGCCGTAGGACTCCAGGATCCGGTCGACCTGCGCGTTGGTCACCGGGACACCGTCCTTCGCTGCGAGACCTGCACTGCGTGCGAGGGAACGTTCAGGCTGGTGGTGCGCAACGGGGCGACGTAGTGGTCGCGAAGATGCTCGGCAGCCAGGTACGCGAGGCCGAACCAGACCGCGAACGCGGTCGCCAGCGCCGGCAGGACCCGCCGCCAGACGACGCCGGCCAGCGCTCCGAGCGCGAACCCGAGCACTGCCCAGCCACCGGCGGCGATGCCGGTCGACCCGAACGTCGCCGAGTCGAGTCGGCTGGCGATGCCGTAGTCGACCAGGGGCTGCTGGCGCCATTCCACGACGGCCCCGAAGGCGCAGCAGGTCGACGACCGACAGGTTCCGATAGAGCGGCATCTCCTGGGAGACGTAGGCGATCCCGTCCAGGGCGGCGGGTGAGCCCGCTCGGTGGCCGCCGAGCACGGTGGTGTCACCGGCCGTGGGGACGGTGAGGCCGACGATCATGTTCAGCAGCGTGGACTTGCCGGCGCCGTTGGGCCCGATCAGCGCGACCAGGCGACCCTCGGGAATGGTGAGGTCGCAGTCTCTCAAGGCCCACGTCGCGCCGTAGCGGCGGCCGAGGGCGGCGGTCTCGATGACGTTCACCGGGCGCCCCCGCTTGCCCTTGCCGACTCGCCGCGATCGGTCGCTGCGTCGCGGCGCTCAGAGAAATCCCGCATGGTGCTCGTGACCAGAGCGGCGATCGCGCCGTCGTCCAGGCCGGCGGCGTCCGCCTTCGCGAGCCAGGTGCGCAGACCCCCTCGCAGCTCGATGAGCTCGGGCAGAGTGACGTCGGCCAGGTCGGCGTCGATGAAGGTGCCACGTCCCGGGCGCCCGGAGGCGAGGCCCTTGTGCTCCAGGTCGCGGTACGCCTTGAGCACCGTGGTTCGGTTGATGGCCAGGTCGGTGACGACCTCGCGGACCTTGGGCAGCTGGTCGCCAGGTTTGAGGTAGCCGAGCCGCAACGCGTGTTCGACTTGCTGGACGAGCTGGAGGTAGGCGGGCACCCCGCAGGTCGGGTCGAGCCGGAAGGCGACCGGCGAGAGCCTTCCGCTGCGCCCTGTTTACCTAATGTCATAGGTTAGGGGCACATCTTCGGCACTGGAGTGCAAGAGACCCGCGAACGCTTCGACCCGACGTCACACGCGCTGGTCCGGCGCCACCGGAGCATGGGGACGGGCTCCCGCGCGGACGAGGTTCTCTCGGGGGCGACCCAGGGCGGGACTCCTCGACCTAGACGGGCTGCAACGTGGCGTGAGCAGGAAGGTGGCTCGCGGGCTCGTAGTCCTCCGACCTCGGCTCGGCGGGGACCGCGCCGTGGACACGCACGGCTGAGATGCTCTCCAGCCTCACCACCGAGTGCTCGCACTCCTCGTCGAGGTCGAGCAGGACGCCGTAGCCGTCGAGAGCGGCGACGCGGCCCTCGAGCCAGTGACTCTCGACGAGCACAGCGACCTGGCGCCCGTTGTCGTGTGCTCGACGCAGGGCGGTTCCGATCGTGTACAGCGTCGAGCTCATGCCGCACCACCCGAGCCGTACGACGGCGCGCACCAGGCGTGCCTCGCGTCGGTCGGCTGGCGCGACATCACCGGCCGGAGGATGGCAGCTGAGGGAACCATGCGGTGCTCCAAGTGTCCGAGAGGGCGCTGCGCTGGAGGGCAGCGGGCCCAGCCAGGCTAAGAAAGTCTCAAGCCATTCCGGGCGGATTGGCCCATCGGGACCCGAACGATCTGGTGGACTAGTTCGTCCTGACTACCGAGCCCAACGCTTCCTAGTCCAGGCGGGTCAATGCCGAGCGCGACGCTCCCCGGGTGCGGCTGGCGGACGTGCGGGGTCGGGAACAATCACCGTCGTGCGGGTGATGCTGACGTCGCTGAGATGCGCCAAGGGCGATCTGTGGGGCAACCTGGCTCGCCATCGTGTCGCTGGTGAAGATCGCGTCGGAGTCGGCCAGCTGTCGACCGTCGCGGCGACGAGCTCGGGCCGCGCCTTGTGCTCGGGGTTGTCGACGGTCCGTCGTAGCGGGCCCTTGCGTCCCGACTCGTACGCCGGTCGGCCGGCTCGAGCTGGGCGGCGCTGCCAGTTCTGGCAGGTGGACCGCGCCTCCTCGAGGTGCTTGGTTTCCGCCTTGGCGACCATGGGCAGCAGCGCCTGAAGCCGCGCGCGGGCGTCGCCGACGAAGACGACATCGACCAGCGTACGACGATCGATGTGGGCGCCGCGGAGGTCGAGCTGGATGACGCGCTCTCCGGGCGGTAGCAAGTCGCGGTAGGCGAAGTCGGTGCCGAGCAGCACCAGCGTGACGCAGCCGTCGAAGGCGACAGCGCTGGCGTGATTCCCGATGAGCCGGACTGACCCACCTCACAGGGCTTGCCGTGGTCAAAGCCGTCTCTTGCCTGAGCGTGAGGACGATGGGCGCGCTACCCGTTCGGCGAGCTCGAGGAGCTCGGCGCAGGCGGGTAGAGCGCCCTGGCCAACCAGCAAGGTGACTGGCCGCATGCCCGCCGCGTCGAGGTCACTCTTCCGGCCAATCGCCGGTCCACCGCTCGAAGGCACGCGCGCCGCCGCGGTCGATGAGTGCCTTCACGACGGAGTAGATCGCGCCCTGGATGAGGGCGGCGAGGAGGACCTTGCGGAGGCGGTAGCCGGAGGCGAGCGGCTTGG
>NZ_DATAVI010000013.1:0-24674 GCF_036267815.1 Nocardioides sp. | reverse complement strand
GCACCCGCAGCCGCAAGCCCACGCGAGCCGCCTTCGGGATGGTCCGACGCCTACCCTCGCCACCAAGACCCAGGCCGAAGACTGGCTCGCCACGGTCCGCGCCGACGTCGCACGCGGCACCTGGCGTGCACCGTCGCTGGGCGCTGTCACCCCGGCCGAGTACGCCGCCGACCACCTGGCCACACGGGTCGACCTGGCGCCCCGTACCCAGCAGCTCTAAGCCAGCGGCTACGACGCTTCAGCAGCCACTCCGGGAAGTAGCTGCCCTTCCGCTGCTTGGGGACCGCCACATCGATGGTCCCGACCCGAGTGTCGAGATCGCGGTGGCGGACCCAGTGCGCTGACTCGTACGGCCCGGCGACGGGCAGCCACACTCGGCACCCACCAACCGCATCGGCGTCGGCAGACAACAGGGTGTTGATGATCGATTGCAGCAACGAACGCATCAGATCGGGACTGGCCTAGGCCTAGCCGAGTGCTTCACCGAGCGGGCCAGCCGGGTCGACAATGTGGGCAGCGGTCATCGTGACGACCCCATTCGAGAGTGCTGTGAGAGGTTCACGCGAAGGATCACGCGGTGGCCGCGTCAACGTCCGGCGTACACGCCGGTGACGATCCCAGCGACCGCGCTACACCACGATCAGGAGCTCAACTGGATTGCACTGTGAGACCGCTTGAGTTGCCCAGGGCTAACATTGCATACTGCAACCGGTGCGGCGGCAACGCTGTGTGTTAGAAGCCGGGGTTCTCGGTCGACCAAGACGGAGAGACAAGGGTGGCAAACATCGAGTTGCGTCACGTAGGCAAGGTCTACGCCGACGGCACGAGAGCTGTGACCGATCTGAACCTCGAGGTCGAGGACGGCGAGTTCTTGGTCTTCGTCGGTCCCTCGGGATGTGGCAAGACGACGGCTCTGCGGATGGTGGCCGGCCTCGAGACCGTCAGCGAAGGCGAGGTCATGATCGGCGGCCGGGCGGTCAGCAACGTGCCGCCACGTGATCGGGATGTGGCGATGGTCTTCCAGTCCTACGCGCTGTACCCGCACCTGACGGTTCGCAACAACATCGCCTTCGGCCTGCAGCTGCGAAAGGTCCCCAAGGCGGAGCTCAACAGGCGGGTCGAAGATGCAGCGCGCACCCTCGGCCTCTCGGAGTACCTTGACCGCAAGCCACGCAACCTCTCCGGTGGTCAGCGGCAACGAGTCGCGATGGGTCGCGCGATCGTGCGGCAGCCTCAGGCGTTCTTGATGGACGAGCCGCTGAGCAACCTCGACGCCAAGTTGCGGGTGCAGATGCGGGCCGAGATCGCCTCTCTCCAGCACAACCTCGGCGTCACCACGATCTACGTCACCCACGACCAGACCGAAGCGATGACCCTGGGGCACCGGGTGGCGGTGATGAAGCTCGGCGTCCTGCAGCAGATCGCCCCGCCCCAGGTGCTCTACGACCACCCGGAGAACCTGTTCGTGGCCGGGTTCATCGGCTCACCGGCGATGAACTTCATGATCGGGACCTTGCAGGCCTCGAACGGTGGGCATAGCGTCGTCCTGGGCGCCTCGACGCTGGAGCTACCGGCGTCCACCCTGGCTGCTCGGCCGCTCCTGAGCGACTACATCGGCAAGCAGGTGGTCGTCGGCATTCGCCCCGAGGACATTGAGGACGCCGCCCTCGCCCGTGGCGGGCCTCGATCCGGCTCCACCCTGAGCGGGACCGTGCAGTTGCTCGAGCCGCTCGGCTCGGATCTGATGGTGCACGTCAACGCCGATGTGCCTCCGGCGGCTGGGCTCGCGGATCTCGCAGAGCTGGGGAGGGACACCGACCCGGGTGCTCCCCTCTCGGATCGGTCGCTGGTGATCGCCCGGTTCAACCCGCGCAGCAACGTCCGGATCGATCACAGCATCACCATGGCGCTGGACGGCGAGCGCATGCACTTCTTCGACGCCGCGTCCGGCGAGGCGATCTGGGACCGGCCGAGCGCCGGAACGGACCTCGAAGATGCTGATGCGCCTGCGGCAGCGGGCGCTCCAACACAGGAATTCTAAAGGAGGACAACGTGGTAAGACAGCGCAAGCAAGTGGCCACTGCCGTACTCGCGGTCGCGTCGCTCGTGACGCTCGCCGGTTGCGGTGGCTCGTCGAGCTCGAGCCCGGCGGCCAGCAGCCAGAGCCTGAAGGGTCAGAGCTTCACGATCCTCGGTCAGTGGACCGGCGGTGAGCAGGACGCCTTCGACGCAGTCATCAAGGACTTCGACAACTCCACCGGCGCCTCCGGGAAGTACACCCCGGCCGCCGGTGGCAACGAGGCGGGCGTGCTCGGCACCAAAGTCGCTGGCGGCACCCCGCCGGACATCGCCATCCTCTCGCTACCCGGCGCCATCGCGCAGTACGCCTCGTCCAACAAGATCTTCCCGGTGAGCGCGGCAACCCAGCAGGTGGTCGCCCAGAACTTCGCCTCGCAGTGGGGGTCCCTTGGCTCCTACCAGGGAAAGATGTACTGCGTCCCCGTCGACGCGTCCGATAAGTCGACGGTCTGGTACAACGCGACACTCTTCAACAACGCAGGTATCTCCTCGACCCCGACGACGTGGCCCGCTCTGATCAGCGATGCCAAGACCCTGTCGGCCTCCGGTGTGCATGTCCCGATCTCGGTCGGTGGCGGCGACGGCTGGACCCTCACCGACTGGTTCGAGAACGTCTACCTGCGCACTGCGGGCATCGCCAAGTACAACGAGCTGACCCAGCACAAGATCAAGTGGACCGACCCGTCGGTGGCCACTGCCTTGACCACCCTCAAGCAGATCTGGGGCGACCCCCAGCTGATCGGTCCGCCCTCGGATGCGGTGAAGGTCCCGTTCACCACCTCGGTCGACAACGTGTTCAAGAAGGACCCGACCTCGGCCCTTGTCTACGAGGCCAGCTTCGTGGCGACCACGATCACCGGTGACAAGGATCCGGCGACGGTCGGCACCGTCGCGAAGGTGTTCCCGTTCCCGTCGATCAACGGCTCGTCTCCGGTAGTCGAGGCGGCCGGTGACTTCGGCTGCGCCTTCACGCAGAACAAGGCGGCCGCGTCCTTCCTGGCCTACCTCGCCGGTCCCAAGGCGGCCACGTCGCTGGTCTCGACGGCCGGTAGCGGGTTCCTGTCGGTGAACAAGAACGTGGCGTCGTCGTCATACGACGACCCGACCTCGGCCCAGTTGGCCCAGGCGATGGTCAAGGTCGGGAACAACTTCGTGTTCGACATGTCCGACCAGACCCCGGCGGCCTTCGGCGGCACCCCCAACAAGGGTGAGTGGGGCGACCTGCAGACCTTCTTGAAGACCGGCAACGTTGCAGCCACCCAGCAACAGCTCGAGAAGGACGCTACGGCGGCTTCGAAGTAGATCGCGGAAACCGGAGAGACGGCAAGGGCTGAATGGCGATGACCAGTGGCGCGGCGGCGGCGCCCCCGTCGGTCGGAGGACCGTCAGGGGGCAAGTCCGCCAACCGACGCGCGAAGACCAAGCAGCCCCGGCTGCCTGGGGAGTCGCGATGGGTCGCCGGGATCTTCCTGCTGCCGGCGGCCGTCTGGCTGTCCGCGATCGTGCTCTATCCGCTGATCTACACCCTCATCCGCAGCTTCTTCCACGACGGCTCGGCAGGCCAGGTCACCTCGTTCGCCGGGTTCAGCAACTATGGCCACATCTTCACCCAGTCCGACTCCTTCGAGGCCTTCAAGAACAACGTCATCTGGGTGGTGTTCGTCCCCGCGCTGATCACCATCATCGGGCTGATCTTCGCGGTGCTGACCGAGCGGGTGCGGTGGTCAGCGGCCTTCAAGATCGTCGTGTTCACGCCGATGGCGATCTCGTTCCTCGCCGCGGGCATCACCTGGTCCCTCATCTACGTCGACCAGCCCACCGAAGGCCTGGGCAACGCGGTCCTCACCGGCATCCACGACACCTTCGCCCCGGGGACGTCGTACCCCAACCTGCAGGCCAGCGCCCAGGTCAAGGCGATGACCGGCTCTCAGTCGGCCGGCTTCACCTCGAAGGCGAGCTTCGGCCCCGGTCAGACCGCGATGCTTCCGGTGACCGGCCTGGACCTGACCCATCTGCCCGCGAACGCCAAAGCGGCCGCTGCGCCCGCAGCCGGCACGGACGTTGCCGGGCTGATCTGGAACGACTTCAAGCTGGGCGGTGGTGGCAGCCCCGGGAAGGTCGACCCGGGTGAGTACGGCGTGCCCGACCTGACGGTGCAGGCGATCCGGTCCGGCAAGGTGGTGGCATCGACCACGACGGGCGACGACGGCAGTTTCAGCTTCTCCGGGCTCAGCTCCGGCAGCTACCAGGTGCGTCTGCCGGCCTCGGACATGGGGGCGGCCTACGAGGGCGTGTCGTGGCTGGGCCCGTCCCTGATCACACCGGCGATCATCCTGTCCTACCTCTGGATCTATGCCGGCTTCGCGATGGTCCTTCTGGCCGCAGGAATGTCGGCCCTTCCCCGAGAGACCCTGGAGGCCGCACGGATGGACGGCGCCACCGAGTGGCAGGTGTTCCGGCGGGTAACCATGCCCTTGCTGGCCCCGGTCCTGATGGTCGTATTCGTGACCATGGTGATCAATGTCCTGAAGATCTTCGACATCGTCTTCGTGCTGCAGCAACCGGCAGGCGGCAACGCGCGCTATGCGAACGTGCTTGCGGTCCAGCTCTACAACGAGTACGGGAATCAGCAATACGGCGCCGCCAGCGCCGTCGGGATCCTCCTGGTGATCTTGGTGGTCCCCGCGATGATCTTCCAGATTCGCAACTTCCGGAAGGAACAGCGATGAGCGCCGACCTGGTCACCGGTGCGATCAACCGCGGTCTGGCCGCGAGGATCGCGGCCCGCGTCGGCGGTGGAGCGCTCCGCATCTTCCTGATCGTGGTGGCACTGCTGTGGTTGCTGCCGACCTTCGGTCTGCTGGTCGAGTCGTTCCGCGACCCGGCCCAGTACGCGAACGGGAACTGGTGGCAGGCGATCGTCCACCCGGCTCAGCTGACGGCGGGCAACTACAGCGCGCTGCTGCATAACAGCACGATGGTCTCCAGCTTCTTCAACACCATCAAGATCACCGTGCCCGCCACGATCCTGGTGGTGCTGATCGGGTCGGCCGCGGGCTACGCCTTCGCGTGGATGGAGTTCCCCGGGCGCGACGCGCTATTCCTGCTGGTCGTCGGGTTGCTGGTCATCCCGATCCAGATCGCGCTGATCCCGGTGGTAAAGCTCTACTCCTTCATCGGCATCTCCGGGACGATCCTCTCGGTGATCTGCTTCCATGTGGGCTTCGGCCTGCCGTTCGCGGTGTTCTTGCTGCGCAACTACTTCGCCGGGATCCCACGCGACCTCATGGAGGCCGCCCGGATGGACGGCGCCAGCGAGGCGCGCATTTTCTTCCGGGTGATCCTGCCCCTCGGGATGCCGGCGATCGCCTCGCTGGGTATCTTTCAGTTTCTTTGGGTCTGGAACGACCTCCTGGTCGCGCTGGTATTCTCAAATGCCAACAGCCAACCCATTACCGTCGCGTTGGCCAGCCAGACCCGCCAGTTCGGGAGCAGTATCGACATCCTGGCGCCTGGGGCATTCCTGTCCCTGATCGTACCGCTGGTCGTATTTCTGAGCTTTCAGCGCTATTTCGTCCAAGGTGTGATGGCGGGCTCGGTGAAGTAGCCCGACCGAGACGTTCGTCAGGTCATCCCTTAAGGAGTGTGGACGGTTGACCTGGATCCACCAATGAGTAGGGGCTGACTGGTCGCGGTCGTTGGCGATGGGTCCTTGGCGTGGGCGTGGTCGGCGATCGCGCGCCGGCTTGGGATCGCGCGGAACACCGTCGCGAGCGCGTTGGCCTCGGATCGGCCGCCGAAGTACGAGCGCGAGCCTGCCGCGTCGCCGGTCGATGCGCGATCACCGTGGCCGGCAACGTCGAGAACTCCGCCAACAACAGCCGGATCCGGGGCTCGACCGCGGTCCCGGGACGTGCGCGACGCTACCTTCGCCTGCCCTGACCTGACCACGTTCTGCCGGCTCGATGAGCTCGGCCTCGAAGCTGTCGGGCAGCGGCTCGAGCCCGACCGGGCTGTCTTGGCGTGCCGGGTAGTCGACCCTGATCAGTGGTGCCGCCGCTGTGGCTGCGAAGGTGTGCCACGCGACAGTGTCGTTCGTCGGCTGGCCCACGATGCCTCCCAGGATGCACCGGCCGGCCCCGAGCTTAGGGTCGACCAAGAGTTGGGGTGACCACTGGAGGATGGGTTCTCGGCCTTGGGGGATGTACGCGGCCAACCTGGCCGCCCGATCCGACGCTTGGTCGCGGTCACCACGGCCGTGCCGTACTCGACCTCACCCCTGATTCGTCCGCCGCAGTCGGAACAGGCAGCCTGGGGCGTCGCGCCCGGCGCTCTTGTCCATCTCGCCCGCAGAGTCGTCACGTCTAGGGCGTCGTCCCGTTGATCCCGGTGTAGGCGACGTTGGTGATGACGCCTTCGGTCTCGTGGGTGGCGACCCCGAACGTCCCGACGGTGTACGGCGATGCGTGGTCGGTGTACATGATCGTCGGCAGTGGGTTGTGGTTCACGTAGACCTGCACATTGCCCCCGGTCTTGAGGACGGTGAGAGTGACCGGGGTCGCGACGGGGTCGAGGCCCGTCGGGTAGTCCGGTCCGATCTGGCCGATGCCGGTCCGATAGACCCCGACGTTGCCGTTGGCGCGGACGAAGACGAGATAGCCGCCGGTTCGCCAGCTGGGGTTGAGCTGCGCGTCTGCGTTGGTGATGTCCAGACCGCCCCACGAGAGAGCGGGGGAGCCGGGGCTCAGTTGGACGGTGGCGGTGTAGGTGCCGTCGCCGAGGTGGGCGTTGTAGTTCGCCGTGGGGGCCGACCGACCCTGGAGGAAGATCTCGCTCTCGCCGTCCTGGAGGCTCGCCAGCGTGCTGGGAGCCCGCACTCTCCACGCGCCCGCGGTGGGCTTCCAGTCGAGCGGGGTGTCGTCCTGACTGCGGTAGTCGGCCGGGACGTCGTCGCGCACCGTGAGGTTGCTGAATGCCGTGCTCGGCCCGTACGCGCCCACGCCGAGATAGCCGGTCAGGTTGACGTTGCTGGATGCGGTGTACTGGAGGATGGGACTGAGCAGACTGCCGCCGCCCAGGCCGCTGTAGGCGGTGACCGTCGCGCCGGACACCACCACTTGGAGATGGTTGGGGAACCAGTACCCCGAGCCTGACATCTGGCCTGTCGCAAGAGGGTGGTCCGGGTCGTGGTCGAAGAGAGAGACGTTCCCCGTGGTGTAGATCCGTAGCGTGTAGCCACCGAGCCCGCCGGGGGTCTGGCCGAAGGCGACCTGGTCCCACAGGGCGAAGGGAAACAGACCCTCGGAATAGTCGAGGTCGATGACCGCGTTGCTGCCGGTCACGCCGGCCCCGTAGGTGGCGAACGCGGGTCCGTCGCGGAGCACGCCGCGGGACTTCAGGGCTCCGCTGCTGTCGACGTTCCATTGGTCGGGGTCATAGTCCCAACCCTTGGCGCCGGCCGTGGGGGTCAACGTGCTGGTCCATCCGGTCTTGAGAGCGCCGACGGTGAGGTCCTGCCACGCAAGCTTCACCGGACAGTCCGTGCCGCCGTAGCTGAACACCAGCGAGGGGCTGTCGGGGCTGTCGAGATCCCCCACCTCGTCGGTGACCAGCGACAGGTCGTGCGAGCGAGGGGGCGTCGGGGCGCTTCCGCCTGCGGGCAGGCCGAGCGTGAGGGCCCGGGTGAAGCTCGATCCGTCGCGGGACTCGTAGGTCTGCACGCTGGGGGTGGCGTAGTCCTGGCTGTCGACCGTGACCGCGACGTACTGGCGCCGAACCACGTCGTACGCCACGTGCGTGGCGTCGTAGAAGCCCGCGCACGAGGCCGCGTCGCGCCCGGGGTGGCGAAGGACGACGCCTGCCTCCTTCACCTGGGCCGGCCACGTGTCGATGAGAGGCAACGGCACCGCGGCCAGGCGGGTCTGCCACGTCACCCAGGTGTGGACGTCGTAGAAGATGTTCAGCTGGTCCGCGCTCACCACCAGCGAGGGTTGACCGATGCCGTAGCCCGGCCCCGGGTCCGGGGTGACGATCGGCTTCGGCGTCGCCGGCCCGCCCCAGCCCTGGCCGTTCCACTTCTGCCACGGTTGCGACAACGACGTGGTGCGGGCCACGAACAGCGCATGCTGCGATCCGACGGCACCGATGTAGGCCATGACGTAGTAGCTGCCGAGACGGACGACGCTCGGATCGCACACGCCGCCTGCGTCCGGCCCGTTCGGAGTCGGCCGCAGCGCCACGGTCGGAGTCGACCAGACGTGGCTGTCGGCAGACGTCAGCGACCGGATCACCTGGGTGGTCCCACCATCCTCCGGCCCGCAGTTGAACTGGTCGTACTGACCGCTCGGCTCCAAGATGACGCTCGGGCTGGTGCGGTAGTCGATCGGCAGGAGCGGGGAGTAGATGTCCCGGGGGGACGAGCTGGCCTGGAGGTAGAAGCTGGTACGAGAGGTGCCGTCCGGCATCGCGACCGCGGGCTGCACGGCGATGAGCAGGAGTCCGGCGACGAGCAGGAGGCAGGACAGAGCAGAGGGTCGTGGTCGCTTCATGACGTCCTTCAGTGGGGGCTCGACGTCAGCCGAGATGCGGAGGATCCGGGGCAAGCACATCGGGCCTCGAGCCGCGCAGTCAACGGCGCGAAGCACGCTGAAAAGTGGTGCTCGCCGAGGGGAGTCCCACTTTGTCTCGGTGCCGTGGCGTTGACCGCGCGAGCCCAGGATCGCTCTAGTAATCCCCGTCATGTCCCCCGCCCCGGCCGGTGCCGGGTCGCCGTTGAGAGGCATCATGTGCGGATCTCTCGGGCCGCTTTCGCCTGCCCTGCTTCTCGCATCACCCAAGCCGCGCTCGCGCTGACCCTGGTCGCCCTGGTCGCGGGTCCAGCCGCCGCCGTCCCGCCCGGGGTCGGCCGGCGGGACTACGTGCTCTACACCTCCTCGTCCGCCGCGCACAGCCGATCGGCGTACACGCCGACCGCTCCTGGCACCGAGCGGGGGAGCGCCGACGTCTTCCTCGACCGCCAGACCAAGCTCTACGAGCAGTTCTCCTGCGGTCCGCAGCTCTTCGGCGCACCTGGGGTGATCCGCTGGAGCAGCTCGGTGGACGGCAAGACCTGGTCGCCGGCCACCGTCGTCCTCCTGCCCCGGTCTGGCACGGCGGACGGAGCCGGTGTCTGCGACCCGAGCGTGGTGAGGGACGGCGCGTCGTACTACATGGCCTTCACGGGGTACGACGGCCACCAGCACGCGGTCTTCGTCGCCAGGGCCACGTCCCTGGGCGGTCCCTGGGTGACCTGGGGACGCACCGGCTGGGGCGTGGGAGATCCGGCGCCGGTGATCAAGGGGACGCTCGGCCAGGGGTGGGGCGTCGGCCACCCCTCACTGGTGGTCGCCGGCGCCCGGCTCCAGCTCTTCTACGACGACCACGACGGCCGCGCGTGGCAGACGCGGCTGGCCGATGCGGACGTCAGCGGAGACCCCGACGGCTGGCCCGCCGCGCTGCGCGACCTCGGGGTCGCGATGGTCCATCCCGGGTCGGACTCCGCAGACGGATGCGCGGGACAGGCCGAGTCGACCGGCGTGGCCTACGAGGACGACATCGGGCAGTACGTCGCCGTTGCGACGGACGACCGCGACACCCAGACGCCGTCCCTCGACGCCTACCAGTCGGGCACGGGCCTCGGCTTCACGCGGGCGATCACCGAGCTGGACGACGACTCGTCGACGCCGCTCCCGCCCCACGCGCACCATCTGCGCCTCGTGACCGACGACACGGGCCACGTCGTGACGGGTCCGCTGGGCCTGACCTATGACGTGGGCCCCCGCGACTGCACCTACGGCATCCGCTGGCAGGACGCGGGCTTGTGGACCGACCCCACGGGCTGGGCCGGGGAGTCCTTGGCCATGCCCGCCGGACTCGCACACTGGGAGACGACGGGCAGCTGGAAGGAGTACCCCAATGCCGTCGGCACGACCAGCGACTCCGGAGGTCTCGCGACGGCCTTCCTCACCTCCTCGACGTTGGGCCCGACCAGCACCATCGACGTGGACGTCGAGCTCGCCGGCCTCTTCCAGTCCGGCTACGCAGGCGTCGCGTTCGGGCAGACCTCATCAACCCTCGACGGCCCACACGGCTACGTCCTGTCGGTGCTGAGCGACAGCACCCTGAAGCTGAGCCGGGGGTCCGCGACCGTGGCGACGGGGCTGGCGACCCCGACCCCCATCGCGACCTTCCAGCACCTGGAGATCGTGCTCTCGCACGGCGAGATCTCCGTCTACACCGGGCGAACCGGCTTCTACAACTGGAACGGGATGGCGGCGCCGGCGATCCGCTACACGATTCCGCGAGGAGAGCAGCTGAGCGGAGAGGTGGGGCTCGTCGCCGACGGCGAAGCGGTGTTCAAGAGCTTCACGATGCGGGACAACGTGCCGGCCCAGTACCCGGACCAGGACGGGCCGACGGCCTTGGACTGGCGCCAGGTCAGCGGACACTGGGTCGTCGGGTCTCCGAGCACGATCACCGAGGACGACAGCGGCGGTGGAGACGTCTTCCTGAACGCCCACTCCGACGTCGCCGGTGACTACAACGCCCACCTCGGCGACGGCGCCTACCGTGCCGCGATCCAGGTGTCGCCGAGCAAGGATCCGACGGCGTGGGACGGCATCGACATCACCAACGACGGGCCCACCGGCTCCCTGAGCTGCGGCGGCGGCGGCTACGTCGCCCTCATCCGGGAGAACGGCGCGGTGGGGCTCTCCAAGGCGGGCGTCGGACAGGTGGTCCCCGACGTCCCCACCGGACTCGACCCGGTGCGCACTCCGGTGCGGCTGCGCGTCGTCCGGTGGGGGGCCGACATCCAGGTCTACCTCAACGACCAGGCGCTGCCCGTCATCACCTACACCGACCCCGCTCCGGCGGACTACTCCGGTGGCTTCGGGCTCTGCACCCACGGTGTCGGTGGGGTGTTCCGGGATGTCGGCTACGCCGCCAACGGCATGTAGTGGGGTGCCTGGGAGCTCCTCGTAGTCTGACCGGGTGCCGATCGACGCCCCCGTCATGCCGGCGAGCCACGCGCTCGCCCCGCGGTACTGGGGCGCCCATCTCCTGATGGTGGTGGCAGTCGTCGCGTGCGTCCTGCTGGGGCGGTGGCAGCTGGGCGTCTGGCACGGCCATCGCGCCGACGACGCCGCGTCGGTGACCCGGGAGGACCCCGCCGCGCTGACCGACGTACTCGGCCCCGATGCCGCGTTCCCGACGTCGGCGATCGGGCGGCCGGTGACGGTGCTGGGTCGCTGGGACCCCGCGCACACCGTGTACGTCGCGAACCGCGAGCACGACGGCCACACCGGCGTGTGGGCCGTCACGCCGGTCGTCACCGCGAACGGCTCGGCGATCCCGGTCGTGCGCGGCTGGTCGCCGGAGGTCGGAGCGGCGCCCGCTGCGCCACGCGGTCAGGCTGCCCTCGTCGGCCTGCTCCAGCCGTCGGAGGAGACGGCGACGACCGACCGGGACACCCACGACGACGTCGTGCCCGCCCTCGACGTGACCGACCTCCTGCCGCGCGCGCCGTACGACCTCTACAGCGGGTACGTCGTAGCGACCGACCGCGAGGTGCCGGGCGGAGCCGTGGCCTCGACCGGGATGTCGGGCCTGGCGGCGGTCGCGGCCGAGCACCTGGCGGGCGCCAGCGCGTCGACGGCGCTGCGCAACCTGCTCTACGCCTTCCAGTGGTGGATGTTCGGCGCCTTCGCGGCCTTCGTGTGGTGGCGCTGGGTGCAGGAGGACGTCCTCGGACGGCGGCACTCGCCGGACCCCTCACCGGGGCCCGGCTAGCCTCGGCACGTGGCGAAGACCCTGTTCATCCTCTATCGCGTCCTGGCACCAGTGGTGGGAGTGCTGCTCGCGACCCTGGTCTTCGTCGGCGTGCCGCTGAAGTATCTCGCCGCCGAGGGGAGTGGGCTCCAGAGCTTCGGGAGCGAGGTGACCGCGATCGTCGGCGTGGGCCACGGCTTCCTCTACATGGCCTACCTGGTCGTGTCGTTCCTGCTCTGGCGCTACACCCGCTGGTCGGTGCTGTTCGCCGTGCTCGTGCTCCTGGCAGGACTGATCCCGCTGGTCATCTTCTGGGTCGAGCGCGTCGTCGTTCGCCGCTTCCGCGAGGACTACCCCGAGCTGGCACCCGCGCGAGCCCGGCAGCCCTCCGCCCAGGGAGGCTAGGGTTCCTAGGGCTTCGCCGGCTTCGTCTCGACGGGCTCCTCGCCGGGCGCGACGTCGACGACCTCGGCCGGCTCGTCGGGCGTCGTGGCCTCGTGAGCCTCCTCGGCGGAGTCCGCCAGCGCCTCGTCGGGGCCGGCTCCGGCCTCGTCGGCAGCCGGAGTCGTGCTCGGCTTGACCGGTGACGGGCTGGGCGGCGCGGGGGTCGGGGACTGCCACGCGTCGTCGGCGTCCTTGGCGGTGAGCTTCTTGGCCACGAAGCCGAGCGCCGCGGCGATCCCGGTCAGGATCAGCAGCTTGCGCAGACGATGCTTCCTCTTCGGCTTGCCGGTCAGCTGCGCAGCCTTGGCCGAGGCCAGCTCCTTGCCCGTCGATGCCTTGTCGGCGGCGACGTCGGCGACCTGCGAGGCCTTCTCGGCAGCCAGCGACGCGCCCTGCGCGATCAGGGGCGTGGCCCGGTCTCGTGCGTCGGCGAGTGCGGGTCCGGCCTGGTCGCGCGCCTCCCCCAGCGCCGAGCCGGCCCGGTCCTTGGCGTCGGCGAGGATCGGGCCGGCCTTGTCGACGGCCGCCTCGACGTAGTCGGCGGCCTGCTCGAGGATCGTCTTCTTCCGTCGGATGCCCATGGGAGCCTTCCCTTCGTCTGGTCTCTATCCCACCACGATCCTCCACGTACCCCAACAGCCGGTCTCCATGGGTGAGTGCCGGGCGGGCCCCTCGGTTGTGCTCCGTGGCAGGATCTGCCTCACCACCACGCTAGGCACGCAACCGCGAGAGGCAGTCATGGCTGACCAGCAGGCCGTCCTGAAGACCAACCGGGGCGACATCACGATCAACCTGTTCCCCGACCACGCCCCCGAGACCGTCGCGAACTTCGTCGGCCTCGCCGATGGCACCAAGGAGTACCGCGACGACGCGGGCCGCAGCGGCGTGCGCTACTACGACGGCCTGGGGTTCCACCGGGTCATCGACGGCTTCATGATCCAGGGCGGCTGCCCGCTCGGCACCGGCACCGGCGGGCCCGGGTACACCTTCAAGGACGAGCCCCACCCCGAGCTCGTCTTCGACAAGCCGTACCTCCTGGCCATGGCGAACGCCGGGCCGGGCACCAACGGCTCGCAGTTCTTCGTCACCGTCGCGCCGGCCACCTGGCTGAACTTCAAGCACACGATCTTCGGCGAGGTCGCCGACCAGGCCTCGCGCGATGTCGTCGACGCGATCGCGACGACGTCGACCGGCCCGGGGGACCGTCCGGTGGAGCCGGTGGTGATCGAGTCCGTCGAGGTTGTGGCCACCTGAGCGCAACCGACGTCCCTACGTGCTACCGCCACCGCGACCGCGAGACCTACATCCGATGCCAGCGGTGCGACAAGCCGATCTGCCCTGACTGCATGCGCGATGCCGCGGTGGGGTTCCACTGCCCCGACTGCATCGCCGAGGGCCGGCGTACGACGCGCCAGGCGCGCACGGCGTACGGCGGGCTGCACCCGGGGAGCTTCGGGTACGTCTCGAAGGTCCTGATCGGGATCAACGTCGCGGTGTGGCTGCTGATCGCCACCACCGGGAGCGACACCAGCAAGTGGTTCTCGCGCCTCTCCCTGATCCCCTACGGCGAGTGCGGCGACGGCCGCGGCGGCTACTTCCCGACGGTCACCTCTCGGCACGAGTGCTCCCTCGTCGGGCCGGCCCACGGCGCCCACTGGATCGCCGGGGTGGCCACGGGTGCGCCGTGGCAGCTGCTGACCAGCATGTTCACCCACGAGACCGAGCCGATCCACATCGCCTTCAACATGCTGGCGCTGTGGTTCCTCGGACCCCAGCTGGAGGCGGTCCTGGGTCGCCTCCGCTTCACCCTGCTCTACCTGCTGTCCGGCCTGCTCGGCTCGGCCGCCGTCTACCTCTTCTCCGCCCCGGCGACGCCGACGCTTGGCGCGTCGGGCGCCATCTTCGGCCTGATGGCCGCCCTGCTCGTGATCGCGCTCAAGGCGGGCGCCGACGTCAGCCAGCTGCTGGTCTGGATCGGGATCAACGCCGCGATCACCGTCTTCGCCCCCAACATCTCCTGGGAGGGGCATGTGGGCGGGTTCGTCGGCGGAGCCGTGATCGCGCTGGCCCTGACCAGGGCGCCAAGGGAGAGGCGCGTCGTGTGGCAGGCGGCGGGGTACGGCGCCGTCGCGGTGGCGATCGTGGTGATCGTGCTGCTGCGGACCGCCGCGCTGACCTGACCCGCCGGACCTGTCAGCGAACTACACGCGTGTAGTTATCCACAGATCGTTCCACAGCTGTTGATGAACTCACTCCCACCGGGTGGCGAACGAGAAGCCGACGGCCATGAACGCGATGCCCACCACGAGGTTCCACTGGTCGAGGTCGTTGAAGACCGCGACCTTGGGCAGCTGGTTGCCGGAGATCACGTAGAAGGTGCAGATCCACAGCAGGCCCAGGATGAAGCACGTCAGCATGCCCACGACCACGCCGCGGCCCCGGCCCAGGGGCGTGGCGGGATGCGCCGAGACCAGGGCCCCGAGGAAGAACAACCCGAAGCCGACGGCGTAGTTCCACTTCTCCAGGTGACCCATGAACGCCGGGCCGCTGGGCTTGGCGGTCAGGCTGGAGGGGTCGGCGCGGACGCCGGTGTAGTAGTAGGCGATCCAGGCGATGCCGACGAGCATGAGCACGATGGCGACCACGAAGCGGACGCTGACCAGCGGCCCGCGGTCGGGATCGACGAACGACTGCTTGGCCTTGAGCTTGGCCACGCAGGCCTCCTCACCTAGACATCGGCTGCCTTGACAGGTCGCGGGATACCTTAGTCGGCATGTCGCCGCGACCCCACCGCAGGCCACGCCGCTCGTTGGCCTGGCGGCTCGCCACTCCGGTGGTCGGGCTGCTCAGCGGGGCCCTGTTCGTGATCAGCGCGCACAGCAGCGACGGCACCGACCTGCGCCCCGGCCGCTACACCGACCTGGCGTCCCTGGTGCGCGGCGACGCCCAGCAGGTGGCGGGTCTCAAAGGCCAGGTCTCCGACCTCAACCAGCAGGTCGCCGCCCTCAGCGGGGCGGTCGACAACCGCCGGGTCCAGCGCTTCCAGCGCCAGGCCGACGCGGTCAAGGGTGCCGCCGGCCTCCAGCAGGTCTCCGGGCCCGGCATCACCGTCACCCTCTCCGACGCCCCGCAGAGCACCGACTCCGACACCCCCGACACCGTCGACAACCCCAACCTGCTGCTGGTCCATCAGCAGGACATCCAGGCGGTCGTCAACGCGATGTGGAAGGGCGGGGCCACGGCCGTCACGATCCAGGGCCAGCGGGTCGTCAGCACGACCGGCATCCGCTGCATCGGCAACTCCGTCCAGCTCCAAGGGGTGCCCTACAGCCAGCCGTACCGGATCCAGGCCGTCGGCGACGTCAGCCGGCTCAGCGGGGCGATCGCCGACGACTCCTACCTCCAGGTCTACCGAGCCGACGCCGCCGACCCCGACATCGCCGTGGGGTGGGCGGAGCAGGTCGAGAGCCACGTCGTCGCCCCGGCGTACGACGGACTGACCGGCCTCCAGTACGCCCGGGTGCTGCCCCAGCCGGGCGGCGCCGGCTGAGGCGTCCGCTCACCTGCCCCCGGTCAGGTCGGGGGCGAGGTCGGCTCCGACGTCGGGGGCGAGCTCGGCCCGGTGGGCTCGGAGGTGGGCGGCGAGGTCGGCTCGTACTGCGACACCGTGATGTAGACCGTGGAGCCCTGCTGGAGCGGCTGCCCGGCGTTGGGGGTCTCCCCGGTCACGGTGCCCTTGGGCTCGGTGGAGCTGTTGTCGGGGCTGACCTGCGGGTTGAACCCGGCGTCCTTGAGCTTCTGGATCGCCTGGTCCTGCATCAGGCCGACGACGTCCGGCACCTTCTGCGGGCCCTCCGCGATCGAGATCGTCACCGGCGTCCCGCGCGGCACCTGCTGGCCGCTGCCCGGCTTCGTCTCGGTGACGGTGCCCTTCGGCTGGTCGGACTGCACCTTGGTGAAGATCGGCTTGAGGTGGGCCTGCACCATGGCGGCCTGCGCCTGCGCGCGCGACTGCCCGATGACGTAGGGCACCTGCGTGGGATGGCTGCCTCGTGACAGCGTGATCGTCACCGTCGCGCCCTTGTCGGCGAGATCGTCGGGGGCGGGGTCCTGGCTGATGACGCGGTTGGCGGCCACCTTGCTGCTGTAGCCGTACTTCGGGGCGCCGACGGTGAACCCGGCGTCGGCGAGCTTGGCCCGCGCCTGGTCCTGGGTCAGCCCGATCACCCGGGGCACGTTCACCTGGTCGCTGGGGCTCGCGAACATCTTCGGCAGGAGGTACGCCGCGAGCCCGAGCACGATCACCAGCAGGATGCCCAGGAACACCAGCAGCCCGGGCCGGGTGCCGCGCTCCTCGGGCTCGTACTCCTCCTGGGGTGGCGGTGCCACCGGCGTCACCGGCGCGGGCGGCCGCGAGACCACGGTCGTCACCGGCTCGAGCGGCGGGGGTGGCGGCGGGGTCACGTGGACCGGGTGCCCGGCCAGGTAGCGCTCGATGTCGCCACGCATCGCCGCGGCCGACTGGTAGCGGTCCTCGACGCGCTTGGCCAGCGACTTCATCACGATGGCGTCGACCTCGGGCGGCAGGTCGGTGTCGTGGTCGGAGGGTGGCGCGGCCTGCTCACGCACGTGCTGGTAGGCGACGGCCACGGGGGAGTCGCCGATGAACGGCGGGCGGCCGGTCAGCAGCTCGTAGACCAGGCAGCCGGCGGAGTAGACGTCGGAGCGCGAGTCGACGGGCTCACCTCGCGCCTGCTCGGGCGAGAGGTACTGCGCGGTGCCCACCACGGCGGCGGTCTGGGTCATGGTGCTGGAGGCGTCGGAGATGGCGCGGGCGATGCCGAAGTCCATGACCTTGACGTCTCCGGCCGGGGTGAGCATGACGTTGCCGGGCTTGATGTCGCGGTGGATGATCCCGGCCCGGTGGCTGTAGTCGAGGGCCGACAGCACGCTGCTCGCGATCTCCAGCGCCCGCTCGGGCAGGATCTTGCGCCCTTCGCGCAGGATGTCGCGCAGGGTGCGCCCCGCGACGTACTCCATGACGATGTAGGGCTGGGAGATGCCGGACCCGTCGCTGGCGGGCTCCTCGCCGGTGTCGTAGACCGCCACGATCGAGGGGTGGTTCAGCGAGGCGGCGCTCTGGGCCTCGCGCCGGAACCTCGCCTGGAAGGTCACGTCGCTGGCGAGGTCGGTGCGCAGGCGCTTGACCGCCACGGTGCGACCCAGGCGGGCGTCGGTGCCCTTGCGGACCTCGGCCATCCCGCCGCGGCCGAGCAGCTCGCCGAGCGCGTAGCGGCCGCCGATGAGCGTGTGCCCCTCGGCTTGGCCGTCGGGTGTCGTGTCGGGACTCACGGGTGGCCCTTCTTGGGTGTCTTCTGCGTCTGCGGCATCGGGTGCTCAGCCATGGGAGTTCAGCACCGCCTCCATGACCGCCTTGGCGATCGGGCCCCCGAGCTTGCCGCCGGCGATCTCGTCGGTGGGGGTGTTGATGTGCTGGATCATCACGCAGACCGCGACCTTCGGTGAGGGGGCGGGGGCGAACCCGACGAACCAGGCGTACGGCGGCACCTCGCTGCCGTCGGGGTTCTTCAGGCCGCTCTGGGCGGTGCCGGTCTTGCCGGCGACCTGGATGCCCGGGATGGCGGCCGGGGTCGCGGTGCCGCTCTGGACGGTCGCCACCATCATCTTGGTGACCTCGGTCGCCGTCGAGGACGAGACCGCCTGCGAGAGCTGGTGGGAGCTGCCGGGCTTCAGGGTCTCGAAGCTGGTCGGCGACTGCTCGGCGTTGACGAGGTAGGGCTGCATCACGACGCCGTGGTTGGCGATGCCGGCGGTCAGCATCGCCATCTGGAGCGGCGAGGCGGTGACCGAGCCCTGGCCGAAGCCCGACAGCGCGGTGCCGGGCGGGTCGAGTCCGGCGGGGTAGCGGGAGATGGCCTGCCCGGGCAGCTGGTCGAAGTACTGCTGGTTGAACCCGAACGCCGTCGCCGTCTGGTGCATGTCGGTCGCCCCGACCTTGACCGCCAGCGGGGCGAAGGCGGTGTTGCAGGAGTCCATCATCGCCACCGTGAGCGTGATCTTCGACAGGCAGCCGGCGACCTCGTTGTGGACCGTGTTGCTCGACTGCGGGAGCGTGTACGACGGCCCGGCCGGCACCACCGAGGTCGACGTGAGCCCGTCGTGCTCCACGGCGGCCGCCGCGGTCAGGACCTTGAAGGTCGACCCCGGCGCGAGCGTCGTCTGGATGGCTCGGTTGAGCAGGGGCTGGGACTTCAGCTTGGAGAGCCGGGTGGCGTAGGCGTTGGCCTTCTTGAAGTCGTGGTCGGCCAGCTTGTTGGGGTCGAAGGTCGGCAGCGAGACCATCGCCAGGATCTTGCCGGTGTCGGGCTGGATGGCCACGACGGCGCCCTCGATGTCGGGACCGAGGGCCGAGAGCCCGTCGAACGCGGCCTTCTGGGCGGCCGGGTCGATCGTGAGCTGGACGTTGCCGCCCTTGGTGGCGGTGCCGTTGACCAGGTCGACCAGCCGGTTGACGAACAGGCTGTCGTCCTCGCCGGAGAGGAAGGAGTTCTCGTAGCGCTCCATGCCGGTCTCGTTGCCGAAGGTGTACCAGCCGGTCACCGGCGCGTACATGTACGGGTCGCGGTAGGTGCGCTGGTACTTGTACTGGTCCTTGTTCTCCTTCACGCTCTCGGCGATCGGCGTGTGACCGACCAGGATCGCCCCGCGTGCTCGGGAGTACGTCGCGGTGGCGACCCTGCCGTTGTCGGCGCGGTCGTTGAGCGCGCTGGCGTGGTAGTACTGCAAGTAGGTCGCGTTGACGGCGAGCGCCAAGAACAGCAGCAGGCAGAAGATGGAGACCGTCCTGATGGGCTTGTTCATCGGGGCCCCCGCGGCGTTGTTCGCAGGAGCGGAGCCGGGGAGAAGAAGGTCGTGGGGTGACTCATGTCAGCTTGACCACCTGGGTCTCGTCCATGGCGGCGTCGTCGCCCGTGGAGAGGTCGGGCGGCGGTCGTCTCGCGGCGTCGGAGATGCGCAGCAGCACCGCGACGATGACCCAGTTGGCGACCAGCGACGACCCGCCGTACGACAGGAACGGCGTGGTGAGGCCGGTCAGCGGGATCAGGTGGGTCACGCCGCCGACGACGACGAAGACCTGGATCGCGATCGCGCCGCCGAGGCCGGTCGCCAGTAGCTTGCCGATGTCGTCGCGGCAGATCAGGGCGGCGCGCAGGGCGCGCTCCACGATCAGGCCGTAGAGCAGGATCACCGCGATCGACCCGGTCAGCCCGAGCTCCTCGCCGATGGCACCGAAGATGAAGTCGCTCTCGGCGAAGGGGATGCGCCACGGCGAGCCCTGGCCCAGGCCACGCCCGACGAGCCCGCCCCAGGCCATCCCGAACATCGTCTCGACGGTCTGCCGGCCCTTGTCGTCGGTGTTCTGGCCGTAGTGGGCCCACACGTCGGACCACAGCTGGAACCGCTCGCGCACGTGGGCGATGAAGACGTAGGTGAGGTAGGAGCCGACCACGAAGAGCGTCGCGCCGACGACCAGCCAGCCGGCGCGCTCGGTGGCGACGTAGAGCATGACCAGGAACAGCCCGAAGAACAGCAGGCTGGAGCCGAGGTCGTGCTGGAAGACCAGGATGCCGAGGCTGACCGCCCACATCGTCAGGATCGGCCCGAGGTCACGGCCCCGGGGCAGGTCGACCATCGCCACCCGGCGCCCGGCCAGCGCCAGGGCATCGCGGTGCAGCACGAGGTACCCGGCGAAGGTCACCACGAGCAGCACCTTGGCAACCTCGCCGGGCTGGAAGCTCATCGAGCCGACGTGGATCCAGATCCGGGCGCCGTTCACGCTCTTGCCGATGCCCGGGGCCATCGGCAGCAGGAGCAGCACGATGGCCGCCAGACCGCTGGTGTAGGTGAAGCGCTGAAGCACTCGGTGGTCGCGCAGGATCGTCAGGGTGGCGACGAACAGCGCGACGCCCAAGGTCATCCAGACCAGCTGCTGACGCGCGAAGTGGTGGTTGAGAGCGAGGTCGAGGCGGTGGATCTCGGCCAGCCCGAGCCCGTTGAGAGCGGCCACGATCGGGAGCAGCACCGGGTCGGCGTACGGCGCGACGAGGCGCACGGTGATGTGCGCGACGATGATCAGGGCGGCCAGCCAGCCGCCGTACGACACGATGTCGGGCGGCACCTTCTCCTTGACGCCGAGCCCGACCGCCGCGTAGGCGCCGACCCCGACGACCAGGGCGAGGATGAGCAGGAACAGCTCGGCTCCCCTCCGGCGACGGTGGACGAACGGCATCAGGGCACCCGACTGCTGGGCCATCTCACTGCCCCCCGCTCGTCGGCGCCGACTGGCTGGTCGCCAGGCGCTGCACGGTGCGCTCGGCCTCGCCGAGGCTGCCGACGCCGATGCCGGACTCGACGGTGCGGGCGGTGTAGGGGTCGAGCTGGCCGACCCGGACGTTGCTGGTCTCGTAGGCGTGGGAGAGCGAGAGCCCGGGCACGTCGGCCTGGACGCCCCGGAAGACGGTCACGACGCCGTGCTGCTCGCCGACGTAGTACTGGTGCTGGCTCCAGGTCCAGGCCGCCGCGCCGGCCATCCAGGCGATCCCGAGCAGGCCGAGCAGGGCCAGCCCGCGGCGCAGCCATGGGTGTCGCCGCGGGGGGCGCGGGGCGTAGCGGGCGGCCTCGGGGTCGGTGTCGATGGCGAACGGCACGCCCGGCGGCAGCTCGTCGACCAGGTCGGCCGCGATCGGCTCCATCTCGCCGGTGTCGCCGGCGCGGTGGCCGCGGAAGAACGACGCGCCGGCCCGTGGGCGGCGACGCAGCTCGGCGGCCGAGCCGACCACCATCGGGGTCGGCTCGTCGGCCGTCTCCTCGGCGCTGACGGGGAGGACGTCGGCCACGATGCAGGTGACGTTGTCGGTGCTGCCGGCCTCCAGGCTGGCCCGGACCAGCTCGACGGCGGCGAAGTCCGGGGAGCCCGTGGACAGGATGTCGGCGAGGCGGCGGTTGTCCAGCGACCCGGACGCGCCGTCGCTGCACAGCAGGATCCGGTCGGACTCCGCCAGCTGGACGGTGAAGAGGTCGGGGTCGACCTCGTGGACTCCGTCCAGGGCCTTGAGGATGAGGTTGCGGTGAGGGTGGGTGCGCGCGTCCGCCTCGGTGATCCGGCCCTCGTCGATCAGGCTCTGCACGAACGTGTGGTCGCTGGTGAGCTGGCTGATCTCACGGTCGCGGAACAGGTAGGCGCGGCTGTCGCCGACGTGGCCCATGGCGAGCCGCTCGCCGTCGAACAACGCCACCGTCGCCGTCGTGCTCGTGCCGCTCAGGGACGGCTCCTCGTCGACGAGGTCGCCGATCTTGTCCGACGCGCGGTGCAGGGCGCCCGCGACCAGCTCGAGGCGGTGCTCGGCGGTGTCGGCCGCGTCGTGGTCGTCGCTCGGCGGCTCGTCGAGGCGCCGCAGCTGGGTGATCGCCGTGCTGGAGGCGAGGTCGCCCCGGGCCGCGCCACCGACTCCGTCGCAGACGGTGAGCAACCAGGGACCGGCGTACCCGGCGTCCTGGTTGTCCTTGCGTACACGCCCGACGTCGGAGATCGCGGCGTACTGGAGTCGGAAGCTCACTTGCGCAGCTCCAGCAGGGTCTTGCCGATCCGGACCTGGGTGCCGAGGGTCAGCGTCGTGGGCTGGGTGATCCGCGCGCTCCCGATGTAGGTGCCGTTGGTCGAGCCGAGGTCCTCGACGAACCAGGTGTCGCCGCTGGAGGCGATCCGGGCGTGGCGGGTCGAGACGTAGTCGTCGTCGAGGCGAATCGCGGCGTCGGAGCCGCGCCCGATCAGGATCGGGGCCTGGGACAGGTCGGCGCGCTCGCCGCGGTTGGCGCCGTCGACCACGAGGACATGGGTGGGCGATCCCTTGCGTGCCTTCTGCTTGGGCTGCCGCCGGGTCTTGGGCGCGGCCGCCTCGCGGGCGGTCGCCGGCAGGCGGGCCCCGAACATGTCGGAGCGCACCACCGAGATCGCCGAGAGCACGAAGATCCACAGGATCGCGAGGTAGGAGATCTTGATCAAGAACAGCGTCAGCTCAGACATCGGCGTCCTCCTCCACCCGCACGGTCATCGTCGTGCGCCCGATCTTGACCTCGGAGCCGTCCTGGAGCGCGGCGCTGGTGATCCGGTGCCCGTCGACCAGCATGCCGTTGGTCGAGCCGAGATCCTGCACCGAGATGCCGACCCCGCCGTTCGCGGACTCGGTCACCGTGAACTCCACGTGACGCCGGCTCACCCCCGGGTCGTTGATGCGCAGGTCGGCCTCGGTGCCGCGGCCGACCACCAGGCCCGGCGGCTGAAGCGGATGACGCGTGCCGTTGACCTCCAGCAGCGCCCGGGCGCGGCGTACCTGGGTGTGCGTGGCGTTGCTGACCACGGCCGCCTGGGCCTGGCTGCGCACGCGGAACCGGCCGATGGTCAGGTCGTCGGCGCGGTCGAAGGCGATGGTCATGGGGCCCGCGAAGACGTAGCTCTGCTTCTCGGCGTGCTCCTGGAGCTGGAGGGCGAGGTCCTTGACCAGGGCCGAGTCGTACGGCGCGAGTCGGTCGGTGTCGGGCCCGGAGAGCTCGACGTGGAAGTCGTTGGGGACCATCCGGCGCTGCCGGGACAGGATCTGGGTGTTGTTGTCGCACTCGCGCTGGAGCGCGGCGGCGATCTCGACCGGCTGGACCGCGCTGCGGAATGCGCGGGCGAACGCCCCCGAGACCATCGCCTCGAGGCGCTGCTCGAACCTCTGGAGCCCGCTCACGCCCGCACCTCCTCCCGATCTCGCCGTACCCGCCGACGCGCGTGACGTCGACCGGTGGCCTGGTCTTCCGCCCCGGGTGGGACGGCGCCCGAGGGTGGTCGGGTTGTGCTCGATCGTATCCAGCACGCACACCCGGACCGCGGTTTGGGCGCCCGTCGCGGGCTGGGATAACCTTGGCGCGCTTCTGGCGCGAGTGGCGGAATAGGCAGACGCGCACGGTTCAGGTCCGTGTGCCCGAAAGGGCGTGGGGGTTCAACTCCCCCCTCGCGCACAACAGCCCCAGGTCCTTGACCTGGGGCATTGTGTTTGGGTCCGCGTCTCGCGCCGGTTCATGTGCCGAAATATGTGCTAAGCCCGTGCCACCCTTGTCGCCGAGGTGGGTCAGTGCCCTCACTGCCAACACCGCTTGGCGGCACGGTCGGATGCGAAGCGCTCTTGGTCGCCGGGGCGCGTGAGATCCTGACCCTCGTGAGGGTTGTGGCGTTCCGCCGAACAGAAGACCGGCGAGGACTTCGCCGCCTCCTGCATGGCCGTCGTGTCTACGAGGTCAGAATGAGCGACGGCTCCCTTCGGACACTGTCCCTCACGCAACTGGACAGACTGGTCGACGCTCGGCGCCGTCCCGCGGACTTCTGGGCAGCTGTGGAGGCTGCCAATTGGCAGCGGGAGCACCAGGGCGGTGCCGAGGAAGCGCAGATGATCGGTTGGTCCGCGGGGACGCCTGAGTCCCCTGCGTAGATCGAGCGTGTCGACTTGGCGGATCAGCTCACGAGGGAGTCGAACGCTGGGACGTAGGCCCGCGCTATGGCTGTTGCGCACGTGGGTTGAGTCGGAAGTACGCCTTCGTATCGCGTTGGTCCCGGTTTGCGTGAAGGATGGGACGACGCGGTCGCAAGAGCCGATCCGAAGAGTCGAGGAGTGGTCGTGCTCGCACTGACTGTGGGGGAAGCAGTGCTGGGATCTGTAATCGCTGGCCTCGTCCTTGCTCTGGTCCTCGGAGCGTGGGCGCTCCTGTGGGGGCCGCTCCGTAACCGACTCGACCCCGTGATCCTGCGCAAGACGGGCGACCACGGAATCAAACTTCTCGTCTACGCCACGCCCGACGAGATGGGCGGTCTGCGGCCCGACGAGATGCTGAACGTCGATCCGGCGTGGCTTGCTGACACCGACTTCTACTTCTCTGAGGGCATCCCAGGACCCGGGCCACACGAGAAGCAGGAATGGGCCGACTGGGCTCGCGGTCACGGTGCCGAGGGCGTCGGATGGCGCCACATCCTGGTCAGAATCCAGGCCACGCAAGATCGAACGGTGCTAGTCATGAAGCCGCAGGTGACCGTGAGGCCAACCGCAGTGACCGGGGGCGCGGTCCTTTGCCCCGCCAAGGAACCGGGCGGGAACGGTCTTATGGTCCGCCAGTTCGACATTGACCTCGACAGGCGACCGCCACTCGTCAACTACTACCCCGAAGGCAGTTCGGAGACCGCGCAGTTCGTCATGCGCAGAGGCGATTCGGAGGCCTTCGTCGTGATCGCG